>JBLIDI010000086.1:0-14280 GCA_047634075.1 Akkermansiaceae bacterium
TATTACCAGCCATGGATCGGGGGCGCGATGGAGTCCGATTGGTCGGTGAACCCACACTGGGTCGCTGACATGAAGGTGATGAAGGGGCACGAGGTCGGCAATGGAGTCCCCGAGACAATCACCTGTCTCGACGAGTTTTACTACAACATGCGTTTCGTGGATGATCGCAAAAAAGTCCTCGACCTTGTCACCGCAACTCCGACCCGGGAAAACATGCACAAGTATATCAATCTCTGGAATCAGCACGGTGTCGAGGGTCTGAACAAAGAGCAAACTCTCATGTGGGGTTATGAACGGCCAAACGGTGGTCGCGGAGTTGGCTTCACCGGGGGACATTACCATCACGGATGGGCGCTCGATGGATTCCGCACCGTGGTGCTGAATGCCATCGTGTGGACCGCCGGTCTTGAAGTCCCTGAAGGTGGCGTAAGGTCGAACCCTCTGACCGAAGACGATCTCAATGCGAACCTCGACGAATATGGCAACGGGAAACAGCATCTCAAACTGCCCAATCCAGCGGACTGGAAGAAATTGAAGCCAGCACGAGTGGACGAAAAGCGGGAAGCTGGTTTTAAGAAGTAAGACTGATGGTCATCTTGATAATCTTCTCCGTAGTCTTGGTCATTTTTCTATCAGTCACCTGCGCGATTCGAGGGAATTTCAGAGAGCTAGCAATCGAAACAACCGAAAGAATTCGGGGTCATTCTGAAAGCGAGAAAAGTAAGTGAGAGAGGCTGACGGGACGTTCTTGTGTGGGTTGAAAATTCTTAAAATATCAAAGATAAAAAGATCCACCCTGAGAAACTGCGGCTCGCTGCTGTCTGCCTTTCAGGAGTGGTTTTAGCGGAAGAGGCCAGTGCCTCCACTCCTGGTCGATAAATTTTTGCCGCCATGGGGCGTGCCGGTCGAGCGGAGGAGAACATCATCCGAGAAGGTCATGAACGACATGCCCGTGGACGTCGGTGAGGCGGCGATCAATTCCGTTTTGCAGGAAGGTCAGGCGCTTGTGGTCGATCCCCATGAGATGTAGGATCGTGGCATGCAGATCGTAGCAGTAGGTGGTCCCTTCTAAGGTCTGGTAGCCCCACTCGTCGCTCTGTCCGTAGGATGAGCCGGCCTTAATTCCCGCCCCCGCCATCCAGGTCACAAAGGTTCCACCGTTATGGTCCCGTCCGTCTCCTCCTTGCGCAAACGGAGTGCGTCCAAACTCGGTGGTCCAGATGAGCAGGGTGTCTTCAAAGAGGCCGCGTCCCTTCAAGTCTTCGATCAGTGCCGCGATCGGCTGGTCAACGCTGGCGGCGATTGGCGGCAACTCTTTGGAGATGCTGCCATGGTTGTCCCAGTTCTTCACCGCTCCTTGTGGGCCACTCCAGACTTGCACGAAACGGGTTCCTCGCTCGCAGAGGCGGCGTGCCAGCAAGCAGCGCTTTCCAAAGTCCTCGGTCACCTTGTCGTCGAGGCCATAAGACTTTCGGGTGAGCTCAGTTTCCTTGCTCAAGTCAAAGGCTTCAGGTGCGGAGAGCTGCATCTTTGCCGCCAGCTCGTAGGAACGAATCCGCGATTCCAGGCGGGTGTCGTCGGCACGTTCGCTCGCGTGACCCTCGTTCATCTGACGAAGCAAGGCGAGTCCGTCCCGCTCGGCAGTTGGATTTGCAAAGTCGAAGCGCTCGTTCGCGAAAAGGTTGGGCACCGGATTCGCGCCACCGGCCTTGATGACAGTTCCTTGATGGACCGCCGGGAGGAAGCCCGCGGAAAAGGGACCTCGCTGATTGTAAGGGAGCCCCTTGGAGTCGGGCAGGACGACGAAGGTCGGGAGGTTGTCGGTCAGGTTGCCAAGGGCATAGGAGGTCCATGCTCCAAGGCAGGGGAAGCCCGGCAGCAGGAAGCCGGAATTCATCATGTAGGTCCCCGGTCCGTGAACGTTGGTCTTCGACTTCATCGCCATCAGGAATCCCATTTCATCGACCCACTTTGCCTGGTGCGGAAATACGCTGCTCACCCAGCGACCCGATTCCCCGTGCTGTTTGAATTCGAAGGGGCTCTTCATTAAGGCTCCGGGCATCGCGGTGAAGCCCTCCGGCTTTTCCTTCGGCCCCAACTTCTGTCCGTGCAGTTTTTCGAGTGTCGGTTTGTAGTCGAAGGTGTCCATCGGACTCGCCCCGCCGGTCATGAAGAGCTGGATGACGCGCTTGACCTTGGCCGGATGATGAATGCCACCGTTTAACTCAGGTTTGGGGCTTCCCAAGGCATCACGCGTCAGCATCTGCGCCATCGCGACACCGCCCAGGCCTCCTCCAACATCCCACAAAAATGATCTACGTTTCATTCGATAAAGAGGAATTCATTGCTGTTTAAAAGGACCCGGCAAAAGGCGGACAATCCGTGCTTTCGTGCGTAGTTTGAAAATCCAACATGTTCGCTGGCGGATGGAGGACGGAGCCACACGAGGCGAACGGCGCGCTGCAGGTGTGCCTCCAAATCGCCCCCTTCCGACTCGACCCGCTGCGCGAGCCACTCACTTCCATGGAGGACAAAGTCATTGTTGAAGACGGCCAAGGATTGAAGTGCCGACACCGAGAAACCACGCTTGGGTGCCAGCAATCCCAAGTCCGGGAAATCGAGGGCCTCCATGAAGGGATCGGAGATTCCACGCCAAACCACGCGATAGATGCTCCTGCGGGAAGCGCCGGGCGAATGCCAATCATAACTCGAGTAATCCAAGGCGGGGGTCGCTTGCGGTCCTTGCCATTTTTCAAACTGCTCAATCCCCGGTCCACCCATACTCAGGTCGAGCCGCCCCGACAGGCGGAGAATCGAATCACGAAACACCTCGGCATCCATGCGCTGTCGGTTCATACGCCACAAGAGGCGATTGTCCGAGTCCTTCGCGTTGGGAGGCACCTGACTGGCCTGCTGCCAAGTTTCACTGGTCAGGATCAGCTTGTGCAGTTCCTGCAATGAACCTTTCGCTTCATCGCGGAACCAAACGGCCAACCAATCCAACAATTCGGGATGGCTCGGCTGACTTCCCATTCTGCCAAAATCGTTTGGAGTATCGCAGAGACCACGACCGAAGTGGTAGTGCCACACCCGGTTCACAATACTCCTCCAGGCGAGGGGATTGTCCTCGTGGATCAGCCACTCGGCGAGGGCCGCCCGTCTCGCCGATTCGTTCTTCGGATCGGGAAGTTCGAAGCGACCGGGGAGGTGATTGATCGCGGAAATTGCACCCGGTTCTACTTCCCGAACAGGCTTGTCGATATCACCGCGGCGCAGGAGGTGGACCACCTTGGGCTCCTGTGGAGTCGCCAGTTTCTTGGCATGCGACCATGAGGAAGAAACGCCGTAGACGGTGGCCTTGGGTGGCAAGGTGCCGAGTCGTTTTTTTGCGTAAGTTTCCAAAGCGGCCGCAGCTAGCATGACCTTTTCGCCATCGGTTCTCTGGGCCTCTGGCTTCTTGAGCCCCTCGATTACTTCCGAAGGTAAGATCTGCGCAGCCCCGCCTTCCGCACCGGTCGCGGACAGGCGAAAGCGACCGATGAGATGCTTCGGGGGATTCAGTTGTTTCAGCGTGACCGCGAGCCTGCCCCCAGTTGTAAGATCGATGGGTTTAGCGAGCTCGAACACGATGTGGTGCGATTCATTGATCCTCGGAAAGATGGCCCACCCGGTGACTGGATCACCGTCGATCGCCTGTCCCGAGGTCCAGCCCTCCTGATCGAAATCTGCCGAGGCGCGCGCGATTTTTAGCGAGACCGAAGTGTCCGCTCCGGGCGCAAACCATTGCAAGTCCACTTCGGCCAAATGAAGGTTTCCGTTTCCAGCCCTCCCCGGCCCGCCCATCGGCAGTCGCTCGTCCTTCATCACTTCCACTCTAACGGCGGTGAGGCGCTTTAAGTCAACCTGCGCAGTCGCGGTGTAAGTTTCCTGGTCTGCGATTGGGCCGTCGGCAAAAATGGAGTGATCCTTTTGTTTCGACAATTTGCTCCCGCCCGAGGCCATAAACACTTCCGGTGTTAGGACACTCCACTCGACGAGATTCTTCTTCCGATCAGAGATCCACTGACTGACAATCTCGCCATACTGCGCTTGCAAAAGGACACTCAAGTTCCGACTTCCAGCCGCCGCGATCAAGCTCTCCATTTCTTTGCGATGCATCATGACCTCTGTGGAGGTTTCGTATTCGATATCGCCTTTTCCGACTCCGGCGAAAACCGCCTGCAACGAGTAATAATCTTCCTGGGTGATCGGGTCGAACTTGTGGGTATGGCAGCGGGCACAACTCGCGGTTGTGCTTACGATCGCTCCCATCGTTTGCATCACGATATCGTCCCGATCGAGGTAGTCGAAGGTGACCGGTGCCGTTCCCGCCCGACTCGCCTCCAAAGGGCCCGCCGCGATGAATCCCAAGCCGGCCGTCAGTTGCGGCTCCTCAGGGAAGAAGACATCCGCGGCCAGTTGTTCCCGGACGAATCGATCCCACGGCACATCCTCATTCAAGCGCTCGATGACATAGTCCCGAAACCTCCAGGCATTCGGTCGCTTCACATCGTGCTCGCATCCGTGCGAATCCGCAAAGTGGATCGTATCCAACCAGTGCCGCGCCCAACGCTCGCCGTAGCGGGGAGAAGCGAGGAGGTCATCGACGAGGTTCGCGTAGGCCAGCGGATCCTCATCGTCTACAAATGACTCGGTCTCGTCCGGGGTCGGTAAGTAACCATGGAGATCAACGAAGAGTCTTCGCGCGAGCGTCGTTTGGTCTGCCCGCTTGGTCGGCTCGAGTTTTGATTCGGTTAATTTATGTCTGATGAAGGCATCAATTGGATGCTCTCCGCCGGGCACCTCCGGCGCGACGAGCTTCCGTAACGACCACCAATCAGAATTGGCGAGCGGCGCTCTCGTTGTCTCCCGTGGGTCGGGTGCACCCCGCTTTACCCAATTGACGAGGATCTCGATTTCGGCATCGGGGAGCTGCTTCTTGGGTGGCATTTCATAGTCCTCGTCTTGATAGCGAATGACTTGGATCAAGAGGCTCTCGTCCGGTTTTCCCGGAACGATCGCCGGTCCACTGTCGCCTCCTGTGACCCAGCCGCTTTTGGAGTCCAGGGAAAGCCCTCCCTTCATTTTCCCAGCTTCATGGGAGTGACACTCGAAGCATCGCTCCTTTAAGAGAGGTTCAACCTTCGACGTGAAGTCGTCGTCCGCCTTGAGCAAGTGAGCTGCCAACAAGCAAAATGAAAGGGTCAAGTTTCTCATCTTCATTTCCTTTCTTCGGTCTTCTTCATTTCCTTTCTTCGGTCTTAAAGCTGGCGCGCGTTCACTCCCTACCCGCCGTCCCAAGCGGACCAAGAACAGGAATAGTTACGATGCCCTCATACAAAACCCTTCATTTTCAGGATGAAAAATAAATTTCACGCGATACCCGCCCTATTCTTTTCATAGGATCAGCGCTTTGGGGCGTCTCCTTTTGCGGGATCAGCCAGGAATTGAACGGCATCGACGATGACATATTTTCCTTCGGTTCCCTCGTTGGAAATGGTCACCGAGCCGGTCTTTCCTTTCTTGAATTCAAACACTCCCAGTGAGCGGAAAAGTTTTCTGTGTTTTGGAACATTCTGCTGGTTGATCCGGATCGTCGTTGTGCCGGCCGCATGGAGAATCGTGACGGGCGTGGTGGTCGAGCGTCTCAGGTTGTAGCAGTGGGACACCCTCACTTCGTATTTCCCGTCTTTCGGAAAATCCGGTGTCCAGGTTGCCGATTTTTTCCCCTTGTCCGACTTCTGATCGTGGAGATAGCCAATGCCAAGGTAAGGCGGGGTGTGGGTTGAGTATTGCCACTTCCCCTTAAGAACGGCATCAGTTTCATCAAGAACAATTCCGGGGAGTGTCTGCGGGTCCGGGACGATGAACTTCACGTTGGCCGCGTTGTCGACCTCGCCCGGCCTATGGGAGTTAGGCACGGCATCGGGATGGGGCTCGATGGAAAAGCCTAAACCTGCACCCAAAAGCAGGGCGACAGGCAGGAGCAATATTCTCATGTCGATAAACCTAGCGGGGACGTTGTCAGGGCGCGATGTCATTATTCCCTGCCTTGCCGCTGTTGTGAAAGCTGCCCGGACTGCAAACCTCTTCGTCATACCGTGATTTCAGAAACCGGAACCTCTGAATTCTTCGGATAAGGGAAAAAGCACCCACCTCAAGCAGTGCGCCCGGCATCCCTTGGGGCCACCCTGCCCAGCCAAGGTTTCCCTGATCACAACAATTCATGCAAATCGTCTGACATTTAAAATACCTCCACATCGGATCGCTAGGCTTGGAAAAGCTCCTCCCGGTGCCAGGTCAGCGCTTCCTTCTTCGCTGAAGCTACGGAGGACAGGTCGTTGGGAGGGGAGGTTCTTTTCGGGGAGGGTGATCTGTTGGCCTTGGCGGGTGAGGAAGAGGTCTTCGAGTTCCCGATTGGGGAGGAAGGATTCGATTTTGGATCCAAGGAGGAGCTGATCGGCTTGGTGTTTGGCCTCCTCGGTTTGCAACTCAGGAGGCTCCTCGTGTTCCTAGGTCTTTGGTTTTGAGGGAGGATCTTGGCTCTTTAGGATTTCTTTCCACGAACAACTCACTGCCATGTATTCGGAGTCCGATTTAGAGCGATGCTTTGCATGGGCTTCGGCGAGGTCGAATTTGTGAATCGTGCTGGCTTGGTCGAACTCGTAGAGGAGGTAGCTTTTGGCTTTAAAAGAAGATTTGATATTCCCGCTCTGGCCTTTCTCCTTGATGTAGTCTTTCAGTGACTGGACTGAGAGAAAGCGCGCGCCTCTGATCTTGGCCCGCCAGCCAAGGCCGGTCATTCTCCCACCTTGTCCTTTTCCAGCAGGGATGAATTCGGAGCCAATTTCAGTGCTAAGGTTGAGATTGAGAGTCCGCTTGCTATCCGGTCCAAGCTCGACACGGCAATAGGCGAAGCCGGCTGCTTTGAAGGCGCCTTCGTTCTTCGCATGGATCCACATAATGACACAGGGAGCATCATGGCGGGCGACATTGAACTCCAATTTGCTCTCTTCGAGAATTTGTGGGGGATTGCGATGTGTCGTGAAGTTGGTCTCCGCGAGGTAGCGGAACTGCGTGAACTGGGATTGCTGGTGTTTGAAAACATCTCCCAAAAATCCTGCCAAAGCTTCGAGGCATTCTTCGTTTCCGGGCTTCATCACGAAGGCTCCCACGCCGGGGGCAATTTCGTGAAATTTCCTCATCTCATTGGGGTCGCCATCACCGGGGTAGAGCACATAGGAGCCGATGGTTTGGCGCAGGGCATCGTTGTAAGTGTGCATCTTGAGAAGGTCCGCCCGCTTGTAGTTCCCTGAGGCTTTTCCGGTGCTCTTCTCGTTGGCCAACTGTTCTTCGTCTTCATCTTCGTCGCCGAAGATTTTAGCCAACTTCTCGGCGCGATACTTGGCGTCGAAGTGGAGGTGCGAGGCTTGACCGGCTTCCAAGGCTTTTTGCTCATCGTCAAAGCTTTCCGGATAGATGCTGAGGGTGTAGTCGGGTCGGAAGTTGCGGGAGTAGGAGGCTCCGGAGTTTGCTTGCGTGTTTGATTGAAAGGTCCGCTCGTAGTGGAGGTCGATGCACAGGTTGCTTTCCGTTCCGCTTGCGAGGATGAATCGAGAGAGAGAATGCTTCCCGCTCTTCAGGTTGAGTTTGATCCCTCCGTCTCCTTCTTTGATGAATGATTCTGGAAGGCCGCTGCCGTCCTTGCGGATCATTCCTGGAAAGTCCTCCAGAAGCTTGTGGACCTTGAGGAAGATCCAGTATTCGTAGAGTGTGGCGACGTCGCGGCTGCTTCCTTGGTAGCTGTCCTGTTGGCCATCCCAGTTGAGGCTGGCGGCGGCTCTGGTAAGAATCCACGCTTGGAGAACTTCGCGATAGCCTTCGCCTTTTTGTAGGGTCTGGTTGTCGAGCGGGAGGCGGGCGAGGGGACCGAGGTCCCGGAAGAAGCGGCGGGCGAGGATCCCATCGAGTCGGTCGAGGAGAGTTCGGGCTTCGTTTCCGGTTTGGGAATGCTCCCCGCCTGTTTCGGCCACTTCCAGGCAGATTGCGCGAAAGCTGTTGAGGGCGAATTTCAGGAAGCGATTTGGCGGGGTGTCGCGGTTGTCCTCTTTGCGGACTTCGAGGGCTTCGCCGGGAGTCCGTTGCCCTCCGCTGCGCTGCCAGTCGCGGAGCATTCCCTGGGGATCGGATAGGTGTTGGGTGGAGCGGACCATCGCGGCGGGAGTCCAGGTCCTGATTTGTTCGAGCTGGGAGTGGGGATTGCGCTCGATCATCTCGAGGAGGCGGCCGAGGCGTTCATCGGTGAGGAAGTGGCGAAGGAAGAGGAACTGCTCTAGGATCAGGCGGGCTTCTTCGTCGTGCGAAGAGGAAAAGGTGAGGGAGGTTGGAGCATCCCAAGAGAGGAGGAGTTGCTCGCAGAAGTCAGCGATGTCCTCCGTCATGCGACGGTATTCGGTATCGAAGTCGAGCTTGCTGGAGATGAATTCGAGGGGGACGGAGAGGATCGTTTCGCCGTCTTCAGCGAGGATTGCGAGAGCTGAAAGCCCGAGATGGTTGATGACGGTGAAGCTGCCCGAGGGAGCTGCGTCCTTCTGACGACGGATGGACCAGCGCTGGCGGTGCTTGTCTTCGAGGGGGCTTTTGATGTGAAGCTTCTCCGTTCCCTTTCCTTCGAGGGCCCAGTCGTAGGGTCTTGTTTCGAGGAGGCGGATGCGCAGGCCATTGGAGTGATCCTGCAGGACAATGGGCGGGGGGCTGCCGTCTTCCTTTGACTTCCGTCCGCGCCAGCCGGCGGGCAATTCATCCTCGTAGGTTTGGCAATTGTCGGAGTCCAGAGAGACTTCGGGTCCGGAGAGGGCGAGAATGAGATTGGCACCGGCCAGTCCATCACCATCCGGAAGGGGAATGGCAAGAATGTCGAAGCCCCCGGCGCTCATGTCTTATGAGATAAAGCTGACAAACTGTTCCACCGAGAGTGTTTTCGCCATTTCTCTCAGCTTGGAAGCCGAGCGGGGGAAAAGGGCCTTGGCTTCTTCTTCATCGCCAAATGGTTCTTTTAAAAGATCACGAAGGCTTTGCGCTTTGTCCGTTTCTCCGGTCTCGCAGTAATGGGAGAGGGCGGTGATGAGGGGGGCAATGCGGCCGATGCTTCCGTGAAGTTTGGGGAGGATCTTCTGGAGGATCTGGGTATCGAGGTCTTTCTTCCAGCAATCGGTCTTTGTCGCATCATCAGATTGCCAGTCTGCTTTATTGGCGGCGAGGTGTTGGCTGGCGCGGAGGTAGCGGGAGATTTCGTGGCCGGTCCGGTAGGCGAACTCGAAGCGGGCGGCCTGCATCATGTTGAAGAGATCCATGAGATGGCCGGTGATTGAAGTGGCAGTGTCGCCATAGAGCGGGTCGATCCCTCCGTCTTGGCGGGCCTTGCGGGCCAGGTCCAGGAAACCTTCCGCCACGCCGGGCTGAGCGACTTCGACCTCGGGGTAGCCGCTTGGGTTCTTGAGGAATTTTTCAAACTGCGACCCTTCTACTTTGAACTCAATCACGTTTGCACGGTCGAGGACCTTGGGGCTGAACATGTAGGTGGTTTCGTCAATGTTCACGGTCCCGATCACGAAGAGATTTGAGGGGTAAGCGAGCTTTTGAGGAACGCGCGTGGTGTTGTCACCGGAGACGGGGAGCGTGAAGTCCGTGTCATCGGCGGGTCCTTCCGAGTGGAGGTCAAAGTGTCCTTCTTTTTGCTCCATCACCGAAAGGAAGTCTGAGAAGTAGCGCTCGACGTGCGAGAGATTCATCTCATCGAGGATGAGAAAATAAGGGGTCTGGGAGTTAGAAGCTTCGCTCGCGCGGAGTAAAAGATCGAGAACTGGAGTGCTTTGGTAAGTCGGTCGTCCCGAGTCTTTGTCGAGCCGCAAGTGATTGACGAAGCCAAGGACATTAAGGTTGTCCGTCCAATCAGCGCCGACGGCTATGACTGCGGAGTTGTTTTTCTGAGAGTTTCCAAGGTGGGTCGCCAGTGATTCGGCCAGCTTCGTTTTTCCTGTTCCAGAAGCTCCGGTGAGAATGGCGAAGGGTTTTGCAATTAGAGACAAACCAAATGCTTTTGATTCTCTGCATCGCAGCCTTCTTGTGATTTCAGCGATAAATTCGCTCTTAAGTTCCACGGTTTGGACTACTGGTATGGCGGTTAGATGCGGCTGAGAATTGGATTTGTCTACCTCCTCAGAATTCGAGATCCCGAACTCGTCGTTCCAACCTTTTTGAATAATTTTTTTGATAGACCGATTGGATAATTTCCTTCCGGAGTGTTTTTTCCAAGCCCATACGTCAGCCTTACTTATTCCATCCAACCCCTTCAGTTTTTTGTTTTCGGCCACTGGGTCTAAGAATCGATAATTACCAAGTTTGTAACCGACGCTGTCGGCACTTCGTTGCTGGATTGTTGCCAGTTCTAAAACTGTTGGATCTTTTAGGTCTGCGGAATTCCCATCGGTTTTGAGATATAGCTCGAGGACCGACTGTTGGTGTTCAGGAAGCCAAGGAATACGAATTGTCATGATCGATGTAGCGGTCTGGAGAAGATTAAGTGAACGTTTTCTTAGTGAAGCTGTTGACGATGCCAACTGAGACAGGAGGAGTCTGGCAGATGTTTTTCTGGAAGCAAAAGCTTCGATCCCTCTTTTTCGAGGAATAAGCGGGTGAGTTCCGTATTCGCTTTCGCAGATTTGAGTTTTTGGCTGACGACGAGCTTCAGGTTCTTGTCGAAGGAAATGAGAAATTGATCGAAGGCAAGGTCATAGGTTCCCGACAGACAGAGTCCGTTGCTGGGATTTAGACGGTTCTCTTCGGATTGGCTCCAAGGAATGATATGGCTAGCACGCAAGAGACTTGGGACGGAGAGGCCCGTGATCGCGCACCGATTGCCATAGCTTCCTAAAACTACTTTGCGGAAAAATGACTGGTGGCGGCGTTGGGTGACGAGAGCTTTGACTTCAGTGGGACCCACGGGTGTAGTGATCTCTGGAGACAAAATAGGTTCAGTAAGATCTGCAAGCGTTTCGAATTCACCGTCAAATTCAGCCCAGATTTCTTGGTCAGTTCTACTGGCTCCAGAAAGGCCTTTTCCTCCTTCAGCCGGATCAAGGTAGGTGAAGTTACTCAACTTCATCGCTACAGCGCTCGGTGTGCGGTCAATTTTCTTAGCGAGTTCAACAATCGGTGGGTGTGTCTTATGTTGTTTCCCAAAGGGCGTCTGATGGTAGAGGTTCAGAGCGAGGAGAAGTTGATCGCGAGTCCAGCGGGCCATGGACCATTATTCCGTTTTTATGGACTAAATCGAAGCATTTATTTTGACTGATCTTCAGTCGCGGTCCCGCTAAATTCATTTTCTCTCTGTCGGATTTGATGGAGTTGTGATGCCTTGGGGTAAAGGATCTCTAAGTGTCTAGGGATGTAATCGTAAAGTTTGTAGATAAAGAGGAAGTCATATTTTATTTTGGACATTGGTTCAATCCAGTCGCCACTTCCTGTCTTACGGATCAAGTCATAATCGATCCCCTTTCTAGGGTGGAATTGGAGTCCTTCAGGATAAAGTTCGGCGTTCTTAATCCTGATAAAACAACAGTCTTGGATCGTTAGTGAAATTGAGCCTTTGGCACTGGGGTCTACGTTTGCTTGTCGGAGAAAAATAATCACGATTTAAGTTCGCCCGGATCGAGCGCGACTTGGCAATGAGTAATTTTGGATAAGACAATAAGGCAGCGCGGCGGAAGGCTTCTTTGGCGATGCTCATCCAGCCGAGGGGCCAGCCTCCTTCGTTATGATCTGATTCGTCGGGGTGGAGGCCGGGGGCGAGGAAGAAGATGGCTTGGTATCCGGCGAGGAAATCAGAAGTGGAAAGTTCGGTGAGGCGGTGGCGGTTTTTGAGGACGGTGCGGAGTTTTGATGATGCGTCTTGTGCGGAAGTGGGGAGGTTTTGGAGGTTGTTTTTCATTGGTGAGATGATGAAGAAAACAGGAGAGTTAGGCAATATGATAATGTTCAAAAGAACATTTAATAATGCGGGATTGGAGTGAGGAGAATCTTTGGGAATGTGGATCGGTAGAAAAATGTTGGGTGGTTCCAACCTTTCCAGGGGATTGCGGGAACGCAAGTCCTTCAGGCTTGGGGGAATGGCTGTGGGGGGAGGGGAAATGAACAAGTGAACGATTGCGGAATGAACAAATGAGCTTGGTTGGGGCGTTCTGAAAAGAGACTCAAAGGATTTCGAATTCCCGCTGAATGAAGGAGGTGAGGATTTCTTTCGAGGGGAGTTGGAGGAGGTATTCCCGGACGAAGAGATTCTGGTCCATGCCGACAGTGGCATATTCGACGAGGGCTTTATTCTTATCGGCAACGAGTAGGATGCCGATGGGTGGGTTGTCCGAGTCTTCGCTGATTTCGGCGCGGTAGTAGTTGAGGTAGGTATTAAGCTGGCCGGCATTCTCGTGGGAGAAGGCTCCGACTTTCAGCTCAATGAGGATGTGGCATTTGAGGATGCGATGGTAGAGGACGAGATCGACAAAGAAGTATTCCTCGCCGATGAGGATGCGCTTTTGGCGGGCCTCGAAGCAAAAGCCATGGCCGAATTCGAGGAGGAAGCTGTGGAGGTGGTCGAGAAGGGAGGTTTCGAGATCGGACTCCTCGACGGCGAGGTGATTTGGGAGGCCGAGGAACTCGAAGGTGTAGAGGTCCTTGGGGAGGTGTTGCGTGGTCTGAGGTTCGGTCTTCTCTTGGGTGAGCTGAGAGAGTTTTTCAGGGCTGGCGGACATTCCGGAGCGCTCGAAGTAGAGGCTGGAAATTTGGCGTCTTAGTTCACGAACGGACCAAGTGCCTTTGATGGCTTCGATTTCGTAGAAAGTCCGTTGGAGTGGGTCATCGAGGGGGAGGAGTCTTTGTAAATGGGTGTAGGAAAGCTTGAGTAAGAGCTTTTCTCCTGGGACGTGTTGCTTTGGCAGTTGATCCAGATTTTTCTGCCAAATTGAAGACTGAGTGAATTCTGCGACCAGTGATCGCAGAATGTTTGTTGGGGCAGTTTTGAGAGATTTTTGAGATTCTGCGACCGGTGATTGCAGAATTCTTTCACGCTCTAATTCAATGGGTTGGGAGTTTTTTTGGGATTCTACAGACAGTGTCTCCAGAATTCGGGGGTGATCTCCAAAAGCGAGGCCGATCTGAGGGTAAGCGAGATAGAATTACCGGAAAAGCCAGAGATTACGAGCGGAAAGACCTTTTGTATCAAGACGCTTTGCGAGTTCTTCGGTGAGTGATTTCCCGTATTCGCCTCGGTCTTTTCCAGAGTGCTCGAATTCGACGAGGTAGAACCCGATCATCCAGTTCCGTGCGGTGAGGAGGATATTGACGGACTTGGATGCAGCGTTTTTGAGCTCGCGATCCAACTGGGAAATCTGAGTGGAGAGGGAATCGAGAGTCATCAGGCGGCAAAAGTTTCGGTGTCGTAACTATGCTGCATTGATCATTGAGGTCGAGGAAGAAGGGTTGCGTGAATTTTCAATGGTCAGTGGTGGCTTTGGGAGTTGTCGGTTGGAAGTTGGAGGTCAGCAGTTGGCTTGGTTGAGGGGGAAGAAATGAGCAAATGAACGAATGGGAGGGGATTTGCGCGGATTTTTTTTTTGGGGAGCTTTTACTCGAGGAGGTTTCTCTCGCGTTCGATCTCAGCGGCAAGTTCTTCTTCGGTGGGTAGAAGAGTGCGGTATTTGGACGCGAAGAGCTGTTCGTTGTCCTTGAGGACCGAGTAGTGGACGACGGTTTCATCTTTGTCACTGCAGATGATGATGCCGATGGTGGGGTTGTCGTCGGGACCACGTTTGAGGTCGTCGAACATGCGGACAGACATGTCCATTTGCCCAATGTCCTGATGGGTGAGTTTTGCTGTTTTGAGGTCGATGACGACGAAGCATTTCAAGACATAGTGATAGAAGACCAGATCAAGAAAGAAGTGGGAGGTCTTGGTGCTGATTCGCATCTGACGGGCGACGAAGGAAAAGCCGTGCCCCATTTCGAGCAGGAATTGCTGGAGCTGGGAGATGATGGCTGATTCAACATCCGATTCATTGTGTGGCTCCGGAAGGGTGAGGAATTCAAGGACGTAGGGATCTTTGATGAGGGAGCGGATGTCGGTTGTTGTGGGAGGGGTTTTGGATTCAGGGGGTGCTTCTCCGCTTGAGAGCAGTCGCTGGTAGGATT
>JBLIDI010000087.1:0-14143 GCA_047634075.1 Akkermansiaceae bacterium
CCGGCTGCGGAATATCGCAAGATGCTGGCGGAGGCGGTGGAAGTTTGAGGGTGCTTTTATCGTGACTTGGCTTTGAAGTGGCCGTCGGACTGCAAACTTTCAGAAGAAGGGCAGGCAAGCGGAGGTGAGAGCGGTTCTTTGGTTTCCTGCCACTTCGTGGTTGAAGAGATTTCGTTCGAAACGAGACCATTTCGCAGCCGGGTTTTCCCCATCAAGAGGTGGGCGCATGGCGATTAGAATTCTGCTCGGTATCAAAACCGCGAACGGCCAAGAGCTGGAGCGATTTGGCTACCGATCTTTTGCGGGGCACTCGAGCGACCACTCGCAGAGAGATTCGAGGTGGGCGGCGGAGCCGTCGCGGAGCCAGGCGTCGAGTTGGGCGGGGTCTTTTAATTGTTGGCCTCGTGAGCGGGGGACAACGATGAATTTTGATGCGATCTCGGGAAGGGTGGTGAGGTCGCCCCAGAGTTTTTCGAACTGGGTGACCGGGAAGACATCTTCTTGGCCGTTGCCCCAACGTTTTTTGACCTCCTTGAGGGTGATGTAGGTCGGGAGGCGGGAGGCGACTTGGCGAATCCCTTGCGTGATCTTTTCCTGATCGCGGGAAAGGAGGTCTTGGCGGGTGACACCGAAGAGATCGAGAAGCTTGTCGATGTCGATCCAGGTCGTCATCGAGTTGTAGTAGGAGAGGTTGAATTCGTCCTCTTCGCGCGGCATTGCGAGGCCT
This sequence comes from Akkermansiaceae bacterium, assembly GCA_047634075.1. Classification (GTDB taxonomy): domain Bacteria; phylum Verrucomicrobiota; class Verrucomicrobiia; order Verrucomicrobiales; family Akkermansiaceae; genus SW10. The sequence continues at coordinate 728 of JBLIDI010000087.1, forward strand.
TCGAGGAGACGCGGGCTGCCGTTGACGGAGGCAAGGCCACCTCCTCGGTCTTCGAGGCGGCGGGTAATAACTTCAAAGGTCAGTCCGGTATCGCTGGCGAGGTGGTGGCCCAGGAGGGCGGGGTCAACGTCGGCCCCAAGGGTGTCGATGTTGTGCAGCATGAGAGTTTTGAGCTGCGGGCGTTCGGTGAGAAGGTCGGCGAGGGTGCCGTTGAGGAGGAGATTGGGGACTTCGTAAAAGTGGCCGACGGGGTGGAGGCACTGGAGGGGAAGGTTGTCGGTGTAGTCCGAGGTTTCGCCGGTGCTTTTGGCCCAGCCGATGAGGGCGGAGCGCAGGGAGTCCCGCATTTTCTGCTGCTGCTCGTCGAGGACTTGCTGGGGCATCTCTTCCCAAGCGAAGCGGAGGTCGCGCACGGAAGGGACCATGCGGAGGCCTACGGAGCGGCCTGGTGAGAGGTAGAGAGGTCCGGGGTAGTGGTAGTCGGAAACGGTGTCGAGGAAGCTGCGGGTGGGTTTGTGAGTGAGGTAGGAAGTGGTGAAGAGGTGGGGAATGGGCGTGCCTGCTGCGGTGCCTCGTTTGCGGGACTTGCCGAGGTGGGTCTCGATAAAGGTGCGATGGCGTCCACCGAGGCGGGCGAAGGGGTGCAGGGCTTTGCAGACTCCGGCGCCCTGGGTCCAGCGGGAGCCGGCCCCGGCGGCGAGGGTGATGACGCCGACTTCGCCAGCGGCGAGGGCATTTTCACCGAGGACGAGGTGTTCTGTCTTTCCGGAGACGCTGAAGTCGGTGATGTCCTTGGGGTCGACGTCTTTGATCGAGGTGATGGCGGGGAGACGGTTTTGGGAGAGGCCGATACGGCCATCGAGAAGGTCTTTGCGTATCTCTTCGTGCTGGGCGTGGTCGAAGCCGTTGTTCTTGAGAAGTTCACCGAGGGAGCGGCGTTCTCCCTGATCCTCGCTGGCGCGTGGGATGAGGGTTTCAAAGAGGGCTTCGACCGATGATGAGAAGGCGGGATTAGTGCGGCAGGCGCGCGCGAATTGATCGAGCTCGGCCCGGCGGGTGAGCGAGAGGTTGGTGGGCTGAGTGCGGAGGGTGTCGCCGAGTGAGAGATGGTAGAAGGCGGGGGGGAGGAGGGCGTCTGCTCCTCGGTGCAGGGTTCCGAAGGTGCCGTGTGAATTGATCCCAAAATCGTAAACGACGGGGTCCATTGCGAAGGGGAGGGCGTTCTCCAGTTCGCTTTTGGTTTGGAGCATGATGCCGTGGATGATGTTGAGGGCCTCCTGCTTGCGGGAGGGATCGACAATGAAGCCCATGCCGCCACCGGACATACCGCCGAGCATCCAGAAGCCCCAGAAGTCGTCGCCGAATTTCTCGGAAACGCGGGCGATGAGGGTTTCGGTGAAATGGTTGGTGGCCCAAGGAATGATCGTTTGGAGGGGGCCGCGGAAGTTCTCGGTGGTGAGACGTCCGAGGGTGCGGATGTCGCCTTTGGCAAGGGCGGTCACGATTTGGTCGAGCAAATCGAGGGCATCCTGGCGGGCCTTCCACTCGGCGGAGGAGCGGGTTAGGTATTTTTCGGTCACCATCTCGAGGATGGGACCGACGTTTTGGGCCATGCCGCCGTGGACGAGGATGAGGGAATCGGTGAGGGCTTGGCGGGCGCTTGCGGGGATCTCGTCTTCGCCAAAGACCTTGTGCTTGGGCATGAGGCGGCCTTTGGAAATACCGTATTCGGGATCGGTTTCGCCGGCGATTTCGCCTTCGATGAGTTTGATGCCGGGCCAGACGCCGCCGGAGTCCTGCCAGCCCCCGCCGGAGCCCCCGATCCATTCGCCGAGGACGGCGCGCGCGAGGACGAGACGTCGCTCACTTTCGGTGAGTTCGCCGGTGAGAGATTTTGTTTGCCCGCTGGCACGCATGCACGCGCTGATGAGGGCGGCGAGGAGGTTGGTGGAGACCGCGAGGCGCGAGCCTTTTGGGATGTCGTTGACCGAGGAGATGATTTCAATTCCGCGACCGGGGCCGGCAATGCGGGAGAGGAGGGCGGCGAGGGATTGGCCGGAGCCCTCGATGCCCGGAGGAACGATGCCGGAGGCAATGACGGCTGCTTTGAGGAGCCCGAGGTGGTCTTTGGCGAAGTCGAAAACGACGGCAAGAGAAGAGATTTCGGCGGTGGCCTTAAGATCGATGGAGGTGAGTCGAAGGACGGGTTGGTCGATGATGCGCAAGTAGGCTTCGACGGGGGGCTTTGGTTTTTTATCGCGACCGTGGACGGCGAGATCGACGGAGACGTTGACGACGCGGGCTCCTTGCGGGTAGTCCATGCCGAGGAAGAAGATGTCGGACCAGGCGGAGTGGGTGAGGTCCATGCGGACGGGGGTGCGTTCGCAGAGGACGGGGAAGATGTGATTGTCTTGTTGGAGGAGTTCCGGGCGGATGCGGAGGGGGTGGTCGGTGGGATGGCCCATGCGGAACATCCATTGATTTCCGCGGACGGTGCGCACGGAGCGGCGGACTTGGTTGGCGAGGGTTTGAAAGGCGAGTTGGTGATAGGCGGCGGCGAGGGCGGAGGAGATGCCATCGGAGGGGCCGTCCTTTTTTTGGACGGCGAGGAAGGTGTCGAGCGCTTCTTCAAATTGGCGGCTGAGGAGGTCCTCATAGCCCTCAAATGGGATGGCGCCGGAGTCGCGCGCTGGGAGTTTTGGAGGGAGGTGAAAGCGGTAGATCGCTTGCAGGAAGAAGATGGCGCGAACGCGGTGGTAGAGGTTGTCCGAGCTGCGGCGGAAGGAGTCGAGCTCGGCGCACTCCGCGAGCAAGGCGGCGGGATCGAGCGGGTGGCACGCTTCGGCGAGAGAACGGTCGCGAGTGGCGGAGTCCTCGGCGGTGATGATGGAGACGAGCATCTGGAAAAGTGGAATAAATTAGCGGCGGGTTGCGGCGATGAGTTCGATCATGGCTCCCATGACTTCATCTCGGCCATCGCCGGAGAGGGCCATGCCGAGTTGGGCGCGGAGGAGGCCGAAGGATTCCTCGATGTTGAATCGAAGGCCCTCGATTTCACAGGCCAGGTATTTTTCGCTGTGGGCGATGGCGGCAAGGCTTGGAGTGAGAGGGAGATTTCCTTCACCGGAAAATGATTGGTCGAGGTGCGCCATCACGCCCTTGGTGAGGACGTGCATGCCGAAGAAGCAGAGGTAGTTGCCCGCGCGGAGGCCGGGGACAATCAGTTCCTGCTCGGCGATGGTGGGCGTCGGTTTCTCGATCATGTGGGAGACGTCGTAGAGTCCCTGACATCCGCTCACTGGCGAGGCTGCGATGGCGCCGTAAAAGGGGAGCTTGCTCTCGTGTGTCGGTTGTACGGCGGAAACCGGTCCATCGGTTTGGGCAGCGACGTTGAGGAGTTGGCTGAGGCAGGATTCGGCGGCGAAGGAAAGATAGAGGTGATCGCTCATCATGAGGAGGAAGGGATCATCGCCGGTGAAATCCCGGGCGCAGAGGACGGCGTGGCCATATCCCCGCGGCTCGGCTTGCTCGATGAAAGTGACCTGATCGAGGTGTCCGGCAATGGCGGAGGAGAAGTCTCTTACGGTGCCGGGGGCGATGATGATGGCGGCCGACTCGATCCCGCTCGCGAAGATCTCATCGAGGAGAAAAGCGGCGACCGTTTTATTCTCGCCGGATGGGCTGACGAGAGATTGAAGGGGAAGGTGTTGCTGGTGGAGGCCAGCTGCCGTGATGACCGCTTTCTTAATCTTCATGTGAGGGCGACAGAGTGATGAGGGTGGCTCTGATTGACAAGAGGGAAGGCGATTAACCGATTCTTGACAGTTTGGCTGCTCTCCTTCAGGGAGGGGGTGTCTAATTATGAGCAAACTCACCATTCGCGATGTCGATGTCTCCGGTCAGGAAGTGCTGATGCGTGCTGACTTTAACGTCCCCACCAACGATGCCTTCGAAATCACGGATGACACCCGTATTCAGGCGGCCCTTCCGACGATTAAGCACCTGCTGTCCAACGGAGCCCGTCTTGTCCTTTGTTCCCACATGGGGCGGCCAACCGAGGCTCGCGAGAAAAAGTATTCGCTGGAGCCGGTGGCGGCCCGTCTTTGTGACCTCCTGGAACAGGACGTGACCTTCGCTGAAGATTGCATTGGCGAGGACACCGCTGAGCTTCGATCCAAGTTGAAAGACGGCGAGGTCCTCCTTTTGGAAAACACCCGTTACTACGCCGAGGAGAAGAAGAACGAGGTGGCGTTTGCCAAGAAGTTGGCCGGGAACGCCAAGATTTTTGTCAATGACGCCTTCGGCACCGCGCACCGGGCCCACGCCTCGACCGCGGGTGTGACGCACCACGTCGAGCAGAGCGTGATGGGCCTGCTTATCGAACGTGAGTTGGAGTATCTTGAGGGGAAGCTCTCCAAGGCTGAGAGTCCCTTTGTCGTCATCATGGGGGGCGCGAAAGTGAGCGATAAGATTGAAGTGATCAGTGCTCTTCTCGAAAAGGCCGACACCATCCTCATCGGAGGAGCGATGGCTTACACCTTCCGCAAGGCGCAGGGGTATGACGTCGGGATGAGCTTGGTTGAGAATGACAAGCAGGAACTCGCGCTCGAGATCCTCAAGAAAGCCGAGGAAAAAGGAGTGAAATTCCTTCTTCCGGCCGACACTCGCATTACGAAAGAATTTAAAGAAGGGGCCGAAACTTGGAATACTAAGGTTTACGGACAAGGAGGTGCGATCCCGGCCGATAAGGAAGGGATTGATATTGGCGACGTCGCGATTGCGGAGTTCAAGGAGGTCCTAGCGACGGCCAAGACGGTGCTTTGGAATGGCCCGATGGGAGTTTTTGAAAAGGACTGTTTCTCCAAGGGCACCCGGGAGATCGCGCAAGCGGTTGTCGCGAGCGGTGCACTCAGCATCGTGGGCGGAGGTGATTCCGTGACCGCTGCGGTGAAGTTTGGGGTGGCCGATAAGATGAGTTTCATCTCGACCGGCGGTGGTGCAAGCCTCGAGCTTTTGGAGGGTAAGCCCCTTCCTGGCGTGGCCGCCTTGACCGAAGCTTAGGCACAAGGAGCCTGTTTTTCCAAAAACCCGATTTCCTACAAGGGGAGCGGTCACCTCAGCTTGAGGCGCTGCGTAGGAGTTCTCGCCCATGTCGGGCGCAGCATCGGTAGGGCGGGTGATCTTGAAAAGCCATTTACGATTTTAGGGAGGCGGAGTTCGACCTGTCCGGACTGCGGGAGAAACGTCGCCCACCCTCTCCCCGAGGTCCATGGAACTTAGAATTGCGCACCCAAAAGAATCGTGGGAGTTTGGTGATTTATGGCGTTGTGGACTTGACTGAAATGAACTTTCAGTAAATACTGAAAGCAGATGAACGATGAAGCCGCTAAACTCGAAGAAACTCGTGAGGGGTTCGTGACCCAATGGGGCATCATGGGTGCTCAGTGGGGCATCAATCGCACGATGGCGCAAATTCATGCTCTCCTGATGACCGCAGCTGATGTCATGAGCACGGACGAGGTCATGGCGGCTCTCACGATCAGTCGTGGGAATGCCCATACCAATCTAAAAGACCTCGTGGGCTGGGGCTTGATAAGGATCGTGACCAAGAAAGGGGAGCGAAAGGAGTTCTTCGAGGCTGAGAAGGATGTTTGGGAGATTTTTCGTCGGGTCGCTCGTGAGCGGAAACGTCGCGAGATTGATCCGGCTCTGGAAACACTCAGAAGTTGTAAAGCGGCCACCGAGGAGATGCAATCGACGGAAGGCAAAGCTTTCCACAATCAGATGGGGCAGCTCGAGGACTTCGTGAGCTTTGCGTCAAAAATGGGTGACCGGGTCGCCTCGATGCAACACGGGAAGGCCATTAAGTTGGCCATGAAGTTTTTCGGTTAAGAGCCGAAAATTGTGGAGAAAAAAAAGAAATAGCAAATCTCACAAGGTGAGTTTTCAGAAGATCCTGAAACAACGATATAAGCAGAAAGAAGAGAAGATGAAATTCCCCAGACATACTAAAAAGATCGAGGTTTACTACGAAAGCCGTTGTAGAACGTGGGGCCCCTTTCACAAATGGATAGATCGGCAGCCACGGGCTTTTGAGGTCGAATTTTTTCCCTACCCATCGGGGGGCGGAGAGGTGGGCGTCCCCGGAGTGACTCCTCCGGATACGGGTCGTGAAATGATGGTGCGCACGGATGAAGGGGTGACTTACCGGGGCGCGGAAGGGTGGGTGTGGTGCCTGCATAGTTGTGCGAACCACCGCGACCTTGCCCGGAAACTCGCGCAGCCCGCGATGCTTGCAGTTGCGATTAAGGTGTGTCGACTCCTCGCTGCGAAACGACATGGTCTGAGTCAGGATTTCTTTCGCCGGAAAGATCGTGAAGGACGGAGACTTCTTCACCCCATGACGCCTCCTGAAGGATACCGCGACACTTTCGCAACCGACCACGACGAGTGGCGCGCCGAACTCATGCACTAAAACTTTCACCCAAAATAAAGAAATGAACGAAACCGTAACATCCTGTGGTCCAGAAACTAAAACCGGATGCCTCTTGACTGAGGACACCCGGGACCTTTGCCGCGCCGAGTGGCCGAATCAGCGGGGTGCTCCCAGCTCTAGGCGCAAGGTCCTTCCTCAAGCTCTTCCTCTTCAGCCGCGTGCGCAGCAAAGGGGCAAGACCAACCTGCCCCCCCTGAAACCGGTAGAAACCTTCATAATGATTACTTGGATTAAAAAACTCTTCCGCCGTGGTAATGAAGAACACAAAACCCGCCCGCGTCGCTTGACGGGAATATTTGAGATGTAGAAAGGAATGATGAGTCACCCAAATGAATTCTCGCCGAGTGAAGGGTGGGTCAACTCTTTGTCCCGCGTGCTCCTCTGGCCCACATGTCTTTATCTCCTGTATGGGCTCCTAGCCTTTTTTGAAGATCCAGATTTCTTAATGTTCGTGGCCCTTGGAGCAGGCGTCGGAGTCTTCATTCACTTTGTTGCTTACCTTATGATTGGTTTACCGCTTTACCTTCTCTTTTGGAGAACAGGGGCTGAATTGTGGACTTGGAAACGAGGTCTTCTAACTGGGAGTGGTCTCGGGGCCTTCGTCCTGTTGGCCATTTCTCTGATGGGAGGCGGACTTCCCACTTCGCTTGGCGAATTGATGGGAGGATGTTTTCTAGGCGGTGGCTACGGGTTGATAACAGCGGGGGCTGCCATCGTGAGTCGTAGAGAGCTAGAAAGAGGGAATTCACGATAACGGATTCAGGTTTGGGGGGCGCAGAGGAGGACGAGCCCATGGCGGCGATCGCAGAAATAGGAAACCGCAGGCCGCCTTTCGGTTGCGGGGCGGATGCGGCGATCGACGGGTGGATGGTCTTCGTGGCGGCCTCAAAGGCCCGACTACAAAAGTTTACCAGTATCCCCAGGTTCCGCTTTGCTTTACCTGCGGCGATTGACCTGCGCACTCTGGGAGCCGAGTTAAGTGGAGAAAATAAGGAAAAGACCAAATCATATGAAAAATCTTCTGGGTCACATTCAATGCTATTTTGTCACCTTCATTGCTGCTCTGGGTAGTTGCGAACAACGCAGGGAAAAGGCAGATGCCCAAGATTCGGTGAATCAGTCCGAGGCCATGCGATCAGACGATTACGAATTCGCTCTTGCGGAGGCGCTTAGACCGCAGAAGGAAGACGAACCAAAACTTGAGGTAGAGGTTGATCTCGGTGTTCGGAATTGGTTTGGAGAAATTTCTACACGAAAGAGAAATGAGCAGGGTTTTCGTGGTGAAAGTGGCTATTTTCAAGGAAATATTGATCTAACGTTGAAGCTCGCTTCAGGACAAGAACTTAGGAAAAGATGTTCCCACGCTTCTATTGACCGAGATCAAAAGGGAATTTCGCGTGTTCAGTTTGAGGTCTATCAAAGACTTTCGCGTGGTGAGGCGAAGGCCCATCTTTTCGAGCAATGGGAAATCTTTCAAGCAATTGGAATGAGGAAGGAAGTTTTTGAAAAAGAACGCGCGAGAGTTCTTAAATGGCTCGAGAGAGACGATGACGGAGGGTCTTCGTCTCTTGGAATAGTTCATGACGGAGATGAGGTTAAAGTGACTCTTCGTTTTCATCAGTTCTTTGACCGCACCTCCGAAACAAGCCTGCGATATACCTTTGAACCTCGGAGAATTGGGGAAGCAACTTGGGAGGGAAAATTGAAAAAATGAATGCTGAAATAACACCCTGGCTTCTGCGCCTTGCGGGATCGATCTGTCTTGGACTGATCGTCGCTAACTTCGTCGCGGCACCGCGACTGGGATATGCCCAGAATCTTGCGGGGTCTGGAAATTTGGTGAGGCAAATTTTTTATGTGCACTGCGGATACATCGTGATGCTGATTACCGCGCTAGCGGTTCTTTGTCTGGGCTGGCCGCAGCTCCTGCTTGAGGATGGCATGGGCAGAGTTGTCAGCGGTTTTTTCACCGTTTTTTGGGCGAGCCGGGTCGTTGTGCAACTGACCTACTATGATAAAGCGGAGCGCCGAAAGGAACGCTTCTGGGATGTCTTTTTCCTCCTTGTCTTTTTCACCCTGGCCGCGATTTTTGCGGCCGCCACTTTTACGAACGGATGAGAGAGCTTCTGAATTTTGGATTGTTAGTTGCAGGATTCGGCCTGACGGCCCTCGTCATAGCGAGTCTCTGGATCCCTAAGGTGCTGGAATGGAAGGAGAAGATCGCGGGATTGACCCCATTGATGAAGGAACTTTGGTGGACCTATTCTTTTTACGTTTGGGCCACCAATTGCTTCTTTGCGGTGATGACGCTGGCATTTCGGGATTGGTTTCTGAGCGGGAGTTCCTCGGCGGCGGCGATGTCCGCATTTATCTGTTTCTGGTGGTCGGTGCGGTTCTTTCTCCAGTTTTTTGGATTTGATTTCGATGAGGTCGAGGACACGCGGGCCAATCGCATTGCTAAGCTTCTCCTGACGCTTTTATTTGCCTACCTGTTTCTCTTTTTTGCGATGATGGTGTGGTGGAATTTAGGAGGGGCAGGATGATTTGGATTCTTGTTTTGGGAGCGCTCGGCCTCTTGGCGGGGAGATTTCGTTTGCCGGCCTGGTGCGGTTGGGTGGTCTTGCTTGGATTAGTTTTTTGGGCTCACGTCGTCCTTCTGGGAGCAGATCCGATTGTGCGGATGGTGGGGATTTGCGTGGTGCTCCTCGCGGGGATGAAGGGGCTTGTCTATGTCGCTTGGGGAAGTCGTCTGAGCTGGGGGCGATATTTGGTCTTTTCGCTCGCTTGGTTTGGGATGGATCCCGGGACTTTCGCGCAGCGCAGGGAAGGTTTAAGCTGGCAGGGTGATGTCGCTTGGGGCGTGTCTTTGATGATTCTGGGGACGCTGGGCGCGTGGTTGGTCCAGACGATGGAGTGGCGGCAGGTCCTGGTGATGTTTTTGCCGATGAGCCTGGGGTTCCACTTCGGGGCCTTGCGTGTTTTGAAGGGTGGCCTGCGGCGAGCGGGGTTTCCGGTGCGGACCTTGTTTCCGAATGTCCTCAAGGCGAAGGGAGTGGGCGACTTTTGGAGCAGGAGATGGAATATGGGCTACTCGCAGATGATGCAGCGCTTGGTGGGGCGACCGGTCGAGAGGGTGATGGGCTGCGAGCTTGGAGTTTTCGCGGTCTTCTTCATCTCGGGGCTCTTACACGAGGTGGCCATCACGGTGCCGGTGAACGCGGGGTATGGCTTGCCGACCGCTTATTTTTCGGTGCACGGACTATTTGTTTTACTGGAGGGTCGCTTCGGGAAGAGTCTCGGCAAGGGAGGGGCTTTGCTCTTGGTGGCGATGCCGCTGGGGTTCCTTTTTCCTCCGGAGTTCCAAACGGATGTCATTGAACGATGCCTTCTCTTCTTTGACTAACTGACATGAAAAAAATGATAATTGCGGGAGCCAATGGTTTCCTTGGAAAATACCTCTGCCACTGGTTTCACAAGCTGGGTTGGGAAGTGGTGGGACTCTCACGGAATGGCGGGGTCACTTCGGTCGCTAAAGATGTCCGCTGGGATGGCAGGTCATTGGGCGACTGGGGCAAGGAGTTGCAGGGAGCCGAGGTCGTCATTAATCTGGCCGGGAAAAGCGTGAATTGTCGCTATGGAGCGAAGAAACTTTTTTGATGAGGTCTGAGACTGAGTTGGTGCTCAAGAGTCGCTGGGTTTTACCGGGCCGCCTTGAGGAAGAAAGATTCCCATTCAAGTGGCCCGAATTTGAGGCGGCGCTGGATCATCTGGAAAGCCGACCGGGACCGGAGTGATAAAAAAGGAGAGTCATCGCCAATCGTCGCTTGTGAATTTGACGAAGGGGGAAGAGGGGTCATGGTTCGATGTCGCAGAAGCCGATTCAGGTAACCCTTGAATGGGGAACTGATGGGCTTTAGCTTCGGGCTGGGCTGACCCAAGGCCTTTGCTTTAAACTGCGAGGGCCGTTCCGATCTCCTGACCTGGAAAGACGGCCCCATTCGCAAGAGCCTGTTCTCATCTCTTCGGAGATTTCCGTAAGTCGGCGTTCATCGTTCGTTCGGTGTGATTTCCAGCACCTTGCGGGCAAGTGATTTAATTCATGCTTGTTACGGTCTTTTGTCGTTTGACATTTTCGCCGGATGATAAAAAGTAGACTGCGAAGGTGAATGTGAATCGTTAGACTCAAAAAAAGGTCACGAGATCATAAAACTCCATTCGTGTCACAGTAAATATCAAATGATGAAAAAATCGTTAGCAACAGTTACAGCCTTAGGCTCCATCCTCGGCTGCTCGCACGCCTCCGTAATCTTTGGGGGTGATTTTGAAATGTATAAGCCCGGAACAAGCTACGGCGTATCCGCCTCTTGGGTCAGTGGTTTTGCTCAGGGGATAGGCGACGGCTTGGGATTGGCCGGCGCAACCAGCGTTGTCAGCTACGCTGACGGAAGTCCAGACGGAGTCTCCGGGGATGGTGTCCCCGATATTGACGTCCCGGGATGGATAAATATCCAGTCTGGAAATGACCTCACCAACAACGGCGTGGGAGGGTCAAGTGGACTCAATATTTTCGCGGCCTGGGGCGGTGACGGAAGGGTGCAAACGGTCGGATCGCTGGGGACCATCATGACAGGTCAAACGATCACAATTTCGGTGATGGCGGGAGGTCCGGCAGGCGGACCAATTGGTGGACCTTTGGCTTTCTACCTTCTTGCGGATGGCACTCAATTGATGCCGACTTCCTTCGTGGATCCGGTCGCGCCCGATGGCTCTTTTCAAATGATCTCTCGAACATACGATGCTTCCGCTCTCTCCGGAAGTATCGGTGGCCAAATGTCAATCGTCCTCGGTGTCGAGGACGCAAATGATATTGGTAACCGGGTGATCTTCGACGATGTTTCACTCGTCGCGATTCCTGAGCCGACCTCAGCTTTATTATTAGGCCTCAGCGGAATGGCATTGGCTTTTCGCCGTTCCCGCAAGAAGTAAGGATTGGGTGGGCTTGGATTGATTCCGCTTTCCGGAGCCGAGACAACCAATCAAAACTTTTCCAGCTTTTCATGGCGGCGCCCCGATCGGTGCGCCGCCATTCTTGTTTCCATGAGCGTGGTCATAAACTCCCTCTGGCCTTTTTTTAAATGAGGGAGGTGTCATGTAAAGCATTGACAGCGAGGGCAATCGGTATCTTGCCCGAGGAGGTCGCTATTCTTTTTCAACCACCGCAAAGAACCGTTTCGGATCACTGCCGCCGGGGATGTTGGAGATTGTGACCTCTGGTGATGCTCCCGCGATGTCCTGCTGGTCTTCCCAGACCGGCCATGTGGATGGATCGGTCGAGAGGTCAGTGCTACTCACAAGGCGATAGAATAAGCCCTCTTGGCTGCCCCAAGTGAAGTCAAAGCTACCAGTGACGTCCTCGTTCGCGGTGATCGTGAGAGGTAAGAGACTGGCGCCCAAGCCTTCAATTTCTAGGCAGACATTATCAAAGATCACTCGGTTTGCGAAATCGTTAGCATCTTCAACACCGAGCACGATGGTCATTTCGCCCCCAATATGATCTGCGATTGAGGCGGCATCGTAGCTTCGGGAGATCATCTGGAAAGCGCCTCCGGTGGGTAAGATGGGGTCTACCATTTCGCTTGGAGTCATTTGAACGCCGTCTGCGGCGAGGTGAAACGCCAAGGGACCTTGCACGGGCCCACCTTCGGGCCCACCTGCCATGACCGTGATCGTGTAGATGCTGCCGGACTGAATGATGCCAAGAGATTCTGCCGACTGAATTCTGCCATCTCCGCCCCATGCCGCGAAGAGATTCATGCCAGTGGTTCCATCAACCCCGTTCGCGAGGATGTCATTCCCACTCTGCAGGGGAGTCCAACCGGGCAGGTCGATATCAAAAATACCATCCCCGGAGACCCCGTCAGGACTTCCGTCGGAGTAGCTGACGATGCTGGATGGGCCGGCCAATTCCAAATCATCACCAATTCCCTGAGCATACCCGCTGACCCAAGTGGCAGTCACGGTGTAGTCCGTCCCTGGCTTGTAGATTTCGAAATCGCCACCTGGAACTAATTCAGCCTTGGATGAGTGGATGACGAGCAGCGATGAGAGAAGGGTAAAAGTTATTTTTTTCATTTTGAGAGGGGTCTTAAAGTTCTTCAGCAATGGAGGATGTTTCCGTGACCAATTTCACATGAATCACGAACAAGACAAGATGAAATGAGAAACTGGATTGACCATCCCTTTAAACGCGTCGTCGAGGCCATGGTCTTTCAATGGAGAAGGTTTTGGAAACCAAGCAAATTATATGCCATGCTGGAACCATTCATTAGCGCGCCATTAAACGGAAGATCGGAAACGGAGAACTTTGACGATTTTATCGTCCCACGGGACCGAACCCGAAGGACAACGCCGACGACACTGCGGAGTTTTTAAAAATCGCGGCGAGAAGTTTCGGATTTCTGGCGTCAAATTAGAGGCTGAAAAATAAAATCATTTTGATGGAAGCGGAAACTGAGAGGATGCAACTTTCATTCTTCTGTTTTTCCCCCTGTGATGTCTCCTTAGTGCTGTTAGAGATATCCCGTGATTATGAAGCGACAACGAAGTAGGAATCAAGGAGGTGGGTCCACCTCACACCACAGTGTTTATCTGGGGTTGTAGTATCATTTTGCAAAGATAATATCCATGCTTTAGTTGGGATTGAATATGACGATATTGATCGTGGGAACGTCGATATTTATGAGGGTTGGTCTTACCTCTTCACCTTCAGGATGTTTTTATAGGGAGAGTGAAGAAATTGCTCGGGCCACTCGCGGAGGATTCTTGAATGAGGCCGCGGGAGATCTTTTGAATTTCTGATGGGGTTTAGAATGTTCCCTTGCCTTCTGTGACTTCTCGGAGGATTCTGGAAGCGCCGTGAC
>JBLIDI010000088.1:0-14037 GCA_047634075.1 Akkermansiaceae bacterium
GCTCGTCTGGCCAGCGGCAATCCCAAATACCTCCCTCTTGTTGAGCGAGAGGCCGAATGGGCTTCTGACTATCGCGCCGATTCCATGGCAACCTGGTACTACGGCTACGCCATCACTCTTCTCGCCGAATACACCATGGCCACCGGGGACAAATCATTCCTCCCTGGCCTGAAACGCCTCGCTCTCGAAGCCGCGGAAGGACAGAGCATGGTTGGCTCCTGGGGTCACAAGTTCGCCGGTGATGATGGCCGTCTTGTCGGCTACGGCATGATGAATGCCCCCGGCCTCACCCTCACCACTTCTCTCATCCTCGCCACCAAAGCGGGAGCCGATAACCCCAAGGTTCTCAAGGCAATCGAGAAGAGCACAAAACTCCTGCGATTTTACACGGGCAAAGGTGCCGTTCCCTACGGCGACCACCAACCTTGGTATCAAACCCACGAGGACAACGGCAAATGCGGAATGGCAGCCATGCTCTTCCAGCTCAATAACGAGCCCAAGAGCGCGGAATTCTTCTCCCGCATGAGTCTCGCCTCCCACGGATCGGAGCGCGACACCGGCCACACCGGTAACTTCTTCAACATCCTCTGGTCCCTCCCCGCGATCTCACTCTCCGGCCCCGAAGCCACCGGTGCCTGGATGAAAGAATTTGGAGGCTGGTATTTTGACCTCGCCCGCACCACCGATGGCTCCTTTGTCCACCTCGGACCACCCGATGCCCGCCACGATAGCTATGCCCGTTGGGACTGCACCGGACTCTATCTCCTGGCCTACGCCCAACCCCTCAAAAAACTCTACCTCACCGGCAAACAAACCCCCATCATCCCCCAACTTAATGCCACCTCAGCCGCCGATGTCGTCGCCGATGGCCGCGGCTGGTCGAATAAATATCGCACCGATACCTACGACAAACTGAGCGAACGCGATCTCCTCAAGCTCCTCAGCCGCTGGTCTCCCATCGTCCGCGAACGCGCCGCCATGGCACTCGGCCGCAAGGGCGCAAATCCGAACGAGACCTTGATCAAGATGCTCGACTCCTCAGACCTCGAGACTCGATACGGGGCCTGCCAAGCTCTCGCTCACATCAAAAAACCGGCGCCCGAGGCCGTCGACGCCCTGCGCGAGAACCTCAAACACGAAGACCTCTGGCTCCGTATCGAGGCCGCCGAAGCACTCGCCAAGATCGGCAAACCCGCCATCTCAGCACTCCCCGATCTCCTCACCATGCTGGCCAAGGGACCAACTAAGGAAGACCCACGTGCCATGGAACAGCGCTACCTCAGCTTCGCCGTCTTTGGGAAAATGCTCCGCAGTTCAATCGAGGGCGTCGGCCGGGACCTCCTGCGTGACGCCATTGTCGCAGGACTCAGAAATGAAGACGGGCGCGCGCGCAGTGACATCGGTGGTATCTACAGCAAGCTCAGCTACGAGGAAATCAAGCCCATCCTCCCTGCCATCTACCAAGCCATCGCAAAACCGGCCCCGAGTGGCATCATGTTCGCGAGCGGGATCCGCCTTGCCGGTCTCGATATTCTCGCTGAGCACGGCATCAAAGAAGGCATGCCCCTCTGTTTTGAAGTGATGGAAATCCAAAAGTGGGGCAAAGCGGCCCGTATCCCCCGCTGCCTCAAAGCTCTCGAAAAATACGGAGCCGGGGCCAAGCCCATGCTTCCAAAACTCAAGGAACTTGAGCAAGAACTGCTCCTTCACCGGGAGAAACGCAATCTTCAGAAAAACATCGATGCCGTCGCCCGTCTCATCGAAAAGATTCAAAACTCGAAGGAGACCGTCAAACTTCGCCGTATCAAATAGATGAATTTCCTCCTCCGTCCCCTCGTCATCGTCGCGGCCCTCGGCCTTTCCTTGCCTGCCGAGGAACCCGCACAAGATGCCCTTGCCGCGCTCAAGCTGCCAGGCGTCAAAGTAAACCTCAAGGAAAGAGCCATTGATGTCACTGCAATCGTCAACCTCGACGAAGGCTCACTTGAATTTGTGGCCTGCACCAAGGACACCAAAGAGCACGAATCCATCGTGATGGTGGAAGCCAAGCCGAGCCACATCCACACCGCGCTTCTTCTCCTCGGTGCCACCGCTGGCCACCCGGCCATTCGTAAAATCATGGGCGAAGGCGATGACGAACGCTGGATCGATCTCCCCCCAAAAGGCAGCCCAATGACCGTTTCCTTTGTCACCACCGACGACAAAGGCCAGCAAACGGAACGCCCGCTCTCCGACTTCGTCACCCGCATCAATGAAGAAGGCGATCCCAATCCCGAGGAAGCCGCGAAGCGCCTGAAGACCTTTCTTTTCGCCGGCTCCCATCTCTATGCCCAAGGCGAAGGACCGAAAACCTATCTTGCCGATCGTAGCGGCAGCGTCATCAGCCTCTCGACCTTCGGGGACGAACTCCTCTGCCTCCCCGAGGTTTACGGACACGAGAACTATGCCTTGCAGTGGGAACTCGACTCCAAGCACCTTCCCAAGATTGGGGCGCGGATCATCCTCAGGCTTCGGCCCCAGAATCAAGGGAAATCTCCCCAACGCTGATAAGGCTCATTTAAGCGACGCCACCATCACCGCCCTCCATCCGGGAGCGGTTTCTTTTTGCCCGACTTTCCGGACCTTCCACAAAAGCCCCTCATCATCCTCAATCGCACCTAATTTTCATGAAACTCCTCACCCTCCTCGTACTCTCTTCCCTCGCCCTCCCGGCAATGGAAGTCCCCACCATCCTTCCCGATCCCGACGGCAAACCGGGTGACGCCACCAAACCCGTCAAAGTCTATCTCCTCGCCGGCCAATCCAACATGGTCGGCATGGGCGATCTCAGCGGAGCAAAGAATATCTACACCAGCGAATTCCTAACTTCCGACCCCAACGTAGCAGAAGGTCCCTTCGAAATCTACAAAGTGGGTAAATTCAAAGTGTCCCCTCTAAAAGTCTACGACCAAGACGGAAAGCCAGCGCAAAAACCGATGACCAAAGGAACTTTCGAAGTCCCCGTCGCCGGTAATTTCCAAATCCATTGCTCTGGTGAAATGACGATCAATGGCGTGACGCCCCCTGACGAAGTCTCATTAAGGCCCGGGCAACGCTATCCGTTCCAAATCACAAACCACAACGGTGATGCGTCCTATTTCTATTTCGAAAGAACCGACCTCCTCGGAAACGGAGATTTTGAAAATGTCGTCAAGCGCGAGAAGAAATTTCCCAACCTCATCGATGATAACGGAGCGTGGACCGTCCGCCAGGATGTCTACTATCAGGAAGCCCGCATCGCAAAAGAGGGCAAGGGCTCTTTCCTAAGTCCCTCCTCCAACGGCAAGTCCATCGGACCTGAACTCGGCTTCGGCCACGTCATGGGGACCTTCCACGACGAACAAGTCCTCCTCATAAAAACCGCAATGGGAAACCGCGCCCTCGGCTTCGATTTCCGCCCACCTTCAAGCGGGCGCACCGATCCACAAAGCGAATGGGAGGCGCTCGAATACAAGCTCATGATCGAAGGAGCCCGGAAGACTCTCGCCAACCTCGATAAAGTCATTCCTGGATATCAAGGGCAGGGTTACGCACTCGCTGGCTTCGTCTGGTGGCAGGGTCATAAAGACAGTCCGCCCGCGGCGGCTGCCGAGTATGAAAAAAACCTCGTCAACCTCATCAAGGACGTTCGCAAAGATTTCAACGCACCCCAAATGCCCGCTGTCATCGCCACCGTGGGTTTCGGAGGACACCGCATGGACGCAAAGTATCTCCCCATCCTCGAAGCCCAATTAGCGGTCGGCGATCCAGAAAAGCATCCTGAATTTAAAGGCTCTGTGGCCTCCGTCGACACCCGTGACTTCTGGCGTGAGGTCGACGAATCGCCCGCCAACCAAGACTATCACTACAACCGCAACGCCGAAACCTACCTCCTCGTCGGCGATGCCCTCGGCCGCGCCATGGTCGGACTCCTCGGCGCTACTACCGGTCCCACTCCGCAAACTCCGCGCCCCAAACCAGCCCCCCTCGCCGAAGCAATTGAGGTTACCGCTGAGCAAAAAACAGCTCATCAGAAAGCTCTCCGCCCCATCCTTCTGGATGCCATTGCGGGTGCTTACCTTGCAAATCCTCGCAACGCAAAACTCCTCTTCGCCGAAGCCGGTAGCGAGCGACCCGACCGCCAGAACCAGTTCCTTCGCGGAGCCATGTTTGGTCTCACCAACATCTATCGTGCCGCAGGGACGGCCAAGTATGATTGGCATCCTTTCGCAACCGATCTCCGCACCGTCGCGTGGGACTATACCAGCTTCGACCCCGCCGAAAAACTCCCCAAAGATCACAAGGGCAGCCGCTACCGTAAGGTGACCTACCCGAACAAGATGGCCAATTGGGCCGCTCCCGACTTTGACGCCACTGCGGCCAGTTGGAAAAAAGCAAAACAACCCTTTGGCCAACTCGATGGTGAACTGGTTCCTCTGCGCGATTGCACCGCGCCCTTCTGCGGCTGTGGTCACGCGCCCGCCTCATTGTGGGAAAAAGAAGTCCTCCTTGCCCGAACTACGGTCGAACTTCCGAGGTTCAAAAAAGGGCACCGCTACCGCCTCGTCGTCGGAGGCGCCGCACACGTCTTCGCCGGTGAGGGTTACGCGCTTTATATTAACGGCAAGCTTCTCGCCGAATTCAATCGCGGCGTGGCCAGACGCGAAGGCGGACAGCCGCGCGGCAGTGACATCTTCAGCGACTTTCACGAAGAATTTCAAGGCGGCAAAGTCACCATCGCCGCCACCACCTTCCTCAACTACACCAGCCCTCGCGGCCCCATTCCGCCGACCGGCCACTTCAGTGTCTGGATCGAGGAACAAGAACTCCCACCCGGCTTATCCAAGTAATTCAATCCCATGTTCAAGATCACATTCGCCCTTATCATCCTCACTGCTGGAAGCCTCCAAGCTCGCTTCTACGAGCACAAGGAACGCAGCCTCGGACCCACCGGGCTTTTCGGAGTTACCTCCCCGACCTCGATTACCATTACCAAGGTCTCGGAAGGATCGCCCGCCGCCGGGAAAATGAAACCTGGCGACGTTCTGATCGGAGCAGGGAGCACTCTCTTCAAAGATCAAACCCGCAAACAACTTACCGACGCCATTGACCAGGCTGAAAGCACCGTCGGTGGTGGAGAACTTACCCTCGTTCTCAAAGACCAAGAGAAGGTCATCTTGCAACTCCCTGTCCTCGGAGAGTATGCCAAGACCGCTCCTTATCATTGCTCCAAGACCGACGCCATCATTACCAGAGCCGCCGACCATATTGTCGCCACGGGTAATTTTGGTCGCAATGGGATGAACATCGGACTCCTTGGCTTGCTGGCGACCGGCGAGGAAAAATACCTTCAAGTGGTCAGGGATTACCTTCACTCCGTGGCCTGGGCCAAGCCCGATCATGAGGTCACCGAAACCAAAGCATGGTATCTCTCATACACCAGCATTCTCCTTTGCGAATATTACCTCCTCACCAAAGACGACTACGTCCTTCCTGCGATCGAAAAACATGCCATCCGTTCGGCCGAAGGTCGCGACGCCGGCGGCTTGTGGGGTCACCCCATCGCCACCAATGGTCGCCTTCCCGGATACGCCCAGATGAACTGCACTAGCGCTCCCATGTTCCTCTCACTCGCACTTGCGGAAAAGTGCGGCATTCGTCACCCCGAAATCACGGCCTGCCTCGCCCAGAACCAGGCTTTCTTCAAAGGCTTCGTCGGCCGAGGGGCACTCCCGTATGGCGTCCACGGCCCCATGATTAAGAACTTCGATGACAATGGCAAAGGAGCCGCTCTTGCTCACGCCTTCGCGCTGACCGGGAACACCGAAGGCGCCCGCTTCTTCTCGATTCTTGCGGTTGCCGCTCACGGTGGTTTGGAACGCGGACATACCGGACACTTCTTAAACCAACTCTGGACCGGCCTCGCTGCCGACCTTTGCGGCCCCCTCGCCACGACCGCTTTCTTCAAAGAAACACGCTGGCTTCACACCATGAACCGCACCTGGGATGGTGGCTTCACCTATGATTGCTCGGCTTACAAACAAGGGATCTACAGCTATCGAGGGCTCAGTGATGAAGGATCTCATCTTCTCAACTATTGTCGTGGTCGCAACACCCTCTTCATCACCGGAAAGAATGCCGACCAATCACTCTGGCTCACGCAGGGTGGCGTAAAGGAAGCCCTCAAACTGCCGAACTATGGCATCAGTGAAAAGTCCGAGAAGGAACTCCTTGCTCTCTTCTCTCACCCCATGCCCCAAATCAGACTACAAGCAATCTGGGCGCTTCGTCCCAAGAAGCATGGATTCAGCGAGACCATCCGTAAAATGGTCACAAGCGGCACCCGTCTCGAGCGCTTAAGCGCCTGCGGCTACTTCGGCTACGGCTGCCCTCCCGAACTCTCAGCACCCTCATTGCCAGATCTCGCGCAGGTCCTGCGAGATCCAAAAGAAGACCCCGAGATCCGAGCAACTGCCGCCTCGGTCTTTGCCCACTGCGGACTTGCTGGCAAAAAATACTTTAACGACCTTCTTCGCGTCATCCTTGAGGATAAGCCAAACGACACTCTCGGCTACCTCGACGAGCAAGTCGGAATTAGCCTCAACAATCTCACTAAGGATGCCTTCGCTGACAAGCAGGTCACCGATAAGGAACTCTTCTATGCCGCCGCGGACAAGCTCCTGAAACACAAGCGCCACTCCGGCCGTTCCCAAGGAGGCCAGTTGATCAAGAATCTCCCCATCGAGGACTTTCATTTCGTAGCCGACTCGGCCCTCGCAATCGTGAAGGACGAAGATCGGACCTTCCACTCATACCACGGCCTCGGACCTCAAACGAAGGTGATTGAGATGTTTGCCAAACTCAAGATCGAGGGCGGTATCGAAGCCGCTTACAAGATTCTCGAATCACCCGGAGGCAAAGCCGGTTTTAAACTCCGCCTCCTCATGAGTGTTCTTCCGAAATACGGAGCAAACGCCAAGTATGCCCTTCCAAAAATAAAAGCCACCAACGCCGGTAAATTCCAAAACCAATGGGACGGCATGATCAAGCAAATCGAAGCCTCGTCCGGAAGACAAAAGATGATGACCTTTGATGAGGCCAAGCAAGATGGGCTCCTTGCGAAGTAGGCATGACGAAACCTGCGGTCTCTCCACCGAGAGAGGCCGCAAAGCGGGATCACGATCCCAAGACGAGGAAGAAAACAGGAGCCGAAAATTGCACTTTGGGTCGTGCGCCGCTTCGACCAAGAGCAGCCTTTTAACTTTAAATCAAGGCGAAGCGAACGGGAACGCTCGGCAGCGAAGGGCATTGCTTTTTCGGAACTTCAATTCTCGGCGGCTCTAGATTGGTGTTCGCTCATCATGGGCGTCACAGAATCGTAACGCGATATCATCCCCATTGTTGGGATCTCACGGCATTATCTTTCCTTGTGAAGATATCTCTCCAGCTCCTTCTGTTCTCGATCACTCCATGCTTGGCCTCTTTGAAAGAGGAACTCGTGGAACATTACGCAAATGTTCTCCACGCAACCTATTGTCAGACTCTCGGCGAGGCCAAAATCCTCGATGAGATGATCGGTGATTTTGTGGGAAAGCCGACCGGGGAGGGGTTTTCAAAAATAAAGGCACAATGGGTTAAGTCCCGCCTGCCCTACTCCCAAACCGAGGTCGCGCGATTCTACGATGGGCCCATCGATGACGAGAATGGTTTTGAAGGCTGGATCAATGCGTGGCCCATCGATGAAGCCTATCTCGATTACGTACGAGGAAAGCCGGAGGCAGGATTGATCAACAACTCGGCCAAAGCTCGCGGCATCGATGAAGAGACTCTCTTTGAACTCAACGAACAAGGAGGAGAGGCCGACATTTGCACCGGATATCACGCCATCGAATTTCTGCTCTGGGGACAGGATTTTTTCGAAAACTCTCCAGGCCAACGCCCCTTCGCGGACTACACGAGCGAAAAAAATGCCAAGCGCCGACGCGATGCTTTACAAGCGTGCTCACGACTTCTGGTGACTCATCTCAGCACCTTGGCCGCTGAGTGGTCACCTGAAAAAGAGAACTACCGTGACCGCTTCACCTCGGCACCCGCCGGGCAGTCGCTCTCAAAAATCCTTACCGGCATGTCGATGCTTTCTGGCTTTGAGTTGGCCAGTGAGCGACTCGCGGTGGCCTACGACACCCGGAACCAAGAAGATGAACATTCCTGCTTCTCCGACACGACCCATCTCGATCTCTGCTACAATATTAAAGGGATTCAAAACGTTTGGAGAGGAGAGTTTCAAGCCGTAAGGGGACCGGGCATCCGAAAGCTCGCCGAAGCCGCCGCCCCCGCGCTCGCAGCCGAAATCACCCGGAATCTTGACCAGTGCTTGCTTCTCGCCGAAGGAATCCCGGTCCCCTTCGACCAAGCGGTCAGGGGCGAAGAGGACGCCCCAGGTCGGATCAAGATCTTGGAGTGCATCGAGAGCTTAGAGCATCTCAATCAAAATCTCCTTATCCTTGCTGAAAAGACCTCACTGGGAGTGTCCAAGAAGGCCTCACAATAAACGCATCCCATGAAATACTTCCCACTGCTTTCCCTCATCTTCTTCTCAATGATCCTCTGGGGAAAGAAACTCCCCGACGAATACTATAGTGGGGGCGAGACCACCGTCTTCATTGAAAACAACAAGGCCTTCTCCCGACCCTTGGCAAATATCAGCCCCAAAACTCTCCGTCACCACTCGATTGGCAACTCGTTCTTCAATCAAAACTGGATCGAAGCGCCAGCCTCTACCACCGGACGTGACGGACTCGGGCCGATCTTTAACGCCCGCTCTTGCTCGGCCTGTCATCCGAACGATGGGAAGGGTCGCCCTCTTATGAATGGGGTGAACAAACTCGGAATGGTGACGCGAATTAGCATTCCCGGGCGAGCCGACGATGGCGGTCCTTTAGGCGATCCCAGGTATGGCACCCAGCTCTCTGACTTTGCCCTCCCAACGCTGGAGCCAGAGGCACGAATTCGTATCAAGTATACCAGAACCCTCGCAAATTTTGCCAACCAAGAGAGCTTCTTTCTTCGTAAACCGGAACTCGTTGTCACGAATCTCTCCATGGGGCCACTCAGCGACGAGATCAGGTTCAGCAATCGCCTTGCGCCCCCTGTTCATGGCATGGGCCTGATCGATGCCCTGGCGGACGAAACGATCCTTTCTTTTGCTGATCCGGATGATCGCGATGGCGATGGCATTTCAGGGAGACCCAACACGGTCTGGGACCGTGAGAAAGGGAAGAAAGGTCTTGGAAGATTCGGATGGAAGGCCTCTCAAGCCACCCTCAAGCAACAGATCGCCGATGCTTTCTTAAACGACATTGGTATCACTTCAGGACTCCATCCGCGTGAAGCATTGAGCCCTTACCAACACGAGACCCTTGCATTGGGCACTCACAAGGACGGCGCTACCCCTGAAGCCTCGGATAAGATCATCGATCGCGTGACAACCTATCTTGCCACGATCGCGCCTCCCGCAAGGCGACAGATTGAAGAAGACGGGGTCCAAAGAGGTCAAAAGATTTTTCAGCAAATCAAATGTGCCTCGTGCCATATCCCGGAAATGGTCACGCGCCCTGATGCGAGTCTCCCGGAGTTGGCGAACCAGACAATTAGACCTTACAGCGATTTTTTACTTCACGATATGGGACCTCGTTTGGCCGATGGCCGCCAGGACTTTGAGGCTTCGGGTCGTGAATGGCGCACTCCCCCTCTTTGGGGAATTGGTCTTCAGCATGTCGTCAGCCGGCATAGCTTCTTCCTCCATGACGGCAGAGCTCAGAATGTCATCGAAGCCATCCTCTGGCACGGGGGGGAGGGGCAAGATTCATGCGATCAGTTCGTCGCTCTCCCGCGCGATGACAGGGAAGCACTTTTCAAATTCCTCAACAGTCTTTAAAAGATTTTTAAATATAAAACCAAAGGCTGACCCCAGAAAAATTATAGGTGGCAATATTGTCTCACGATAGAAATTTAAAATGATCTAAAACTTCATAACTTACGAATGACAGTTGGAGCCCATCCGGACCCATCTTTCAGCTACCATCAAAAACTACACCATGAAGATCAGCCGACCGAAGCCTCGAGCTTCCTACTATCTCGCACTCCTTGCGGCTTTGCCTGCATCGCTCCAAGCCGACCCTCTGGAGGGGCTCAAAAAAAACCACAACTCGGATATTGATCCGAACGACAATTCGCTCATCCCATCGATTCGGGCCGCGAAGACCATCGGCGAAGTTGCCGCAGTGCTCGCAGAAGCTTCCGTGGCTGACGAGGCCGGCGAGTTGCTCGACGGAAAAAGCGGAGACACGGACTTCCCCTATCTCGCTCGCCTCAAAGCCATTGCAACGGTTGGAGAGTATGACCCGGTGACCGGCCAAACCCTGACCGGATATCCCGATGGCAATGCGGCCTGGCTTGCGGACAACACTACGGTCCGGTTTGCCTACCAATCTGAATCCTATGCCACCATGTCCAGTGAGACCTATCCATGGGAAATGGCGAACGGGGCCAGCTTCACCGGTTCTCATATTCACACCATTGACTACAGCCGAACAGCTTTCGCCGACTTCCTCAAAAACGATAAGAGCGCCTCGACAATGTTTCAACGGTCCGGAAAACTCTTTGATACCGTCTACAATGCTTTTGGTGACGAAGTTGTCAGCCGTGCAGCAGGAGGGCGTTGGGGAAACCAAACCCTTCCCGATGGCAGCGAAGTGGATTTTCACCCAGGTCAAAAGTTATCTGATGCTGACTTCTTCTTTCAATCATTTTGCGGAGCACATCTTGAAAAAGCACACCGCTACGCCCTCCCCAAAATGATCGGAGGTCCCGGCTGTGGCTTTGAAGATTACGTCTGGCTCTGCGCCGAGGAATGGAAGATCACGAACATGTATCGTGAGGACAGCAGCAGTCCGGTTACGATCGACCCAAACGAAACGATGGGCTTGGCCTCGCTGGCCGTTGATGTCAAAAATGGGGTTGCTTACACCGTGCCTGCGCTCGGGCAAACCGGATACGAGAAACTTTTACCGATCAATCCGGGTTGCACCGGCTACGTCGCAATTGTTTGTGCGGGATACAACCACAACGAGGAACCGGCACCCTTGAAAATCTACATTGGACGAAAGGGCTATGGTCCGGATGGCAATATCGTCAACATCCTGGATCCCTCCCTGCCAGCGCGGGATCGTTTCCTGGCTAGAAACGGCCTTCTTTATGGCAAAATCTACGGTCTCGCCATTGCCGATGCCGACTATGCAGCCTTGGGAATTGAGACTCCGGATGCCGCGACAAAAATGATGGACCAATACCTCAAGGATGCCGACGCAGCCGAGACCTTTGAGGCTCGTTTCTACCCGACCTCTTACCAATGGACGGGATGGGGATCGGGAAATGCCAAGGCCGTTAAAGATACCGAGATGTTTCTCTGGGGATCCGAAACTCCAGCACCGGGTTACACCTATTTCAACGGAGACACCAAGACCGAGCATCCCGCCGCTGATCCTGACACCACCAAGTTCCGCTACATCCAGAACCTGACCCAAGAGGGTGGCATGCTGGCCTTGGACTTCACCCAAATGGTTTCTGAAATGACGGCGACACCCGGACTCCCCGAATTTCTTTCGGTCAGTGTTCGGAGAATCATTCCGGCAATCGATGGCTCCCTCTCCCTAGAAGTTGGCGATAAGGGAATCAAGCCCAACGGGGCCACCCACGCCACCGACCGCAGCGGAAGAGCCAAAACGACCTCTCCCGATGGTCTGCAGTGGATCAAGACCGCCGATGCCGACCTCCTCATCGTCGATGAGGATTCAGGGAACTCACAAGGGGAGCGCAAATTTGCACTCGTTCTTGACTCCGACACTCTGGAACTCGCGATTGATAAAACCGGATACTTCCTGGCCTCGGCCGGTGGATCGGCCAATCCTCGCGCCAACTCCGGAAGCGCGGCCTATCCGGGAACCTTCTCTCGGGCGACCTCGGCCGAGTTCTCGGGGTCCTGGAACGTCACGGCTCTCATCGAGAAAAAAGAGGATGGTTCATTCTACCAACTCGACGAACTCGCCGGACCAAAGGAACAGCAGTTGAACCAGTCGGTGAAGCTTGCTGAGTCGACCATCGTTGGCGTCGTCCAGATGAAAGGCGAATCAGCCGGTTCGGTTGCCGCTTTCCGCGACGACCAAGGCGGACAAGCCTTCTCCTACCAAATCACCATTCCCTACCCGGGGCTCGCCGAGACTCACCTTTCGGATGTTGATCCTGAGAACGATTCCTTCTCTGCTGACGTCAAAGCCGCCAAGCGTATTGGCGAGGTGACCGCCTTAATGGCCGAAGCCTCAGTTGCGAATCAACCCAGTGAGTTCGTCGATGGAGAAAGTGGCGACACGAACTTCGCCTACCTCTCCGCGATGAAAGTAATCGCGACGGTAGGCGAATACGATCCCGTCAGCGGATACACCCTCACGGGATATCCTGACGGAAATGCCGCTTGGCTTGCCGATAACGAGACCCTTCGTTTTGCCTACCAATCCGAGTCCTACGCCACGATGTCAAGCGAGACTTATCCTTGGTTCATGGAAAGCGGGGCCTCCTTCACCGGTTCCCACATCCACACCCTCGATTACGACCGCGAAGGCTTCGCATCATTCCTGACCAACTCAGACCCTGCCGCCAAGATGCTCAAATCATCAGGCAAGCTCTTCGACACCGTCTACAACGTCTTCGGCAACCTTGTTGTATCGCGTGAAGATGGAGGTCGCTGGGGAAACCAATCGCTTCCTGATGGCAGTGAAGTTGACTTCGCTCCTAACCAGAAGTTGTCTGATGCGGATTTCTTCTTCCAGTCTTTCTGCGGAGCTCACCTTGAGAAGGCTCACCGCTATGCTCTGCCCAAGGAAGATGGCGGCAATGGCATCGGATTCGAGGACGATGTCTGGCTTTGTGCCGAGGAGTGGAAGATCTCCAGCATGTATCGGATCTATAGCGAGACCCCTCTCATCATTGACCCGAATGAAACGATGGGCTTGGCCTCGCTCGCGATTGATGTCAAAAACGGAATTGCTTACACCGTTCCGGCTCTCGGTCAGACCGGTTACGAGAAGCTTCTCCCAGTCAATCCCGGCAAGTCTGACTTTGTCGTCATTGTCTGTGCTGGCTACAACCACGAGCAAGAACCCGCTCCCTTGAAGATCTATCTCGGTCGCAAGGGCATGGATGCCAACGGACAGGCAGTTGATCAGTCTGATCCAGAGACTTCGGAACGCGATAAGTTCCTCGCTCGAAACGGACTGCTCCACGGCAAACTCTATGGCATGGCGGTTGCAAATGGCGACTACCCCGCCTTGGGAATCGATACTCCGAATCCATCCGAGAAGATGATGGATGGCTACCTCACGGACCCGGATGCCGCCGACCTCTTCAGCGTGAGATTCTACCCCACCTCCTATCAATGGGCCGGTTGGGGAAAATTCAAAGCTGTCGCGACAAAGGACACCGAGATGTTCAAGTGGGAAACCGAACAGCCTTCTGGCTACACCTACTTCAATGGTGATACCAAGACCGAGCACCCGGCTGTCGATCCTGACATCACCAAGTTCCGCTACATCCAGAACCTGACGCAGGAAGGTGGCATACTTGCGGTGGAATTCGTCAATCTCATCTCAGAGCTCTCTCTGGAATCGGGACTTCCGGACTTCATCTCTGCTGAGGCCCGCCGAATTGTCCCGGCGATCGATGGTGCCCTGAGCCTGCAGGTTGGAAGCAAGGGAGTGAAGCCGAATGGCGACACCCACTCTTCCGATCGGAACGGGGCCGATAAAACCACCTCACCGGACGGTCTCCAGTGGATCAAGACCTCGGACGCCGATGTTCTCATTGTCGATGAAGATTCCGGGAACTCACAAGGCGAGCGGAAATTTGCGCTCGTCCTGAATCCCGAGACTCTCGAGTTGGCCGAGCCGAACACCGGCTACTTCCTGG
>JBLIDI010000089.1:0-13874 GCA_047634075.1 Akkermansiaceae bacterium
TTTCGGGGTGGTGGCCGAGGTGCCACTTGCCGAAGCAGGCGGTGGCGTAGCCCTGGCCCTTGAGGTGGTCGGCGATGGTGTGTTCGGCGGGGTTGAGTCCTTTTTTGGAAGAAGGGAAGAGGACATGCTGGTGCATGCTGACGCGCTTGGGGTAGCAGCCGGTGAGGAGGGCGGCACGGGAGGGGGAGCAAACAGGGGAGGCGACCATGAAGTTGGTGAACTTGCGGCCTTCGGTGGCGAGGCGGTCGATATTGGGGGTCTTGATCTTGGTGGAGCCGAAGCAGCCGAGGTCGCCGTAGCCTTGGTCATCGGTGAAGATGATGATGAAGTTGGGCTTGTCAGCGGCGCGGGCGACGAGGCCGGTGACCAAAAAAACGAGGAGGAGGATCTTGCTCATGAAGAAGGATCTTGCCTTCTTGGGAGAGATTGTGAAGAGGGAAGTTTTTTGGGCGGCTTATGAATTGGGCCTTCAGCCAACGGGTCGTTCGTCATGAAAAACCCCATGCGTTGCATGGGGCTGGCATGAGGTTTACCTTTGCTGAACGGGTTGAGGGGGGATTCTGGAGAAAGCCCTTCCTTGGGCAGATGCTTAGAAGCGCTCGCCTGGACCGGTGTTCCAGAGGAGGTGCATTGCTTCGAGAGTGGGATTTTTGGCCGGGCGGATGATGCGGAAGCCGAGGCCCCAGTTATCAGTGTGATACCAGAGGGACTTGGGGTCCTGGGGATCGGTGTTTTTCCAGCTCTTATCGGAAGGGAGGCGGGCGCCGGAACGGAGGTCTTGGGGATCGGAATCCCAGTTGCCGCCTCGGGTGATGCGGGGATAGCGCTTGGGAGTGAGGGCGAAGGGGTTGACGGTGCCTTCGGGATGTTGACTGTAGTCGGGGAGGTAGGCATCGATGGTCCACTCGCTGGCGTTACCATGCATGTCGTAGAGGCCCCAGGGATTGGGCTTCTTGGTGCCGACGGGTTGGTAGGAGCCGTCGGAGTTTTCGAAATACCAGCCATATTCGCCGAGCTTGGAAACGTCATCGCCAAAGGAGTAGGCGGTGGTGGTACCGGCGCGGCAGGCGTATTCCCATTCGGCTTCGGTGGGGAGGCGGTAGTAGTGGCCGGTTTGGGCGGTGAGCCATTCGCAGAACTTGGAGGCGGCGTGCTGGGTCATGGCGACGGCGGGGAATTTGCCATCGTAGCCGGCGTTGTCGCCCATACTGTTGTGCATGGGCATGTAGGCGGGAGTGGGTTGTGAGATGGCATCGAGCAGATCAGGATTACTCTGGAGGGGGGGCTCGGGGGAGAGCTTGTTGCCATCGAGGTCAAGAGATCCGTCTTTGTTACGGTTTTTGCCATTTTCCATGAATGATTGATAGAGCTTCCAGGTGATCTCGGTGGAGGCCATCCAGAAGGGCTCGATCTTAATCGCCTTTTGCGGGCCCTCGTCCTGCGAGCGGTCGGCTTCGGTTTCGGGGGTGCCGATGGTGAATTCGCCGCCGGGGATGGGGAGCATTTCGATGGTGGCTCCGCCGGCTTTAGGGACGGTTTCGGTGTAGGCCTTAAGGTCACTCTCGGTCGGATTTTCCAGTTTGGGGAAGATCTGCTCAGTGACGGGGAGGAAGTTGACCGCTTTGTCCGGAAGGATTCCCGGAATGATGTTGAGTCCGCCGGTGTCGATGGGAGCGGCGAGGGCTTCGGCAGCTGCAACTTCCGCCGCGGTTGGCTCGGTTTCCTCTTGGACAAGGAACGAGTAGGGTTTGCGACCACAGCCAGAGCTGAGAAGGGCACAAAGCGAAAGGATCAGGCAGGGAAGAGGGCGGGGGCAGATCATAGGAGCAAACAGTGACACCGCTACTTAAACCGATTTCATGATCTATCAAGCCTTCTTGGTTGACGGCCTCATGAAATCAGACAGGCTTCAGATCTTTATGAGACAAATTGGTTTTTGCCTAAGCGCATTATTGTTGGGGTCTGTGGTAAGTGCACAGGATGTTTTGAAGCCTTTGGTCGTTGTGGGTCAGCGGGATATTGAAGCCAAAGGGAATGTTGATTTGGATATGATTGAGGCCGAGAGGGTGAGCGAGCTTCTGGGGTATCTTCCAGGTTTGGCTTCAGTGGCGGCAGATTCCGCAGGGTTTGGTGATATCTTGGCGGTTCGGGGCTCGGCAAACACCCTGTTTTTTGGAGGGGCGGGAGTGGCGATGGTGGTCGATGATGTCCCTTACGGCGACGTTTTTGGATATTCGACCGAGTTCTTTGACCTGGACTCGTTCACTCTTCACCGGGGACCGCAGGGGTCGCGGTTTGCGCGGAATGGCGTGGGTGGCTTGATTGAGATGAGAACGGCCGGGCCGACCGAGGAGCATGAGAATGCTTTCAGCGCCGAATATGGTAGCTACAATGCGAGGCACCTTCGTTTTCGCTCAAGTGGACCTCTTGACGACAAGTGGTCGTATGCTTTCCAGAGTTATTTCAAAGAGCGTGACGGGTATGTCGACAATCTCACTTTGGGTGAAGATACGGACACCCGTGAGCAGCTTGGGTTACTGGGAAGTCTTTATTACAAACCAAGTGCGGATTTTGAGATGCGCTTTCGGGGAATGTATGAGCGCACGCGCGACGGGAGTCAGCGTTTGACTGCGATTCCCGGAGTGGCCTCGGCATTCGGTCCAGTCATCGATGATAGGCGTGCTCAGGATCCCTTTGAGGTTACCAGCAATTTGGCGGGGCGGACCGAGGTTGATCGTTTCCAACTTTCGCTGCATCTTGATCAGGATCTGGGTTGGGGGAATTTCAAGTCGATCACGTCATTCTCGAACTGGAAGCTAGGTCCGAATACCGTGGACTTGGATCTGTCTCCGATTCCCGCATCGAGTTCATCGATTGATCAGGAACAGGATCTCTGGAGTCAGGAGTTCCGTTTGCAGTCTTCCGAGGAAGAAAGTCTTCGGTGGACGGCGGGTTTGGCCTATTTGCGTAAGGATAATGTCGGGATGGCAAACCGCTTTTTTGGAACCGGGCAATTTACCTTTGCCAATCAGTTCACGAGCTTCGAGATCGAAGAGGAGAGCGTCGCGCTTTTCGGGAATGTCCAGTTTGATGCCACTGAGAGCCTGACCTTTGAAGTCGGAGGCCGCCTCGAGTATGTCGATAACACCATCGTGCGCAACAAGTCAGACACCGGTAATTCCAATCCTTTGTTTTTCCCGGCCGCTTATCCCACTCTCCGGGGCGAGAGTGAGGGATGGTATTTTTCTCCCTCACTGGGAGCGAATTACGCCTTGAACGCGGAGACCAGTGTCTTTGCGCGGACCTCGGTTGCTTTTAAGCCGCAAGGATTTACGGCCTTCAGCGACAATCCTGGGACCGCCGAATTTGATGAAGAGCAGTCTTGGGAGACTGAGGTGGGAGCGAGGTTCCAGAATACCCAAAAGACCTTGGGAGCCGAACTCCGGGGGTACTACAAACAGATCAAGGACTACCAGTTCAACCGGAGCGCTGGCATCACCGACTTCATCATTATCAATGCTGATCGCGTTGAGGCGCTCGGTGTTGAGAGCGAGCTTTTCTGGAAGCCGGTTGACGGTCTGACGGTGCAAGCGACCGCGGGTTGGAATCAGATTGAGTTTGATGACCATGCCGATGCGGGTGGAAACAGCCTGAATGGGAATGATGTGCCTTTCCTGCCTGAGTTCACGGCAGGCTTGGCGTTGCGATATGACTTCGAGAGTGGGTTTTTTGTTCAGACCGGAGTGCGTGCGGTGGGTGCGACATTTTATGAGGAGACGAACAATAGTGACTTCAGACAAGGCGCTTACGAAGTATGGGACGCCCAGATCGGCTATCAGGCTGAGAGCTGGAATGCGGTCGTCTTCGCTCGTAATTTATTCGACGAAGATTATTACGCTTTCCTAAACAACCAGATTGCAGCCGGGGTTCCGGGAGACCCCCAGGTCTTCGGTGTTCGCGTCGGTTTGGAATTTTAATGGAAACACAAGAGAGTTTGGGCTTGTCAGCGGGGCGGTTTTGTGGTTTTCCACTCCACCCCGCGGGCGAATTCCCACCCGCTTACTTTTGGAGTTATGGATGCAGATAATATTATACCGTTTGAAGCGTCCACTCCTCCCCCCCGTTCCAGTGCGACCACTATGAAAAACGATCTTGTTGAAAAGGCTGCTGAAATTGTTCCAGACCCTCTCGTGCTTATTAATCTCGTGTCAAAGCGCGTTGCTCAATTGAACCAAGGTCGCTCCCCCTTGATCAATGCGATCCCCAGCATGGGAATGGCCGACATTGCTCTGACTGAAATCATCGAGGGCAAGATTAAGCTCATCGATGGTCCTAAGTTTTAATTTTGCCCTGCTCCTATCCGGACAGGCGCCTCTTTTAATCGTGTCATGTCTCAAGAAGTAGCTACCAACAAACGGGCGCGTCGTGATTACATTATCACGGAGACCTTCGAGGCTGGATTGGTTCTTCGTGGCACTGAGGTGAAGTCAATGCGCGACGGTAAAGCGAGCATCTCGGAGTCATTCGCAAGAATCGAGCGTGGTGAATGCTGGCTTTACGGATGTGACATCCAGCCTTGGCAGACTGCCGGGATCTATTTCCAGCACGAGGCCAAGCGGCCGCGTAAGCTCCTTCTCCATAAGAATGAGATTCTCAAGCTCTCACAGGCCACTCTGCAGAAGGGGTTCACTTTGGTGTGCCTGAAGGCCTATTTTAAGGGGCGTCGTGTGAAGGTCCAACTGGGCCTTGGTAAAGGAAAAGGTCACAGCGACCAAAGGCAGGATCTTAAGAAGAAGACCGAGCTGAGAGAGGCCCAGCGAGAGGTTGCTCGTTTTCACAAGGGTCGCGGGCTCTAGACGTGATTCTATTCTCTTTTTGAAGAAGACCAATGCGATCCGCTCGTCTCCACCTCGCTGCCTCACGGTAAGTGGGTTCAACAGTCCGCATGATGGTAGGGTGCAGGGAGCAGAGTGGCGAGAGGGCGAAGATTCATCGGATATAAGCCACGATGCCCGTGCCCCCTTATCAAAGAGAGAGCACGGATTAGACTCCCCGGATGGCGCGGACGGCAGCGCTCATATCGGGGGCTCCAAAGGTCGAGGAGCCGGCGACGAAGACGTTAGCTCCGGCCGCGCGCGCGACAGTGGCGGTCGCGGGACCGATCCCTCCATCGACTTCGATATGGTAGCCGAGTTTGTTCTCGGTGCGGTATTTCACCCCGGCTTCGATTTTGGGCATGACCTCGGACATGAACGATTGTCCGCCGAAGCCGGGTACTACGGTCATGACGAGCAGAAGATCAAGGTCATCAAGGTAGGGCCGGACCGCGTCGAAAGGAGTGGCTGGGTTCAGCGCCAGCCCCGCTTTGCAGTTCGCGGCACGGATGGATTTCAAGGTTGCGGCGACATCGTGGTCCGCGTCGGGCTCGACGTGGACGGTGATGAGATCAGCCCCGGCAGCGATAAAGCGGGATAGAAAATGATGTGGGCGCGTCATCATCAGGTGGACATCGAGAAAGATATCGTTGGTCTCGTGAACAGCTTGGATGACCGCAGGTCCAAAGGAGATGTTGTCAACGAAGTGTCCGTCCATGACATCCAGATGCATCCAGTCGGCACCAGCGTTGATGGCGCGGGATGTTTCCTCGCCGACGCGACCGAAGTCGGCGGCAAGGAGAGATGGGGCAATGATGCGATCTTGAAAAGTCCACTTTTTCACTGGGCAACTCATAAGGGGGATTCTCCCCTATGGCGCGAAAAAAATCCGGGAGTCGGAAGTCCGCTACTTCGCGATCGGGCGGATCACGGTGGCGTGCTCGTCAAAGCGGGCCTGGGCTCCGGCGCCATTCAGCAGGTAAGTCAGCGCTGCCGATAAGGGGATGTTCTTCATCTTCAGCGTAACTTTACGCTCCTTGATCGTGCCAGTGGGATCCTGAATCACGAAATTGGGAGAGAACTTCTTCTCGGTCGCTTGCGTCGCTAGGACGTTGAGTGCTTCAAGGGCTTCCTCGAGGGTCGCGTCGTTGAAATCGATCTTCGGGATGCGGGTTGATTTGAAAAGGGCCTTGCGCTGGGCCAGCTTGGCGCGGGCGTTGAGTTCGGGAATCCGGGCCAGTTGGTATTTCGCAGGAGTGTATCCAGGCTTGAGTTTGAGCACGTTTTGGAAGGCCACTTTGGCATCATCCGGTTTTCCCATTTTCAGGGCAGCCATTCCTTTTTGATACCAGGCGGCAGCATTAAGGTCTTTGTTTTTAGTCTCTTGGGCCAGACCGGCGCATGTCAGCGACAGGCCTACGGCCATGAGGGCTTTCAGTTTTTTCATTGTTTCTTGGGATTAGGTTGGTGGTTTCGGTCCTCGATTTCGCGGAGAGCTTAGGGGCACGATACCCATTGATTGAGGAGGCGTCAAGATCATGGCTCCCGGTAATCGAGTGAAATCAATCTCAAAGAGTCTCTTAGGATTTCCATCTCGACAAAGCATACTCTTTCGAGCAGTGTTCATTAAACCACTTCAAGTAATGGCCGAGAAACTTACAAACCGTCAACAGCAGCTCCTAGACTTTCTTAAACTTTCGCAGAATCAGAATGGTTTGATGCCTTCGACGCGGGAGATTCAGGCCCATTTTGGTTTTGCGAGCCAGACGGCAGCAATGAGTCATCTGCGGGCCCTCGAGCGCAAGGGGGTGATTGTTCGTCTCGCCGGCAAGGCGCGGGCGGTTGTTTTCCCGGAAGATTTGGAGCGCGCGGAACTCATCGATATTCCCATTTACGGAAGTATCGCCGCGGGGATGGCAGAATCTGTGGAGGAGGAGAAGGAAGGCTGCATTTCAATTGATATCGCTTCGCTTGGGATCCCCCGTAATGCGCGCACCTTTGCGCTCAAGGTCCGAGGTGAATCCATGATCGACGCTCACATCTGCAATGGCGACACCGTCATTCTGGAGTTCCGGGAGCCCCGTCATATGGACGTCGTAGCAGCTTTGATCGATGGTGAAACGACGCTCAAGCGCTTCGTGATGGAAAGAGGGCGGCCTTTCCTCCGCGCTGAGAACGAGGAATTTCCCGATATTATTCCAGCGCGTGAACTCGTGGTGCAAGGTGTCATGGTCGGTCTTTTGCGCACCGGTAGAATTTAGCCTGCCCAGAAGGGAGAGCGGTTCAACTTTGGCCCGGAAGAAATTCCCGCAAGGCTTTGAGGTTAAGATACTCTGAGTTGGTTCTCTTTGGTCTTGGTCATCGGGATTTGCGGGGGGGGCAGTTACATGATTTCCCGAATTTTTTGCGAAAATCGTCAATGAGTGTAAGATAGCGACTTTTGTCCTCGGCTCTTGGCAAAATGGGATTGGAATGAGATCCCGGTTGTGCTTTCCTTCCGGTCCACCTTGCTGATTTTAAGCCGTGGACTTGATTGCAACACTTCTAAATGAACACTCGATTTTTGATTTTAACCGGGCTGGCCTTTTTGGCAGGCCCGCTTGTGGTAAATGGCGCGGATTTCTCGTCGGAGCATACCTCGAAGAAGAAAAAAAAGAAGGATAAGGGGCCTGGCGATTGGTGCGAAGCTCTTCAAGACTTCGGTGAGCTTTACGATAAGAAGAAGAAAAAGAATCCTTGGGTTCAGAAGGTCGAAGTTTTTGGACGTTACCAACAGCAATGGATTTATTCCGACGGGAGGGATCGTGGCCGTGATTTTAGCGGATATGGTCAGGAACTCCGGCGTTTTCGGGTCGGTGCTTCGATTGAGTTCCTCGATCGCTGGAAGCTTCACGGGCGGATCAATCTGGAGGAAGGGGGATTCAATAATACCCGCCTTCACCACGATGATGTCGACGAGCTGTTTATTCGCTATGAGTCCAAGGACATCGGCTTTCTTGACGAGCCCAGCTTCGGTTATGGCCTCACCAAAATCGATTTTGGTGGCGAGTGGTATACCACCTCAAAGGAAATCAAGACGATCGAACGAAGTAATCTCTCGAATATCTATTCTCCCAGCCGAGCCACCGGAGTTTTCATGGCGGCGGAGATTGAAAAATTCGATGTGATCTTCGGAGTCTTCTCTTCTCGCGAGCATAATTACGCGTTGGCGGATTGGGACGGAGGACGTGGGTATTTCACCTCGATTCGGACCAAGATCGGGGGGGGGAAGCTCAGGGCGGACCTTCTCTATGTCGACGCCACCAAGGAGGAAGACGAAATCTTTGGCTTCGATTGGGCGACCTCACTGAGCTACGACAAGGAGATTGGAGACTGGAACCTTTTTGCGAACGGCACATACGGTCGCAGTGAAGACGGAGACATTTACGGAATCGTCGTCATGCCTTCGATCTTCATCATCGAGGATCGGCTTGAAGCGGTCTTTCGTTATCAATGGGCGCATTCGACCGAATTAGAGCTTCGCCCAGGGCGGAGTGGTCACACCTCGATCCGGGCGGTTGCCGAAGCAGATGGAGTCAAGATTGCCAAGGGTGATGACAATCATGCTTTCTATGCTGGCTTGAATTACTATTTTTGTGATGACAATCTCAAGCTCATGACTGGGATTGAGTATGAAACCTTGACCGGAGGAATTACTGAGATGGAGGCGACGACCGTTTGGGGGGCTCTTCGCTTCTTTTTCTAGAAACGCGCTTGAGCGATCAGGGGCGATTCGATTCACCTCTGATTTTTTAAGAACTCAGGGCGAGATTCATGTGTGACGAAACAGTCACGCGGCATTTTTTATTCTCTCTTGTCGCTGAGGATAAAGTACTATGATGGACGTCTCAAGAATGGCAAACTTCTCCCCCACCCCCGAATAGATGATCCCCAAATTGATAGCAGTATTTTCCCTGATGGCCTCGCTGGCGACCCCTCTCGCTGCCGAGCCCGAGAAGTTGGTGATCATGGGTTCTGATACCCTGGGTTCCAAGTTAGTCCTTCAGCTTAAGGAAGCTTACATGTCCGAGGGGAATGAGACGGATTTTGAGATCTCAGCGGAAGGATCTTCACAGGCTTTCGCCAGTCTTCTCACCGGATCTGCTGATATCGGGATGTCCAGCCGCGACGCCCAAAAAGAGGAGGTGAATCGATTTATCGCGAAAGGGCAAAAGCTCGTGGAGCATACCGCAGGGTGGGACATGATCGCAGTCGTGGTGAATGAAAAGAGGGGAATAAGGAAACTCACGCTCAAAGAGATTGAAGGGATTTTCACGGGTGACATCACCGATTGGAGTGAGTTGGGTGGCAAGGCTGGGACGATTTCAGTCTACACGCGGAACACCGCTTCCGGAACTTACCGGATTTTCCAGCGGCTCGCGATGGCGAAACGTGACTACGGTGGCAACGGTCAAAAAATGGCCGGGAATGAGCAAATTGCCAATGAGGTTGCCGCGAATCGGAATGGGATTGGATATGTTGGGCTCGCTTTCACCAAGGCCAAGGGGCTACGCGCCATCAAGCTGGATGGGGTGGCTCCAAGTCCCAAGAACAAGGGGAAATATCCATTGGCCCGAAAGCTTTTCTTTTACACGGTGGGCAAGCCGGAGGGAAATACCAAGAAGTTCCTCGACTGGGCTTTGAAGTCCGCAGACGCCAAAGAAATCATCGAGAAAGTTGGCTTCATTCCAGTGAGGTAGGAATTTTTTCTCTGAGAAAGAGCTGAGGAAGGGACGCTGGGTGACAGAAGTGTCACGCGAGGATTTTCTGTCTCGTCAAGCGGTGGGGGTTTACTGACAGGAGTAGTGCGTGACGTTTCTTGTCACCGAAATCCGATGGCCAAATATTTTGCTTCCAAGGGCCGGCGCTTGTTCGGCCTCAGCCGTCAGGGCTGGATTAAGGGATTCTTCGGCGGGAGCGCGGGAATTTCTTTTGGGGTGATTTTTTTAATCTTCCTCTTCCTCCTTTTCGAGGCCCTTCGCTTTTTCCCTTCCCACCATCGGGAATTGAAATTGGCACAGAACTGCGGGCAGGAATACGTCGATTCCCTAATTCGCGAAGCCTCAGAATATCAGCAATTGGTAAGTTACACCAATCAGGGTTACTATCAGGAACTCGATGCCAGGTTCGGGTCACAGCGGGGATTTGTCGATGGGTTCGAGATCTTGCAGGGAATGATCGAGGACGGGGCCGACGCTGAAATGGCAGCACTTGACGAGGCTCGGGAGGGTTCCGACCCTGAAGCGCTTGCGACCGCGGAAGCCCGGTATCGCGAGGTGGTTGGGCGAATCGTGCGGGAAGCCGATCGGACCGTCGTGGATTCTTTTGGTCGGCTTGCAGAAGATGAGACTTTATGGCGGTCCTTACTGGGAGAGGCCCTCTCGTATGATGCCGTAAAGGGCGAGTCCCCCGGGTCGATCCTTAAAGCCGAAAGCGAGATGAGGGTGGGGATGGCCGCCTTCCAGGAGGCCAAAGACCTCATCGTATCGGCCGGTGGTCCTCTTAAAAAACTACGAGACCGGTTGGTGGGAATTGCGTCGCAGATCAAGACCGATGCCCTTGCGGATCGATCGGCGGCGGAGCGGAAAGAAGCGCTCTTGGAGGGGGCTGAGGTTTTGGAAGGAGAAGAGAAAGAATCCCAACTCGCCGCCGCAGAAGCGATCGAGATTCGAAGCGAGTTTCCGTTTGAGGAAAGGGTGGCACCTATTCTTGAGGCTCATGATGAGCATCAAAAGGCGGTGAGGAGTTTAGAAAGAAAGTTGAGGGAGGGGATTTCGAAGCTGCCCGTTCGTTGTGAGTCTGAGACTTCCGGGAAATTGGTTGAGAAAATCCGTAAGACCGGGCCCGCCTTCCTGGTGGCCTTGGATGAAAGTGTCGCAGAAGCGGGGCGCTGGAATTGGGAGGACGAAGTGGGTTGGAGTGCATCGGTAAAAAAGTTCATTTTTGGAAAGGAGTGGAAGACCGCCAGTGACTGGCGGCAGGTTTACGGCTTCCTGCCCTTATTCACGGGCTCGGTTATCATCTCCATGATTGCGGTGCTCCTGGCCGTTCCTTTTTCGATTGGAGCGGCCATCTATGTGAATCAACTGGCGTCAAAATGGGAGCAGGCATTTATGAAACCCGCGATCGAAATGATTCAGGCCATTCCTTCCATCGTGCTCGGTTTTTTTGGGATTATGGTGCTGGGAAATCTCCTCGTGGAATACAGTGCGAGTCCCTTGATTTCGTGGCTGCCGGGGTTTCCAATGACCGAGCGCCTCAATATGTTGAACGCTGGCATGCTCCTCGCGCTCATGGCGGTGCCGACCATCTTCACTCTCTGCGAAGATGCACTCAATAATGTTCCTCGTTCCCTTTCGGAAGCATCGATGGCCTTGGGCGCTTCCAAGCTCCAGACGGTAAACCGGGCAGTCGTGCCCGCCGCGCTTTCGGGTATCCTCGCGGCAGTTCTGCTCGGCCTCGGCAGGGTCATTGGCGAGACCATGGTGGTCTTACTGGTCGCGGGGAATAAGATCTCGATGCCCGATTGGGGTGCCGGCTTGGGGGTGATCACCCAACCTGCTCATACCATGACGGGGATCATTGCACAGGAAATGGGTGATGTGAGCGCGGGAACGCTACACTACCGGGCTTTGTTTCTGATCGGCTTGGTGCTCTTTACGGTTTCCCTTTCGATCAATCTAGGCGCGCAAAAAATTCTCAAACGACTCGGAAGCGATGTTTAAAGTCACGGCTAAAAGCAGCAGAGCCTCCAAGGCCGGTAAGCCCTTTCGGTCTTCTTCCTCCAGTCGTAGATTTTACGATGGTTTGGGCACCGGATTATTCGCTTTTTTCACCTATTTTATTTTGGCCTGCGTTCTGGGCATTATCGGGAAAATTGTCTGGGACGGAGCTCCCGTTATTTTTCAAGATGAAGCGCCGTTTTTAAACACTGACTTTTTTGCCAAGTCGCCGATGACTCTGCATGAGTTCCAAAATGAAGAGGGAGAATGGATCCGGCTGGATCAGGATGATTTTGTGGAGTTTCAGAAAAATAACCCTGAAGCCGTCATTGTAAATGAGCAGACGCACTCGTATTCTGGAGGTGGAATTCTGGGGCCTCTTGTCGGTACGGCTCTTCTCGTACTAGTCTGTATGCTGATGGCCCTCTTCGTGGGGATCTCGACGGCAATCTATCTCGTCGAATATGCTGGTGAGGGAAGATTCGTCAGTATCCTGCGGCTCGCCATTATGAATCTTGCGGGGGTTCCTTCAATTGTCTTCGGGCTCTTCGGCTTTGCCTTCTTCTGCCTTTCCCCCCTCTTCCCGGTCTTCACCGAAACTCCGGATTGGGAAAAGTCCCTCTTTGCAATTCCGATTTGGTTTACCGAGGGATATCTCAGTTTCCAGGGGTGGGGAAGTTCTCTCATTGCCGGGTCTGCCACGCTGGCGGTGATGGTTCTGCCTGTCATCGTGGCAGCTTGTGAGGAATCACTGAAAGCGGTGCCCAAGGGGTTTCGAGAAGCCTCGATGGCGCTGGGCGCTACGAAATGGCAATGCATTCGCACTGCCGTCATGCCCTACGCGGTTCCCGGGATGTTGACCGCTTCCGTGCTGGGGATTACGCGGGTGGCAGGGGAGACTGCGCCCATCATGTTTACGGCCGCTGTTGCCACCAAAGGCAAGCTTCCTTGGCAGGATGCGGGGGGCTCGGGGCTCTCTTGGCTTTCAAACGTCCTCACTCAAAAAGTCGAGGCATTACCCTATCACATTTACAACATTTCCAAGCTCCCTGCGAATCAAGCGCTCGATGAAATGCGCTATGGAGCAGTCCTCGTTTTTCTCCTTCTTGTCATTGGCTTTGCCTTAATTTCGGTCATCCTACGTTCCCACTACCGGAAGAAGCTTAAGTGGTAATCCCGTATGAATGAATCTTCCAAGAGTCCCCATGGTGGTAAAGCCATTATCGCCATCGACGATCTCAGCTTCAGCTATGATTACGGAAAGACCGATGTTTTGCGTCATATCTCCCTCGATATCTCCGCAGGGCGCGTGACGGCATTCATCGGGCCCTCCGGTTGCGGGAAGTCCACGCTCCTGCGCTGCCTGAA
Source organism: Akkermansiaceae bacterium (assembly GCA_047634075.1). Lineage (GTDB taxonomy): Bacteria > Verrucomicrobiota > Verrucomicrobiia > Verrucomicrobiales > Akkermansiaceae > SW10. The sequence goes on from JBLIDI010000089.1 coordinate 13,004, forward strand.
CCGGATGAATGATCTCGTTGACACCGCGAAGATCACCTCGGGTCGGATTCGGATTCTGGGCCAGGATATTCATGCTCCGGATGTGGAGGCGATTGAGCTTCGCAAGCACGTCGGAATGCTCTTTCAAAAGTACAATCCTTTCCCGAAGTCGATTTACGAAAATGTCGCTTACGGGCTCCGTGTTCAGGGCGTTAAAAATAAAGCCATTCTCGATCAAGCTGTCGAAGAATCACTTCAGAAGGCGGCCTTGTGGTCCGAGGTGAAAGATCGACTTGATTTTAGTGCTTTGGGACTCTCCGGTGGTCAGCAACAGCGGCTTTGTATCGCCCGGACCATCGCGGTGAAACCGCGAATTATTTTAATGGACGAGCCATGTTCGGCCCTCGATCCCATCGCCACGGCACGCATTGAAGAACTCATTGCCGAATTGCACGAGGACTTTACCATCGTAATCGTCACTCATAATATGCAGCAGGCGGCACGGGTGTCTGATCAAACCGCTTTCTTCTATCTTGGTGAACTCATTGAATTCGATGATACTAATACCATCTTCGGGAATCCCAAAGCCAAGCAAACCGAGGACTACATCAGCGGTCGCTTTGGTTAAGATCTAGCATCCCTATTCATTCTCATGCCCCACATTCTCAGAAACTACGACGAAGAACTCGGCTCTCTCAAAGACAGTGTTGTTGAAATGGGAACGAAGGCCCTTGCTGCCATGGAAAAATCTCTGAGTGGGTTGACGAATGGCGACCGCGACCTTTGTGATGATGTCATTGATGAAGACGAGGCCATTGATCAACAGGAAAAGAGAATTGATGAGCAGGGCATGGCGATTCTTCTCCGTTTCAATCCGGTTGCTTCCGACCTG
>JBLIDI010000090.1:0-13605 GCA_047634075.1 Akkermansiaceae bacterium
TGCCATCAAGGCCCTGCGTCAGGATCCGGGAAATGAGACGGCTCTGGCTCTCGTCAAAGAACTTCCTCGGTTTTCACTCAAACTTCGAAATGATGCCCTTAACCTTTTGGCGACCCGAGAGGACATGGCGGTGGTCCTTCTTGATGCCGTCGACCGAAAAAAGATTTCCGCGTCGTTGATCTCTCTGGTCCTTCTCAATCAGTTCAGTCGTTGGGAAAATGACAGTATCGAGACGCTGATTGAGAGGAACTGGTCTCGCAGTGGCAATGCCGTCGATCTGGAAAAACTTTCGATTTCGATCAAAGAATGGGAGAAGAAGCTCAATGTCGGAGCGCTCTCCAAAGCGAACGCTTCGCGTGGTCGTGAGGTTTTCCAGGAAACGTGCGGATCCTGTCATCAACTTTTTGGCGAGGGGATTGCCCTTGGGCCGGATCTGACCGGATCGAATCGGGCCAGCCTGGGATACTTATTGGAAAACGTGTTGGCTCCGAGCTCGGTGGTTGGAAAAGATTATCTTTTGAATGTGCTGACTCTCACCGATGGCTCCGCTTTCAGCGGTATGATTCGTCGTGAAAACGGAGAAGTGATCGAACTCGTGATGCCCGGAGGGACCGTGACCGAGGTGCCAAAGAAGGATCTCAAGGAACGGAAGGAACTCGCTCAGTCGCTTATGCCGTCGGGGCTTTTCGAGGCTCTGCCGCAAGCACGGGTTGCTGATTTGGTAAAGTATCTTGCCAGTACCACGCAGGTGCCGCTACCCGGTGAAGGTCCACAGGCGCCAGAGCCGGGTCAAGCAGTGGCTCCTCCCGCCAAGGGAGTTATTCGGATCGAAGGGGAATCTTTAGTCAAATCGGCCAACGTGAGACGGGGAAGAGTCGCGGATCAGGGGATGAGCGGATTTGGTCCCGGTTGGTCGGGTGGTAACCATCTTTGGTGGACCGGCGGGCAGCCTGGTGATGTCCTCACGATGACTCTGAAAGAGCTTAAGCCCGGAACCTATGAGGTGACCTTGTTTCCGACGACGGCCCTCGACTACGCCACAATCAGGGTCGTGATGAACGGGCAATTGCAGGAGGTGGATCTTTATACGATCGAGGTAGTGCCGGGGGCTCCGATGGTCTTCAAAAACGTCAATGTCAGTCCCGGAGAGCCCTTGCAGATCGATGTTCACCTCACCGGGAAAAACGAGGCGGCACTCCCTCGTTACATGTTCGGGATGGATCGGATTGAAGTCAAAAAATCGACGAAATAAACGAGAGGTGCTCCCACGATTTTCCCAAAAGAAGAAAGACCTAGACTCGAATTCGGGCCCGCTCGAGCGCGGCTTCGCTACCATCAAGAATGATGATAAGATAGTCGGCGTGGTGGGACAATTGGTTGGCAAAGGTTTCGAGCAGGAGAATAAAAAAACAAGAAAAACATGACTGTCATGTTTTCATTCTGCCGTAAGAATGCCGAAGACCGTGATCCTACCGTGTTTTTGAGTATCTTTCTCAAGACACGCCTGTCGTTTTAACGGGTGAAACAAGGAGAAAGTTTTGTTCTTGAGACCGTCTTTGCCGATCCCGTGGGCGATAAGCTGGCTTTTTTGAAAGACGCGGCGGAGCGGGGTTACACCGTGGTCTTGTGTTTCATCGGGATCTCCGGACCTGAGATTTCCGATGAACGCGTGGCCATGCGGATCTTACAAGGCGGGCATGATGTGCCCCCCGATAAACTCATCTCTCGCTACCCGCGCATCCTTGCCAATCTCCAGTCTGCGATCCGGGATTTGCCTCACGTCTTGATCTTCGACAACGATGACCTCCGAAGCCCTTTCCGCAAAGTCACAGTGTTCGATCACGGGAAACAGGACGCCTCGCAAAAGCCCATGCCAACATGGCTACGACGGAGTCTGTGAAATCGTCTGGATCGGATTGGAGAAGACCGGCATTCCTTTTGCCATAGACTGGCGGGAGGTGGAGTTTTACCGGTTCGCCCGGATGAGTTTTTGAATCTCGTTATGGTCACCCAGGAAAAAGAATTCAAGTTCCGGGGGAGTTGAAAGGAACAGGAACGGCTGCCGCTGATGCAAGCCGACGTGGCATTCGTAGATGGTTGGGGTCAGGCGGCGAATGCCAATTCCCGAATGCACATGGGGCTTTCCCCATCCATCCATCATGTGATTCATCGCCTCACCAATTTCCCGCCGCTCTTCTTTTTTCAAGGAACGGAGCTTTCGATAAGTTCCTCAGTGACTTTGACCTTCAATAAGGGCTTCGGTGTCTCCGCTGAATTCTTGGAGTCGGCCTTCTTTTCTGGCTTTCTTGATCTTGGTATGGGTTCGTTTCTCGAAGTCTTCCAGCTGGGTGGGCGTGACGCCATATTCAAGCATCGGGTAGTCGATTGATTCAACCGTTACCGGGCGAAGAGCGACGATTTTGCCATCGCCGCCGCTTCCAATATCTTCGCCCTGACTTGTCGAAGTAGGAGAGGAAGGACTGGTCGAGAAGGGCAGAAAAAAAGGGGGGGAAAGCCGGCTCCGGTGATGGCGAAGAAGAGAACCCAGAGATCCTGGGGTGCGAGGGTGATGCCGAGGAAATGGAACTGTCGGTTGGCGACATCGAGAAAGACGGCTGAGGCATCATTGATGGTAATCCAGGGAAGGGCGACGTAGACGACGAGGAGGACCACGGCGAAGATCCGACGTGGCAGCATAAAGGGGCCCTTGACGTCGGCGGGATGGAGGATGTTATGGGAACCGTCATCATTGACCGTGGTGACGGAGCTGAGATTTGGTTTTTTGCGAGCACGTTGGGAACGTAGTGGCGAAGCCTATAAAAGCCCCCCCATGGTTTGCCGAATGCTGTGCGAACGCCATTCCGCTCAGTTCGCTCAGTTCGCTGTTATTCCCAAATATCGTCTTGCGCTGCTTCGCTCTCGAAAGTGCCAGGGGTCGAGAGAGCAGAAGTCTCGCCATCGGGGCCGACCGACCAAAGAGCGAAATCTTCCCCTTCTCTCATCCCGACAACCGGTTGGCCATTTTTGTCGAGGGCGGACCGATAGCGAAATGAGTTTCCGAAGGCATCGAGAATGACTTTCTTGCCATTGAGCGTTCCGACCAGAGCCGAGTTGTTGGGGCTATTTAACTCCGGCCAGTAGACTAGGCCGCTTGGAGATTTGCCAAGACCGCTTTCGTCTCCGGAGAGCACACGGTAGAGAACGGCACTACTGCTATCTTCGCCAACGGGATAGATCCCATCGTGCTCTGCGGCATAGTCTTCAAGTTTGAGGCGGATCATCTGGAGCATTGTCCGCGTTTCACCATTACCCACCGGTCTTCTTCCTCCAGACCGGATAATAATGGAAGCGACTCCGAGTAGCACGAGGAGGATGGCAACGGTCACCAAAACTCGGAACCAAGAGAGTCCGGCTTGGAAGTGTTGCGAGTTTCGTGAACGACTTTCAACCGTCATTGAGTCGAATTACCAGATTCGGAAGGAGAAGGCAATCGAAAGGAGCTTGGGGAATCGCCACTTAGTTCAGGAGTTTTTTAGATAATGCGCGGAGGCACCCTTCCACATGGTGCGGCACTCCGTTCTGCCCCATGCTGGTATGAATTTGACCGGTGGTCAGAAAATGATCCTTCACCAATGATCATCCAATTTAGGGGAAATGAAAATACCCCCGAAGGTGCTCATACGAGATCTCGAGCAGCGGGGAGATATGTCCGGCAAGGGTCCCGGCCGCGTTTTGGGCGCGAGCGACCATGAGGGTGGGGACGATCTGGACCGCTCTTCCGATGGCGACCGCGATGAAGGAGAGGATGCAGAGGGAGGATGCAGAGGGAGATGTGATCTTGCAGATGGGTCTCGTGGACATGAACCGGACCCTATGGGGAATCAAGAAAGGGGCTTCGCGCAGGTAAAGAAGGTCTGCGCAGGTGTCTCGTGGTGGGAGATGCGCAGCGGGGACGAAGAGGGTCGTGGAGGTGGCGAGAGTTTAGGGCAAGAAAAAAGCAGGACCCTCTAACGAGAGCGATGCCTTGGTGTTGCAATACGAGAAGTCTAGTAACTGCGGCCCCAGATGGCTCGGGCTTTTGTGGGCTGGCCGGTCATGAAGCAGTGGGTTTCCGGTTCGTCCTGCTTGTCGTTGGGGAGGCAACGAATGGTGATTTTGAGGCGCTTAGAAATCTCTTCCTCTTCCTCACGGGAACCGGCCCATGGTGTCATGAGCCACCCGGGATTCTCGTTGGCGTCATGCCAATGTTTCTCAAAGGTCGTGAGGTCGGTGCATGCGACGATGTTTTCATCGCGGAAGGTGCGGGCGCGCCCGAGGAGCGATTGATGGACTTCATCAAGAAGATCAACAACATCGCGCAGAAATTCTTCCTTCTCCATGAAGGTTTTCTCGTTTGCGGCCTGATCGCGGCGCTGGAGGCAGATCTTGCGCTCTTGAAGATCACGTGGCCCGATTTCGACTCGAAGGGGGACACCTTTTTTAACCCACTCCCACTTCTTGACGCCACCGCCGAGGTCACGGGTATCGACTAAGACACGAAGAGGTTCACTGCTATAGGATTGTTCTCGCAAGCGCTTGGCGAGGGCCTGGCAGGCATCGATAATGGCATCCTTGGAATCCTCCTTGGGGGTGATCGGGACGATGACAATCTGTTGGGGCGCGACGCGTGGAGGGAGGACGAGTCCGTCATCATCGGAATGAGCCATGATGAGAGTTCCTACGAGGCGGGTTGAGACTCCCCATGACGTGGTGTGGACATGTTGCTCCTTGTTCTCACGATCGACGAAAGTGATGTTCTGAGCTTTGGCAAAATTTTGTCCGAGGTAGTGCGAAGTGCCCGCTTGGATTGCCTTCTTATCCTGCACCATGGCCTCGACGGTGAGAGTGGAATCGGCGCCGGGGAAACGCTCGGCTTCGGTTTTCTCTCCCATAATGACGGGGATGGCAAGGAGGTCACGAATCGCATCGGCATAGAGCTGATGGATCATGTGCGTTTCCTCGAGAGCTTCTTCCTTGGTCTCGTGTGCGGTGTGACCTTCCTGCCAGAGAAACTCTGCCGTCCTGAGGAAAAGGCGGGGGCGCATTTCCCAACGCATCACGTTGGCCCACTGGTTAATGAGGAGAGGCAGGTCGCGGTAGGATTCGGTCCAGCGCGAGAAGGCGGCACCGATGATGGTCTCAGAGGTTGGACGAATGACGTAGGGTTCGGTCAGCTTGCCGCGGGGAACCATTTTGGTTTTCCCGGTGACGGCATCCTTTTCAACTTCGAGGCGATGATGGGTGACCACGGCACATTCCGTGGCAAAGCCTTCGGCGTGCTCGGCTTCTTTCTCAAGATAGGAGAGAGGGATGAGCAAGGGAAAGTAGGCGTTTTGGTGACCGGTCGCTTTCAGGCGCCCATCGAGATCACGCTGGATCGCTTCCCAGATTGCGTAGCCCCATGGCTTGATGACCATGCATCCCCGGGTTTCGGAATTTTCAGCAAGGTCGGCCGCGCGGACGACTTGTTGATACCACTCGGGAAAATTCTCCGAGCGTGTCGGCGAGATTGCGGATTTGGGCTTGGCCATTAGGGCGGTAGGATTAGGCAAAGGAGGAGTCAGGCAAAGGAAAAACGAGGCTGGTAGAGTGAGAAGTTGACAGTTGGAAGTGCCGGTGTCTTGCCATTCCCAAGGTCGTTTTCTAAGATGCCCCTGTGCAGAGCGATGTTCGTGGAGTTCTCCAATACGTGCCTTCCTTCCGGGGAAAGGTTTTCGTATTGGTTCTCGATGCTGCCCGGATGCCGGAACTGGCCTTGGCGGAAGCCTTGCTGGATTTGATTGCCTTACAGCAAGTGGGGGTGAAATTGGTGCTGGTCTCCACGGGGAGTGGTGAGGCGCAGATTGATCATCTCTTGATTGATGGGGAGCTGAAGTGGCAGTCTTGTGAGTTTGATCCCGAGATGGTTGAAGCGATCTTGAATCGTGGCCAGTTGGCTTTGATTGAACAACCGGGGTTGGATTTTCTGGGTGAGAAGATGGTTTGTTTTGCGGCGGGCCTTGGTGCTTTTAAATTGATCCTGCTCCTTCCGGAGCAGGTTGCCGGAGGGAATGCCATTTCGAGAGAAGATGCACTCCAGTGGCGTGAGGAAGGGGCCGACCTCTTGCATCGTGCTGCCGAGGTTTGTGAGAGTGGGATTCCGCGTGTGCATCTTCTGGATGAAAATCACCAGGGTGTTTTGATGGATGAACTCTTTTCCAACGAGGGTGTCGGGGTCATGGTTTATGCTGACGATTATTTGTCGATCAGAGCGATTGCGCCCGATGATATCTCCGAACTCCTGGCGATGGTGGGACGCTCGATGAGGGATGCGCACTTGGTGCCGCGGTCCTATGAAGAGATTGAAGCCTTGCTCCAGGATTTTCTCGTGATGACGATTGATGGCAACGTCGTGGGGTGTATTGCGCTGCACGCCTCAGCTGAGCTGAATTGTGCCGAGATTGCCTGTCTCTATGTGAAACAAAGTCATGGGGGGCAGGGATATGGGCGCTTGTTAGTGAGAGCGGCTGAGAAGAGGGCGCGGGAGCTTGGGATCCCCTGGGTGTTCGCCTTGAGCACGCGCGCAGTGGAGTTTTTTATTGGGCAGCTAGGTTACGAACGATGTCCGATAGAAGAGATACCGCCGGTGAGACAGGAACGACTTCTGGCAAGTGGAAGAGCATCGATGGTGATTCGAAACCGACTGGACGGATGAAGATTCGACGAGAGGTCGGCTCACTCTTCGAGGAGTTTCACGAGGAGGCGTTGATAGGTCGCGGAATCGACGAGGAAGTAGCTGGGGCTGGTGTCGGACTTGCCAAAGCAGAGACGGCTGGTTTGCCCTGCGACAACCTCTGAGAGTTTGAGTTGGCGAGTCATTCTTCCCTTGGGGCGGCCTTCGTCGTCAACTTCTTCAATGAGGACCGAGATTGTCAGACCGGGGTCTGCGAGCCTCTCCGCAGCGCTTTCGGCAACAGGACCAATCCATTTTTTGACTTCGACGTCAGTGAGTTTCTTGAGGAGCTTTTCTGCTTTGTTGGTGTTGAGTAAAGCGGTGACATCTTTTCCGGCCCGGGTGGCCGACCATTGTGCGGGGGCAAAAAAATCGTAGTCGAGTTCGAGTGGTGCTTCGTTCCGGCGTTTAATAATGAGCCCATTGATCTCGTAGCGATTGATATTCCAGAGTCGAATTCCCCGCCAATGATAGGCTTCCAAGGGCATGCGGCCGACATTCTCCGGCCCAATCTCGACGACGTGTGGAGTGTTGTTTCCTTTCGCGTCGAGCCGGTTCGCAAAAAAGTGCCTCGAACTGATTTTGCCAAGATGGATCGTGACCCCGTTGAACTCCGCCGTTTTCGGTTGCGCGAGTCCGAGGAGTTCCAATCCGGTAGCAGGACTGGTGAGATTGTTGCTGGGGAGGGCGACAATTTCCAGTTCTCGGTGGGGTTTCCCTTCCAAGGCTGCTTCGTAGGCCTCTTCCGAAATTTCGAGCGGGCGGCCATTGTCGGCACGCCGAGCGAAATATTGCGGGCGCAGTTTTTCGCCAATCACAAAGACAACCGTTTGGTCGTCTCTCAGCTTCAGGGTGACCCGACGGATCGGTTGATTGATACCATATTCCGCAGGGTCGGTTGAGGCATCATTGGTAAAGCTATTGACCTCATCTTGAAACAGGGCCTCGAAGAGTTCATTCACCTGATAAATATTGGCAGCACCATTGTAGAGTTCGGAACGTTGGTCGGAGCCATTATCGCGGGTGACTTGGGCATACCAACGGCGTGCCCGCTCGTGGGGGTCTTTTTCCAGCGTGAGTGCGACCTCGCGACCCGTGAAATCGCTCAGGGTGACGCCTTCAATCTGGCGAACCTGGAGTGACGTCATGGTGCGGCTTCGAAGCGAGTTCACGTCTCGGGGAATACTGGCGTGGATTGATCCGGGGCCGTGGGGGACCATCAGAATGGCTGAGCGGTTTTTCCCGGGTTCGATCGTAACAACAACGGGGACGCTGGCGGCTTGATCATTTTCGGGCGGATAAAAAATCGCAGTGACCGGTGTGCTGATGGAGCCATCGGGCAGGAAGTAGCGAATGCTGATGGTGTGATCGATATTATCGGGAAGGGGGGCAGGGAGAGCGAGTAACGATTCATCGAGCACCGCATTGGCTTGGACGGCCGCAAGTCCTCCCAGGAGTTTTCTAAGAGCGCCCGGACTGGTGGCCAGTTCGAAGGGTTTGGTGATCTTCCATTCATCGCCCTTGCTCATTCCTTCGCGCTTTACGGTGATCGCGGAGTTCTTTTCCTTGAGGGTGATTTCGGCGGCAAATCCGGGTGAGTTGGAGAAGATCCGGTGATCACGAAAAAGCCTCAGCTCACCGCCGAAAAGATCTCGCATGAGAACGGTGCGGAGTTTGGGGTCAGCGAAGTCCGAGCACACGTAGAGGTGGTCTTCCTTTTCTTCCTCGACCGGTTGGATGATGAGGGTTGGGAAGCTGGGTGGGGCTTTGGTTGGATCCTCGGATTTGAAGGTGGGATCAAATCCCCGCCAACTGGTGTAGCGGCCCATCTTGAAGTGGCAGAGCGGGCTTCCGGATTTGTCAAAGAGTTCGACTTCAATGCGAGATTTCTTAAGCCCGAGCTCAGCGAGATCAGCGACATCGTCGCGCTCGATGATGTCCTCAATCTGGAGGCGTGCCGCAAAGTCAATCAAGGAGCGGACCGTGCGGGCGTCGGCGAAATCATGCCAAGGTTCCTTGAGCATCCAAGTGCCACTAGCCTTCACGATCTCGGCCCGGGTCCCGTCGCTATTGAGTATATGAATACGGCCAACTTCGGTGGGGTCGAATTGATAGACGAGATCGCCGATCGGGATGGGAGGGGAGCCGAAGATGAAATCGAGGTTGCCCCGTGTTTGCTGCATTACCACGAGGAATCCCAGTCCGGCGGTCAGCAGGGAGAAGAGGAAAGTCGGAATGATTCTCATGAGACAGGATAGGGGGATTTAGGCTCTGCGTGCATTCCAAACCATCATGCCAAATAGGAAGAGTCCGGCGGGGATGAAGACGATCACGATCTGACTCAGTTGTTTTACCTCTACTTTGATGAGGTTTAACTTTCGGCGTTGAATTCCGCGTGGCCCAATTCCCATCAACTCCTCGCGGCCGAGAAGCCAATAGGTTGAGTTTTTGACAAAATCGAGTTGCTCTTTACCGAGGCGGTTGGGGTCGAGGAAGTCACTCGTGGAGAGGACAATCATCTTGGAAATATTCGGGGCGGTGTTATCGGCATTGCTGTTACCACGGATGACGGCAGCTCCGATCGAGAGAGGACCGCTGTAGTCGGCGTCGTCATCGTATTTCGGGTTGGCCGTCTTGTAGTCGGTTTCACCCCAGAAATCAGGGGCTGATTCGATGAGGCTGTAGGCTAGAATACGGTTTGTGACGAGGTCTTCGGCCCCTTCCCGGACTTCGAGACTGCCGACGCGGCCTTCGAACGGGACCGATTTCCCCTCGAGGCTTCCGTTGATCTCAGTTCCGGAGGTGAAGGTGGCGAGGACTTGGCTTTCGGTGCGACCATTGCGGGTTCTGATAATGCGGTCATCGCGAGGGGTCACGCCATTCTTCCGCAGAAAGGCGCGGAGATTTATGGGACTCGAAGTCGGTGAGAGGTAGGCGATGATGGCGGAAGAGGGACGCTGCCAGTAGTTTTCGAGAACCTCGATTTCGTTGGGCTCGAAGTCGTACTCGGGAGCGACGATGACGATCCCCTCGGCGTTGGCCGGAATGGCGTCGATCTGAGAGATTTTGATCGGTTGGAGTAAGATGTTCTGCTTTTGGAAAACCTCCATCAGGACGAGAAGTGGCGAACCTGAAGCGGTGACTTCGAGGTCGCTTTTATCTTCGATAAGATACATAATGCGCGGATTCCCTTCGATCGCGGCTTGAATCATGGAGCTGATCAAATCTTCGTCCTGATACCCCACGACCCTTCTTTGATTATTCTCGTCATTGCGGCTGACGAGCATGTCGCTGACGGGGAGATAGCGGAGGTGAGTTGTGACATCGGGAGTGCCCTCCACTGAATTTGCGGCCGCGTCTTCCCGGGCATCAATGATAAAGATGTCATCTTCGAAGAGCTTGTCCTTGAGGAGGTCTCCGTAATTATTTTGGACCTCGAGGGCACGGTCTTGATCGCGAATGGGATCGAGATACTCGAGCTTGACCTTTCCGTTTGAGAGTCGTTCGTATTCCTCTGCAACGGCGCGGAGGCGGGAGTAATGAAGTGAGGTTTTGCGGAGGGCGGCGACGATTTTGACGGGCTCATCACGGTCTTGCACGGCTGACGATGAGAGCAGGTTGTGCGTCGCTTCCGAGAGCGTGAAGTTTCCGTTTTCGGTGAGATCGCGTCGGGTGTGATAAGTCACCGCCAAGTAATACACGAAAACGAGCGAGAGAAAGGCAAACACGAGTTGCAGGACGGACCGGAGCCCAAGTCCGAGCCGTTTGACCGGGCGAGGAGGAGGAGCCATTTCAAAATTGGAGTCAGTTTCAGCCATAGTGCGAGGAGGTCAGGGCTTCCAGCGCCGGTAATCCAGCAGGTGATAAGTCAGAAAAAGGAAGAAGGAGGTAGTTGAGAGGTAGTAAACAATGGGGCGCGAATCGATGAGGCCACGCGTGAAATCACTGAGGTGGTTTTGTGAAGAGACAAACTCGAAGAAGGGTGCGGCGGCGATTTGATCTCCAAAGAAGGTCGTGACGAGACCCAGGAGGAAGTGGATCAAGAGGATGGCAACGCAAACAACTCCGGCGATGATTTGGCTGGAAGTGAGCGCGGAAGCGAGGCAGCCGAAGGCTGTGAAAAGAGCACCCATGAGGGCAATGGCAGACATCGCCCCGGTGAGTTCACCGCTTGAAAAAGGTGGCGGGACATCGGTCAGGCTGGTGAAAAGGTAGAAGTGAACCATTGCGGGGATCCAGAGAATCAGGAAGGTGACATAGGCGGCGCTGAACTTCGAGAGGACGACCTGCCAAGTCCGAACCGGGGCGGTGAGAAGTCCCTCGAGAGTTCCCGAACGGTTCTCCTCGGAAAAGAGTCGCATGGTGAGAACCGGGAAAAGGAAAAGGAAGTAGATCCAAAAGAAGGGCGAATTGAAGGTCAGGAAAACGAGATTCTCAGGTTGCGCTTCATCGGCAAAAGCCTTGAGGGTAGCGGTCAGCACGAGCCCCTGCATGAGAGCGGCAAAGGTCAGGATCAACCAGCCAAAGGGACTGAAAAAGTAGGCTTTGAGCTCCTTGAAGAATAGAATTCGGAAAATACGCATTGCGGTCGTTGCTTAGTCCTTGCGGGTGAGTTCGACGAAAACCTCCTCGAGGGTGCCGACGCGGCGGCTTAGAGCCCGGAGGGGCCATTGCTTTTCGGCAGCGAGAGTGCCAATTTTGAGGCGGGTGTCTGTCTTGGGCGCGGCAAAAACGGTGAAGCGGTTCCAACCATCTTGAAGGGTTTCGCCCACGACCCGGGTGACTTCCTCGAAGCTGGAAATTATGGGTTCGACTTCGTTCTTGGGCGTGTGCAGTTCCACGGTGACGCGTCCGGCCTGTCGCATCGAGCTGACGAGGTTGGAAGGGGTGTCGGCCGCTTTCACTTTACCACCATCGATGATGACAACTTTGTTGCAGGTCATTTCCACTTCGCTCAGGATGTGGGTGGAAAGGAGAATGGTGTGTTTTTGGCCAAGATTTTGGATGAGCTTGCGAATCGCTCGGATCTGATTGGGGTCGAGGCCATTGGTGGGCTCATCGAGGATGAGGAGATCGGGTTCGTGGATGAGCGCATCGGCGAGGCCCACGCGCTGGCGGTAGCCCTTCGAAAGAGTTTTGATCATCTTGCGGCGGACATCAGTGAGGCCGCAGATTTCCATGACCTCGCCCATGCGTTTGCGGAGGCGGCCGCCGGAGAGTCCCTTGAGTGCGCCCCGGAAGCGGAGATACTCTTTTACGCGCATTTCGGTGTAGAGGGGAACGTTCTCGGGCATGTAGCCGATGCGTTTCCGAACTTCTAGGGATTCACGGAAAATGTCTTTACCTGCAATGCGCGCTGCGCCGGAGGTCGGGGGGAGAAATCCCGTGAGCATGCGCAGAGTGGTGGTCTTACCTGCTCCGTTGGGTCCCAGGAAGCCGACGACATCGCCACGAGCGACTTCAAAGGATATTTTATCGACCGCCATATGGCGTCCATAGCTCTTGCTGAGACTAGAAATCTCGATCATGCAATTTTTTTGTGGGAGAATCGTTGGTGCGGGTTGACTCGCAGAGGTGTGCGGATTACCTAACGTTAATGTTCAGGATCTTCCAAGCCTGAATGTTTCACATTCGCGAATAACGTTCCGACTACCATTACATGTCCTCCCATATCTCGCCCCGGTTCAACGCCGCTCTTCTGGACGAAAAATACGCTCAATGGAGTGCCGACCCACAATCTGTCGAAGACAATTGGGCGGCCTTTTTCGAGGGATTTGAACTCGGGTCTACTCTACCAAAAAAAGGGGGGCCCAATGGGCAACCAGCGGTCTCAATTCCCTCCGGTCAGGTCGATCAGCGACTTTCGGAAGATCAATTGTCCTTCCGTGGCAAGGTCGTGAGCCTAGTTTATAACTACCGGACGTTGGGCCACACTCAGGCGCACATTAATCCTCTGGAAGACTCGGGACCAATCAATCCCCGCCTTGAACTCAAGACTTTCGGATTTACCGATGAGGAATTGGAGCGCGAGGCTGCCACGCAGTTTTTCCGAGATGGCCAAGCCATCAAGCTTCGGGATCTCGAGACGGCCCTCAAAACCACCTATTCCGGCAAGATTGGTTTTGAGTTTATGCACATTCACAATACCCAGATCCGCAATTGGATCCGTCGACGTATTGAGGATAAGGTCGATTCGCCGACCATCACCGAGGAGGACAGCAAAAAAGCTCTCCGTTGGTTGATGGAGTCCGAGCTTTTTGAAAGTTTCATTGGGAAGAAGTTTCTTGGTGAGAAGCGCTTTTCACTCGAGGGCGGCGAGGGCTTGATTATTTTGCTGAATCGTATTCTCGAAGGGTGCCCGGCCACTGGAATCAAGGAGATTGAAATGGGAATGGCCCACCGCGGTCGCCTCAATGTCTTGGCCCAGTTTGTTAAGAAGTCCGTCTCGACCCTTCTTTACGAGTTTACCCCAAATTACGTGCCCGACCTTGTCGCCGGTGACGGTGATGTGAAATACCACCTCGGCTACGAGAAAGTTCGCCACCTTGAAGACGGCGACGTCCGGGTCAGTCTCGCCGCGAACCCCAGCCACCTCGAAGCGGTCAACCCGGTTGTCGAAGGAAAGGCCCGTGCGCGCCAGCGCATGATTGGCGATGACGGAGCCCAGACCAATCGCAAGGTCGTTCTGCCTCTTTTGATTCACGGTGATGCCGCCTTTGCCGGTCAGGGACCCGTTGCGGAGGTTTTAAATCTCTCCCAACTCGGTGGGTATCGCACGGGTGGAACGATTCACTTGATCGTCAACAACCAGATTGGCTTTACCACCATGCCCGAGGACGCCCGTTCTTCCTCTT
>JBLIDI010000091.1:0-13435 GCA_047634075.1 Akkermansiaceae bacterium
GGGGAGTTGGGGCGTATTGGCTCGTTGTGAAATACTTTTTGATGGTTCTCTCTTCAGTGATTTCCTTGGTGAAGGGGGAAGCCGTAGTGCCGAAGTTGAGGTCAGGGCAGTCGATACAGATTGCGAGCACCGGTGGTCCCGCTAGCGAAAAGAAGCGGCTCGATGCGACCTACTCAATTTCTAAAAACGGAGTCCTTATGATGTGGAAAATTGGGAAGATCAAAGCCGCTGGAAAGACGAAGGCAGCTTTGGCGAAGGAGATCGCGGCAGCTTATAAGAAGGCTGAGATTTACGATGGGCCAGTGTTTCAGCTTTTTAACCCCGACTATGGAGACGAAGATTTTAGTGATCTTCAATAGACCATCGGAGGGCAGGTTAGAGGTTTCGGTCAAGAGAACTGGAAGAAAGGAATGAGGCGGATGCTCTTGAATCAGCGGGCGGTGCGACTCCTCTCGCCGATCTTGAGAGAGTGAAGCTCTATGTTGAAGAATGTCGTGTTGAAGAATGTCGTGTTGAAGAATGTCGGACGATTTAAATGTGAGCGGTTTTGATCAGAGTTTTGCGTCTGCAAATCTCGGCCCCTTCGGGCTTCGCTTCGCTCCGTCTAAAATGCTCAGTCGCATTGTTTGGGGTGCCGGATCTTATCGTATTGCTTGATGAGTAATCACTTGCACGTCTTGCTGGGAGTCCCGCCGGGGTGTCGCAAGGGGGGAATCGTTGGGGCTTTCCGAAAGGGAGCTTCTTCGGAGGTTGGGAGGGCTTTAATCATATTCTAGGTTGCCTCAGCTTCAGCTTGGCTCCAGCCAGTGGAAACCCTCCCAAGATTATTGGTTTGTCGCGTTTGCCAGTCGTTCAATCTTCGCGAGAGGGAGCAGAGTTCGCGAGATAGTACGCTGCTGCGCCAAGGAGAACTGTGACTCCGGTGGCGAGTGCCTGCGATGGATCTCGCACGATGAGGAGAGTTGCGGCCCCGAGGGTGGCGATGACAAAAAGAGCAGGGGGGAGGGAGGGCCATCCGCGCACACGTTCCCCCAGAAAAAGGGAGCCGACGGCGACGGCGGCGCTGAGCGATAAGGTGAGCCCCAAGTAGCCGAGAAGATCTTGCAATGATCCTACGAAAACGAGGAGCAAAGCGAGGCTCATTTGGAGAAGCACGGCGGGCCAAACCTGGTCTTCCCGTAGAATGAAAATTCTTGGAATGATGCCATCCTCGGCCATTTTTCCATAAACTCTCGGGCCCGCCATCATCATGCTCAGAACCGAGGTCACAAGGGCGAGTGAGATGATGAGGCGGGTGAATGTTTCGAAGCCCGTCCCGCCGATCCACTTGGCGGCCCGTGCGGCGACATCCGGTTGACCTGAGATTTCTGAAGCAGGCGCGCCCAGGACGAAGGTGGCATTTAGGAGGAGATAAAGGAGCACGACCACGCCGGTTCCTGCCACCAGCGACCGTGCCACGATCCGAGGAGCAGTCGCTTCGCCGGCGACATAGACGGCGGCATTAAATCCCGAGTAGCTCAAAGAGATCCAGACGAGGGCTTGTGCGAAAGCCAGCATTCCGGAGTCGCTGGCAACGGGTCGGGAGGGTTGGACGCCCCACTCGATCGCGAAGGCTCCCCATCCAAGAAAGAGGGCAAGAAGGAGAAGCTTTAAGATGACGGCGGTATTTTGAACTCCCGCTCCGAGCCATCGCTTTGCGCCGTGTAAAGTTGCCCCCAAAATAATCACGCCAACCGCCGGAAGCTTCTCGGGGAGATTGCCGGGGAGGTAGCTTTCCAGTGCGACTGCGGCAAAGGCAATCGCTCCGCTAAACCCGGCGAGCAGCGAGACCCAACCGGCGACGAATCCTGCGAAGGGGTGCACCGCTTTTGAGAGGAAGACATATTCGCCTCCCGAGAGCGGGATTCGTTGAATGAGCAGTCCGTAACTAAATGCTCCACACAGCGCGACCAGTCCGCCAACGAGCCACGCCAGTAAAACCAGCTTGGGATCGCCCAGCGAGGCGAGGGTAAATCCGGAGGTCGTAAAGACTCCGGCCCCGATCATGTTGGCGACGACCAGAAAGGTGAGTGTCCAGAAGCCGAAGCCTTTCCCCCGCGCCATCACCCTTTGCGGAAGCGCAGGAAGTAGTTTTCTTTGAAGCCTTTTATTTCAACTTCTTCCACAAAGGTGAGCCCCGCGTCTTCAATTTCTTTGCGGAAGACGGACTTCCCGGCTCGGACATGTTCCATGAGCCATGCACGCGTTTTGCCTTCGATGCGCTCGAAGTCGATTACCACCATCGTTCCGCCTTTCTTGAGAGCGCGGACCACGGTATCCATCGTTCCCTTGGGATACTCAAAATGGTGGTAGGTGTCGCAGAGGAAGACAATGTCGAGGGAGTTCGGCGGGAGAGGCGCGGAGTTCTCGGGACTCAGGATAGCGCTGATATTTTGCTGACCTTCCTGCTGGGCCCGCGCCACGATATGTTTTAGGAATGGACCTGAGATATCGACGGCGTAGACCCATCCTGCGGGGCCGGTCGCTTTTGAAAAAAGTCGGGTGTAAAGCCCGGTTCCAGCTCCGACGTCAGCGATGGCCATTCCTTTTTTGATCCCGCAGGCTTCAATCACCTTGTCGCGCTCGTGGAAAGTTTCGCGGCTCTCGACTTCGAAGCGCTTGAGCCAGTCATCGACCTGCAGTTCGGGGTCGAGAAAACTGTCATTGATTCCCGGTTTTACGCTCTCTTCGTCTGCGGATTTCTTCACTTCCTGACCAATTAATAATGAAGCTGCTAGGAGCAGCGAAAATGGAGCAAGCAGGGTGGCAAATTGTAATTTCATGACTTAGGTGATTGTTAGGATTATTCCTCCTGTGGCCCTCGCAGATCAAGAGCAGAATCGAGATCGTTTTGAAGAGGAAGGAGGGTTAGTTTTTCTTTTGTGAAAACAGCCACTTCACGCTGTCCCTTTCATCCATGCAAAATACGAGCGGAACGAATACGCCGCCAATCCGAGACGCAGGTTCGCCTTGCCGGTTCTCTAAGTCGAGCTGCGTGCTCCACACGGGCCAATCGACCCCAGGCTTAAAATTAAATTTCGTCGTTTCATGCTGTGATTGAGAGACTTTCACTCCGCCCCCCGAACTTCAACTCCGCTCTCCCCGCGTGTCCTTCTTAAAAATGATGATTTCAATCTGCGCTCAGTTCAGGTGGAATCCCCTTGTCCTTAAATCCTGATGACAATGCTTCGCATCCTTCTCCTTCTTTCGCTTTTCTTCTCAAATCCCGCCTTTGCGCAAACCCCAGCGAAAAAGCCTAAAAAGCCGTTCAGCCCGAAACTCGGTGCCGGCGCTGACGGGGATCAACTTCATCCTCTCTTCAAGCTCGAGAACCTTTATCCGGAGCAAGACGTTGACTTGAAGATCTCGGCGATGGCTTTCGACGGAGATGATCTCTACGTGACGGTGTTTACACCTGACCGGCAGAACAAGGCTCCTTTTAAAAAAGGGGAGGTTTTCAAGGTGACCGGGTTGATTGGGAATTCGGACCGCACGAAGGTGAAAGCTCAGCGCTTGATGAAGGGCCTCTATGAGCCCACCGCGATCGCGGTCCATGGCGGGAAGATCTACCTTGGCGAAAAGGATAAGATTTCCCGCCTCGAGGATCGCGATGGTGACGGTTTTTTTTCGGCGGATGAAAAGGTGGTGCTGATTGATGGTCTCTCGCAGCCCAACTTCCACACTTACACCGTGGGATTCGGAATCATCGAGAAGGAAGGTCAGAGCTACTTGGCTGGAAACTTCACCACGTCGGTCCGTTTTGGAGGGTCTCGTGATCTTAACATCACGGTGAATCCAAAGACGAAACGGGGCTCCACTTTTCTGCTCGGTCCCATCACGGGTAAGGAGAAATCAGACGATGTTGAGATCTCCTATTTTGCAGGGGGATACCGCACGCCCAATGGTTTTGCGCTCGGGCCTGATCAGGAGATGATCGTGATCGATAACCAAGGTGTCTTTAATCCCTCGAACGAATTTATCCGTCTGACCCAAGGCGCGTTCTACGGGCATTACCTCATCAAGAAAGACAACACGAACACTGCCGCCTTCCAGCCGGAAGGGGTTGATTCCGAGATCGGGGGATCTCGTTATCAAACCCCGCCCACCGTCCATCTCCCGCAAGGGATTGTGAATCGCTCACCCAGTCAGCCCGTCATTTTAAAGAACCTCAAAGGGCCACTTTCAGTCTATAACGGACAGTGGATCTTTGGAGATGTCACCCTTGGGCGTATGAACCGGGTCTTTCTTGAGGAGGTCGACGGGGTTTGGCAGGGGGCCGTTTTTCTTCATTCCGGCGGTCATGATCCGAAAGGCAAAACGGGCTTCACCGCTGGTCCCAACCGCATCATTGAAGGGCCAGACCAGAATTACTACATCGGCCATATCGGTGACGGAGGGCTTTGGCAGTTCCTGCCGAAGAAAGGGGAAGAGCGTAAGCCGCCCTATGGGTTGCAGCGCCTTTCCTTGAAAAGACCCGACGAGATTCCGGCTGATTTTAACGAGATGGTGGCTCTGCGGGATATTCCGGGCGGGCTCGAGATTGAGCTCTTCAAGGCCATTACTCCCGACGCGCTGAATCAGGTGAAATTGAATCTCAAACAGTGGACTTACATTCCCACGAATGGTTACGGTGGTCGGGATTTTGCCACTGAGAATCTCACCGCCACCAAGCGAGTTCTCAGTGCGGATGGAAAACGCATCAAGATCACGGTGCCTGGAATTCGTGATAATTCCCCCCCCTTCGTAATCGACAAGAAAGACAGCAATGAGAACGTTGGTTGGGTCATTGAGCTGAAGGTCGAGCAACTGTCGCTCTATAAGAAGACCGCCTGGTATACCATGCTCCGTCATCAGGGTGGGGGAGCGCAGGCCGCCGTGGCGCAGTCGATCTCCGCCCAGGATGACCCGATGGGATACGCCAAGGCGCAGTTCGCCGCCATTTGTGCCGCTTGTCACACTCTTGATGGTTCCCGACTTGCAGGACCTTCATTGAGTGGTATTTATGGGACCAGACAGAAGGTGATTCGAAACGGAAAAACGCTGGAGGTGACGGTGGATGACGCCTATCTCTTGCGGGCGATTAACAATCCCCTTGCTGAAGCTCCTGTCAATTACCCACCGGCCATGCCCAATCTCAACCTCTCCTCGATCGAGCAAAAAGCGCTTGTCGAATGGATCAAGACTCTCAAGTGACCTCCCATGAAATATCTTCTTAGCCTCCTTTTTGTTCTGCCTGCGATGGCGCAAGACAAAGCGCTGCCTTCCGGTGAGGCAAAATTCGCAATGAATTGTTCGGCCTGCCATGTTCTCGCGAACGTCGTTGTCGGGCCGTCGATGGTGACGCTTGCCAAGACCTACCCGAAAGAGAAGCAGGGAGAATTTATCAAGTGGGCGAAGGAGCCAGGGAAGAAGAATCCCAATATGATCCAGATGCCCTCGATGGCGCACGTCCCGGATGAGGATCTCGGCGAAATTCATGACTATATTTTAGGCACGACTAAGGGGATCAAAAACAAGTCTGGCGGGGCGCTCTACCCAAAATTTAAGGAGCCCGAGCGCGCTCTTCCTTACGTCGTTCGGGCCTTCATGCCTGATTCCAGCCCAGCTTCGGTCGGGGTCGTTTTAGAGAATGGGCTGAGTCTGTGTTGGGACACCGAGGCGTGCCGCTTCCGCTACACCTACGTGGGCGACCGGACCGATCTCTTCCATTATCGGATCCTCGCAAAGCTCCCCAATCAGCCTTTCTACGTTGAGACCTCGGAGCGTCTCCTCTCCCTCGAACCCAAGCCACAGTTTCGGGGTTATCGCTTGGTCGGGAGAGACCCAGAGTTCCGCTACAACATCGGGAGCTATGAGATCTGCGAACTGATCTCGGCGGGCACGGGGGATGGCGTGATCACCCGACAATTTACGATTGCCGGGCTGGACCGCCCCCTGCAACTCGATCTCGCCGCCAAGGGCGAGGCCGCCCTGACCTGTGACAAGGGCACCCTGAAAAAGGGAATTCTTTCTCTCAATGCGGACGAGGCAAAATCCTTCACCCTGACCATTACTAAGAAATGACACTCTTCCTTTTTTCGATCTTCGCGACCACCGCTCTTTCCTCTGGGGCCGCGTGGCAGGACTACTACGAGATTCAAACTGTGCCCGCGCCACCGGGAGTAGATGTTCAGATCGGCGGAATCACCACGCTGCGGGACGGCCGGATCGCGGCTTGTTTTAATAGCGGCGAAATCGAGATTTTTTCGCCTGAGACCAAGACGTGGTCGCTCTTCGCGCAGGGGCTTTCTCTTCCCTTGGGCATTTCAGAAGACGAGGACGGGTCCCTTGTCGCGATGCAGTGGTCCGAGCTCACCCGGATGAAAGACACCGATCAAGATGGCGTTGCGGATGTCTATGAAACGCTTTGCAACGACTTTGGCATCACCGGGAACTACCACGAATTCGCCTATGGCCCCACTCGTGACTCGAAGGGAAATTACTACATCAGCCTGAATGTTGCCTCCAATGGTGCCGGCATTCAGGAGAACATCCGGGGTCCGTGGATGGCGATCGGCCTGGATCGCGAATCCCACCGTGGCAAAGCGTGGGGTAAAAGCAAAGGGAAGGCCGGGCGCATGTATTCGCGCGTGCCCTACCGGGGATGCGTTTTGAAGATCACCCCGCAGGGTCGGAGCTCGGTCTTTGCCTACGGCTTCCGTTCGCCCAATGGCATCCATATGGACAACAAGGATCGTCTCTGGGTCACTGACAATCAAGGCGACTGGCGCGGGACCAGCCCCTTGTATCATGTCACCGAGGGCGGCTTTTATGGCCATCCTGCATCTCTCGTTTGGAAAAAGGACTGGACCCGTGATCCGCTCAAAGTCCCCGTCGCCGAACTGGAGGAAATGCGCACCCCGGCCGCCGCGCTCTTCCCACAAGGCGAACTTGCGAACTCACCGACCCAGCCGGTGGATACCGTGGATCCGGAACTTTTTGGTCTTCCCAAGGGGGAACTTTTGATCGGCGATATGAATCAAAAACAGCTTATCCGTTTCCTCCCGGAGGAGGTCGACGGCACCTTACAGGGGACTTTGATTCCCTTCCTCGCCAGCCCTGATCTTGGGATCGGAAATCACCGCTTCACTTTTGACCGATCCGGAAGCTTGTGGATTGGCAAGACGCACATGACTTGGGCTGGTGATGAGGGTATTCGCCGGGTCACTTATCTGAAGAAGCTGCCGGTTTTGGCCACGGGGGTGAGCCTTTTGGAGAATGGCTTCAAGGTGACTTTCAACCGTGCCCTGGCGAAGGTCCCGAACGTCGAGGTGTCACACCACACTTATAAATACCACGTCAACTACGGTTCCCCAAAGGTGGGTTTGAAAGCCGTGAGGCCCACCGGGGTCGTGCTCAGTGATGATGGCAAGGTTCTCACCGTCACTCTCCCCGGGATCACCGCGCGCCAGCTTTACACCATCTCTTTAGAGGGGGCGGCGGCGGCCAATGGCGAGCCCTTGATGGGAGATGTCCTCCGTTATAATGTCGTGAAGAAGCGCTGAGATCAGGATCGTGCGTTGACCTCGCCAAGAAACGACTCCGAAATAAATAAAGACATTGCACTCGATCTCGGACCCGTCAGCCTCGTCCGACTTTTCCTTGAGTAGTCCACTACATAAAGAGAAGTCAGTGCCTCACTGACAGTCCCGATTCCTTCGCGCGATATCTTTATTAATTCCCTCGCCGTCCCTAAGGGCGAAGCGGTAGAATCGCCGCCATGCCTAAAAAGCCATCTTCTTTAACAGATCTCTTTCGGATCACCACGCCCGCCGCTGCCCTCGCCTTTTCGCTTGTCGCGTCCTCTTCCCATGCGGATGAGGACATGACCAAGCCCGTGATCAAGGTCGAGAAGAAGAAGGACGGAACCTACATGTATATCGACGGGGTGAAGGTCCACGAGACGGACACCACCAAGCAACCTCTCCCTCCCGTCGTCACGCCCGGTGATCAGGTCGGTGCCTCACCATCGGATGCCGTCGTTCTCTTCGATGGTTCCGAGGAGTCGTTTAAGATGAACTGGACCGACACCAAGGGCGGCGATAGTAAATGGAAGGTCGTGGACGGAGCTCTCGAGTCGGTCCGCCGGGCCGGTTACGTGCAGTCCAAGGAGAAGTTCGGTTCCTGCCAACTCCATATGGAATGGGCCTCGCCCTCCAAGGTTCAGGGCAATGGTCAAGGCCGCGGAAACAGCGGGATCTTTCTCATGGGGATTTACGAAATTCAAGTCCTCGACAGCTACGAGAACCAGACCTACGCGGACGGCCAGGCCGGTGCTCTCTACGGTCGCTCCAAGCCCAAAGTGAATGCCTCACGCAAGCCCGGTGAATGGCAGAGTTACGACATCATTTTTCACCAGCCACAGTTTGATAAAGACGGAAAGGTCACCAAACGTGCCACCTTTACCGTCCTTCATAATGGCGTCCTGATTCAAGACCACACCGTCCTCAGCGGAGGCACCGGATGGAACGGACCTCACGCGGCCACTGAGTATAAGGCTCACGCCGACAAGCTACCCATCTCAATGCAGGACCACGGGAATCCCGTCCGCTTCCGCAATATCTGGGTCCGTGAACTGAAAGACTAATCATCCTCCCCGGTCGCGCTTGCCTGACAAAACCTGCGCGATGCGCTGAGCTTTACACACAAATAAAAGTCGAGAAACAGGGTTGAAGGGACAAAGGATCAGAGCCCCAGACTTCAGTCTGGGGGGAACGGTTCGGGGGAGGCGGTGTCCTGAAGGGACACTGGAAAGCCCAGCGCAAATTGCAGGCCGCACCTCATGACGACACTCACGAAACACCATGGAGTCTGCCTTTTCCGGCATCCCTTCAGGATGCTTTAGCGACGAATCACGATTCCCCAGATTATTCGAAGGATCGGCAACGAGATCATAGCGTTCGAAGGATTTGCCACCCTCCAGACTGATGAGCTTGAGCTTGAACTATTTGCGCGTGGCCTCGTAACGGCCTTCGATGTGAAGGGTGTCTCCATTGAGAGAGTGGGAGAGCTCGCCTTCGAAAGTGAGGGAATTCTTCGAATTTGCGGTGCATGGGCGCTTCCAGATGACGTCTTCGCCCTCGCGGAGAATGCAGAAGCCATCGGGCGTGATTTCACGACTGTGGCTTCCGTAATACCAGCGTCCCAGAAGGGCATGGCCGGAAAGGTCGATCTCCTTGCGCTCGGCCATCTTGACGGTTGGGATTTCGGTGGGAGGCGAAATCTTGCGAAGACGGATATTCTTGAATTCGATGGGAGCGCCTTCTGATTCGAGGCAGAGGAAGCCGGAGGCGGGGGAGATGTCGCTCCCGCCGGAGACTTCCTCGCCGTTGACCCAGAGGCGTACTTCACCATCGATGGCCCGGATGAAGTAGTGGTTCCATTCGTTGAGACCCTTGGTGGTTTTCTTGCTCGGAAAGGAGCGACGACCGTTGGGGGCGACAGGTGGGAACGGAGTCATTTTGATGGGGCCGACCGGGAAGACGTCGCCGTGCGAAGTGAACCAGTCGGCGGGCTTTTGATACTGCTTGGTGTAGACTTCCGCGTAGCCGAGATCGAGAACCTGAACTTCGATGCCTTGCGGAAGGCGGCCTTGTCCGGCGGCGAGGCGATTGATGGATTTCGGGGTGGCCCAGACGAAGACGCCGGAGTTGCCGCCCTTTTGTTTGTGCATCCATTCGCAGGTGAATTCGAAATCTTTGAGCGCTTCCCGGTAGCGGATGACGCCGGTGGGCTTGCCGGTGCAGTAGGCGTGGCCGCCTTTCCACATCCAGGTGTCATCGTGGCAATTCACGTTCACGAAGTCCTCGCCTTCGAGAGTCTGCCAACCTTCGCCACGGGTGTTACCGGGGGCGGTATCATCTGCCGCGGCGATTACGGGCCGTTCAAGAGTGTGGAGATACTCGGCGATGTCGCGGGTGTCCTGATCGCTGAGGCCCATCTCGGAGGCGGTGGGCATCCAGGAGGTTTTCAAGTTCTCGACCTTGGTGCCGCTGCGGCGGAAGGGAACCTTGAGCGTGGTGCCACCCATCACTTTGATTTTGAGTGAGCCCGCGTGCCAAGAGTAGTTTGAGAGGAGGCCTTCGGCGACGTGTCCGTTACCGGTGAGTCGGACGGATTGGTCGTAACCATGGGCGAGGTGTTCGTCGGGATTGATGATCTCGTTGGCTATTTCTTCGATCGTGCGTTCCTGCCCCCAGCGACTGAGGTCGGGGCCGAAGGTGACTCCGGTTCCGTTGATCTTGTGGCACATGATGCAGCGGGCGGCGAGGGTCTCGCCTTTCTTGGCATGCCCTTTCAAAGTCGCGACCGTTTTGGCGTCGGAGACCTTGGTCGGGGTCCCGAAGGTTTCCGGGACTTTCGCAGTCGCTTTGAGCGGGAGAGCTTCGAGATCGTTCAGGTCTTTCGCGATGATTTCCGCGACCGTGATTTGGAAGGCTTCGCCGGAAAAGGCCGGGAGTTTGGCAAGCGCGGTGAGCCGGGCGAGACGATCCTGGCGTTCTTCGTCATTGCGGAAACTGGCAAAAGCCATTGCGAGGTGGCGGAAGTCTTCGACCGGTGGTTCCTGGGTGCGGATGACGAGATCGAGGTCGGCGATCGCTTCGGGGGTGTGAAGACGCCACGCGAGATTCTTTGCGGTCTTGCTCCAAGTACGAGGTTCACCTGAGTTCGGGCGGATGACTTCATGGTAGACTTCTTTTTCCTTGCCGGTGAAGGCCACGCCGAGGGCTTCGAGGAAAGTTCGATTATGGCCGTCGTAGAACCCGATGAGAGTTGGCAGAAGGGGGGTGATTTCCTCGAAGGAATGATCGCGCAGGGAGACGGCAATCTCGCGGGCCAGGGCAAGGTTAGATTTGGAAAGAGGCAGGACCTGGGTCGCGAGATCGAGGAGATTTCCCGGCTTGGCGTGGCAAAGAGCGCGAAAGGCCGTGATCTGGAGATTAGGATTTTTGTGGTCGAGGTAAGGGATGACCCGGGCGGGATCAAGTTGAGCGAGGATCCAGAGATGGCGGGCGATGGACTCGGGCATAGCGGTTTTTTCGAGCGACGCGAAAATAGCGGGGAGGTCTTCGTTTTTGCCGAGGAGGTGAGCGGCATGAGAGCGGACGTTGATCGCCGGGTTATCAAGTGCCGCGAGGAGGCCGGCGGTCGTGGCGAAGTCAATCGCGGGCTTCTTGAGTGGGTCGGCGTCCTTGCGCGTGATGCGGTAGATGGTGCCGCTGACTTGGTTCGTGCGCCGAGAGGTATCGTTGTAGAAGTCACTCATGAAGAGAGAGCCATCGGTGCCGACGAGCAGATCGGTGGGGAGGAAGTATTGTCCTTTTTCGCCATCCTTGAGCTGAATGAAGTTCTGATGTTTCCCCATCTCGATTCGGCCCTCGGCCAGTTTTGGAAGGCAGGCCATGATTTGTTTCCGGACCATACAGGCGACAAGGTAGGTGCCTTTGAGACCGAGGGTGTCGTCCTCGATGAAGACGTTTCCGGTGGGTGATCCGGCACCATACACCGACCCCGGAGGAGTAGCTCCGGGGTAGTTCTCGCGCCAGTGGGAGCGCGAGAAGCGGAGGTCACGCGACCAGCCTTTGGGTTCTTCCCAAGACTTGGCGACCTCCTCCCATGAGCGGGAGCCGTCGGTCAGATCAGAGTAGCCGAAGTTGGAGTGCTCCATGACCCAGGAGGACCGGCAATGGGCGGGATCGTCGTTATCGCTTTGGAAAATATCCCCGAAGGCGGTCACCGCCATGTCGTGCGGGTTGCGCATGTTGTGAGCGGTGGGAGTGAGGCCAGTGCCATCGGGATTGACCCGCATCGTCGCTCCACCGGGGTAGAGATGACCGTCAGAGGACTTTTTGCCAATGCCCTCCGGGTGGCCGTAGTAGCAGCCCGAGATGAAATGACGTCCGTCCTTTGTTTTGACATCGGCCCCGCTGTTGCCAAAGGAGAAGTGCCATTGGCCACTGGGAGCTCCAACCACGGCGTGGAGCGAGTGATCGTGGCCACCGCCCTGAAAGCCGGTGAGGAAGACTTCGCGAGTGTCGATCTTGGGATCAAAGACGGTGTTCCGATCAACGTCGGTGTAAACGATGATGGAAGGGGTGGCGGAGAGGACGATCTTGTTATCGAAAACCGCGATCCCGAGAGGGGCGTGGCGGAGGCCTTTCTCCGAGACGAAGACGTGGGAGGAATCGGCTTCGCCATCGTTGTCGGTGTCTTCGACCACCATGATGGATTGGCCGGTCTCGACGCGGCGACTGGTGCTGTAGTCGATCCCTTCGGTGACCCAAAGGCGGCCCTGAGCATCGGTGTCCATCGCGACAGGGGAGTAGATCAGAGGAGACTGTGCCCAGACCTCGATTTGTAGATCAGGGTTTGTCAGCTCGAAGACCTCAACCGGAATTCCCTCAACCGGGCGGTCTTCCTTTGCAAAGGATTCGCGGTCAGGCGCTGAAAAGGAGAGTGATGGCAGGAGAGTAAGATGAAGAGCGTGCCGAAGAATCATTGCGGATCATTACGGCACGGGGAGAAAAAATGTCTCGGTAAAACTGAGAAAAATACCGAGGCCTAAGGGCTCCAGCGGACAGAGGCTCCGATTGCCGCAAGCGCGCCCCGCCGGTGGTCCCTTAACAGAGAAGCAGGCATGGGCAATTTTTTCTTCCAGAGGAACACGAAGCAGGAGGACTTCGGTCCCGTCCCAATTGTAGAGTTTGAATCGGGCGTAGCCGTTTGCTTCGTCGTGGAAGAAGACAATTAAGCCGTCCTGGGTTTTTAATTTTTCAAAGAGTGCGGGGATCTTCTTTCCCTCTTGCGTATTCAGAAGTCGGTCAAAGGTGATCCCAGCCTCTGCGGGCTTCAAAATCTTCAGTTTAAGGTCTTCTTCGCTCCACGGGAACAAATTGCCGAGCTTTGGATCGATAGAGAGTTCCCGGATATCCTGCTCGAGAAGTTCGGCGAGGCGGAGGCTGGCTTTGGACCGGGTGCCGGTGGTGGCATCGAAAAAGGCGAGATCGACGCCGCAGGAGCCGGCCCAGCTTTGGGCGGGCATTAAAAATCCGATCTTAAGAGTCAGAATCCATTTTTTAATGAGACCACGAGTTTGTCACCGACGACCTTCGAAGGCAAACCTCGGCATTCGTTTATGGGACGTTACGATGAGTGTCTCTCGAGGTAACCACGGTTGGAAATCTGGAGAAAAGTCGTATCGGTTCCGAGAGAGGGGTTCGCGAATGGTTGAGGGAAAAAGGCAGGGCGTTTGGTTGGCTGGGCTATTCTTGGATGGGGGCTGCGGTTTTGATGAGTTTCACTGATTTTTCGCGGTGATCACGGTAGTATTCGAAGGCGTCGTTGAGCGATTCAAATT
>JBLIDI010000092.1:0-13382 GCA_047634075.1 Akkermansiaceae bacterium
TATCGTCTGGGTGGTAAGGCGGAAATACCGGAGGAAATCGAGGGGAGGAAGTAGGGCGATTTTCGAGATTTTAATTCGATGAAGCGGAGCTTTTGGAGCGATGATCCAAAGACTAGTCTCCTTCTGAAAATCATTTTTCTTTGTCTCGGAATATCGTTTGTTGGGCCGTGTTTCGTTTGGTGCCGCGCTCGATTTTTTGAAGGTTTTTTTCAAATGAGAAACTCTATGGCGAGGGCACTTTGAGTGAAGCATTATCCTACACCTATTTTACGAACAACACATTCAAGAAATTAGAGAAGCAACTACTCAAGCTTTTGGGAGATGATTGGAAAAAGCCTGTCGAGGAGAAGACGAAGGTGAAAGAGGTGCCACCTGTTCCTGAGAAGGAGCCTAAAGGTGGTGGTTGAGATGATCCAGAAGAGTAGGGGGACTGCCATGGTCATGCGATTGTGCTGACTTTCATCTGGCGGAAGGTCAGGCTGATGCGGGCTTGGGTGATCTTGGCAGTTTTGGGGAGGGCGTGGAGCCAGTGGGTTTGGATTAGGCCCGCCATGACGAGGAGGCTGCCGTGTTCCAGTTCGGTGGTGATGCGCTCTTTGGTGGCAGTGTGTTTGAAGTGGAATTTCCTCCGGGCGCCGAAGCTGAGGCAGGCGATGGCGGAGTTTTTAACGATGGTGGATTCGTTATCGCGATGCCACGACATGCCTTCAGAGCCATCGTGGTAAAGGTTGAGGAGGCAGGAGTTGAATGTTTCGCCGGTGGCGGATTCGACGCATGCCTTGAGTTGGGTGAGAAGCTCATTCCACGGAAGGGGCGTTTTGGTCTTTCCCGAATAAGTGTAGTTGAGGCCACTGTCGCCATACCAGGCGACTTTGCGAGCGGTCGTGATGGTTTTGCCAAACATTTTCACAACGTCGTGTTGCCAAGGAAGTTCGTCGAGGAGTTGGGTGAAGAGTTGATCGGCTTCACTGAGGTCGAAAATGGACCCGTGGTTGATGGCTTCGCCATCGGCGGGAAGGAGGTTTTGGGGTGGGAGGAGATTGAGAGTCACGGAGACCACGAAGCTATCATATTTTCGCGGGCGGGCGCGGAGGAATTCACCTCAAGATGTGTGAGACGGTGAATCCCTGGTATTCCGGTAGCGGTCGTGGAAGTGCCATCGAATTAGGGGGAGAAGAGTGGGGGCAGAATTACCTTTGAGGGTGGTTGGAGTTGTCGTTTTTCTGGGGGGACGTCGTGACCCCAAGGCGATCTTTTAAACCAACCGTTGAGGCTCTCTTCATCGGTGGGGGGCTTGGATGAGTTCAAGAAAACGGGTGTTTCCATTTTTCAGTTCGTCTTTGATTTCTTCGAGGGAGTATCGCGGTGTGATGTGCTGGGGGCAGTTCCAGTCGAAAGCTTGGATGGTAAAGATAAAGAGACGTTCGACTTTGGCCCGGTAGTTGGGATTGCCCAATTGGGCGGCGAGAGCGGGATCATCGGCGACATCTTTGACCTCGCAGGTCGTCCAGATTTTTAGGCGTTGGCGGGTCGGGTAGTCGATGAGGAAGAGCATTGCTTTCTTCCCGGCGTTGACATTACCAGTGCTGATATACTGCCGGTTTCCCCGGAAGTCGGCAAAGCCGAGGGTCCGGGGACCCAACACTTTGAAGAAGCCCTTCGGCCCCCCCCGGAACTGCATGTAGGGCCAGCTGTTTTCGCCAACGGTGGAGAGATAGAAGCTGTCCCGCGCTTTGATGAAGGAAACCTCTTTGGCGGTCATTGTGAAGCGATCGGGTTCTTGTTCCAGGTCCGCATAGTGGTCGCGTGATTCGTATCGGGTCTGTGCTTCTTTTACGCTGTCGGTGAAGGTAAAGGTAGAAAAGTTTTGTGCCATGATTTTGGTGGTAAGGGTTAATTTTCTTTTGAGGGTGGTTTAGGATGAGCGTTCCCAGCGGAACTTACGATCCGATTCCATAATGGGGAGGTCGTTGATACTGGCTTCACGAACCTGCATGAGGCCATCGGAAGCGAACTCCCAAAGTTCATTGCCGTATGCTCGGAACCATTGCGCGTCGGCGTTGTGGTATTCGTATTCGAATTTCACCGCGATGTGATTGCCGGTGACGCTCCAGAGGGTTTTCTTGAGCCGGTAGTCGAGCTCGCGGTGCCATTTGCTTTGTAAAAATTGGGCGACGGCTTGGCGGCCTTCCAGGAACTCGGAACGATTTCGCCAACGGGTGTCGGTGGAATAGGCCAAAGCGATCTTCTTGGGATCCCGGGTGTTCCAGGCATCTTCAGCGGCCTGTACTTTGGCGGTGGCTGTCTCGAGGGTGAACGGCGGGAGTGGTGGTTTCATGGTGATTTTGAGAGGGAGTTTTTTTGCTCCCCAAGAGCGCGCACGAACGGAGATTCGCGCGCGCCTGACGGGGAGGAGAGGGTTAGGCAACACTGCAAGCCGATAATTCAGCACCGCATTGTTCGGGAGCGGCATTTGGCGCGAAGGCATCGTCGATCGGGGTGTCGTAGAGATGGTTCGTGTAATTGCTGAGCGTTTTCCAGGTGACGAGGAGCACGGCTTCGCCGATTTGAGGATCGGTGTCTTTATCGAGGCCAACTGACTGACCAAGGGTGCCATGAGCCGCGAGGCAATAAGGGCAGCCAAGTTCCTGACTGATAATTAAGGCTGCTGCGTGTTGCTCCTTCGCGGTGAAGCTTGTTTTGGATGCTAGGTCGGCGAGAGTAAGGTAGGCCTGCAGAACTGCGGGTGAGGGCGAAAAGGCGATCATGAGATTCGGGATAAAGCCGAACTTCTTTTTCACCCCCTCGAGAATGAGCTGAGATTCTGGAGGAACTGCCTCAGCGGTGGGAAGGGTCAGGGGATTCTGGTATGCTGTTTTCATTTTCTTATTTTGGTTGGAGAGTGTAGTGACCGGTCGGTCGTAATTTGCTTTAAAAATTTGAGGAGGGATTTACTTTTGAGAGGAAGGGTGAACGAGTCGTGCCAGAAAGCTGCGGATTCTCCGCGCAATGAGATCGCCATCCTCCTCCAATGCAAAATGGCCGGTATCGAGAAGGTGGAACTCAAGATTATTGAGATCTTTTTTGTAAGGGTGGGCACCCTCGGCGGGGAAGATCACATCGTTTTGTCCCCAGACGATCAGGGTGGGAGGCTGATTCTCCCTTAGGTATTTCTGCCACTCAGGGTAAAGAGGAGGATTGCTTCCGTAGTCGAGGAACATCGCGAGTTGGATTTCGGTGTTTCCGGGACGGTCAAGGAGGGCTTGATCGATGGTCCAGTTGTCGGGGCTGATCAATTCTTCGTTGCGGGTGCCGTGGGTGTATTGCCACTTGGTTGCCTCCAGGGTAAGAAGACCTCTGAGGGCATTGGCATTCTTGGGGGATTGATCATGCCAGTAGGCTTTGAGTGGGTTCCAGAACTCTTTCAGGCCGGCATCATAGGCGTTCCCATTCTGGATGATGAGTGAGTCAATGCGCTCGGGGTGCTTGGTCGCGAGGCGGAACCCAACCGGAGCTCCATAGTCCATGAGATAGAGGCTATAGTGATCGAGGCCGACTTTGGTGGTGAACTGATCGACGATCTCGCTCATGTGATCGAAGGTGTAGGCGAATTCATTGACCGGAGGCATGGAGCTTTGACCGTAGCCAGGGTAGTCCGGCGCCACGACGTGATAGGAATCGGCGAGGGCAGGAATGAGATTTCGAAACATGTGCGACGATGTCGGGAACCCGTGCAGCAAAAGAATGGTAGGGGAGTCTCGCGATCCGGCCTCGCGATAGAAAAGGGTCTGCCCTTCAATCTCGACTGTGCGATGATGAACGAGTTGAAAAAGCGGTAGAGCGCTTCTTTCGATTGAGGGTGTTTCTTTTGCAGGGGAGTCGTCGCTCAGGGCATAGGTCGTGAGCGAGACCGCGAGGGCCGCTGGAGCGAGGGCCAGGAGGGCGGTGTTTTTAAGTGTCTTGGTTTTCATGATTTCGTTTTGTCTTTTTCGTTTTGTTTTTGGAGAGTTTTAAAACCGACCGGTCGGTCATAATGAGGCTAAAAAAAGGGGGGCAGCGTTAGGCCGTGAGGAGGGCTCTCACTTCTTTGCGGGCGCTGACAATGGGGGAGAGGTCTCGGAAGTTTTGAGATTCGACCAAGGCTCCCTCGAATAGGAGAAAGATGAGGGTACCTTTTTGCTTCGCGTAGGCGGGAGGTTTGCTGTCAAAGTGTTGGGCCGCCATGGCCTGAATTTTTGATTGCAGGTCCTTTTTATGGGCAAGAATTTCACGGCGCATGGGGCTTTCAGGATCGGGAACTTCAGCGAGAGTATTGAGGAAGGCACATCCGCGGAAGTCACATTCACGCATCCAGTTTTCGAGGAAGTCGAAGAGTGCCACGAGATTACGGTGGGCATTCTTGTCCTTACCAAGTCGGGTTTCGAGCCATGCATTCCATTCGGTGTGGCGTTTTTTTAACCAAGCGAGACCGACTTCTTCTTTGGACTTGAAATGCGAATAGAAAGTTCCCTTGGCGATTCCCGCCGTTTCGATGATTTGCTTGATGCCGGTCGCTCCATAGCCCTGCTTGTAGAACAAGGCCGAGGCAAGATCGATGAGTTCATCGCGCTTCGTGGGTTTGGCGTTTCTTTCAGGCATGCCGAATGTTTACTACGACCGGTCGGTCGGGTCAACCTTTTTTCTATCTTTTTCTCCGGAAAATAAATTTCGGCTTTGAGAATGTCTCGATTCCATTGATCCGTTGAAGCTTTTGCTTCGATCGTGTTTTTCGTTTGCGAAGTGTTGCTTCTTGACGCTCCAAGAGTCATGGCTCAAAAATCCAAGCGTCTTCGCAATCCGAACCAGCCTTCATCCAAAATGATCGACCTCCTCAAGAACCGCGCGTTTCGCCCTTTCATCTTCGTGGGCTGCGCCGCCAGCCTTTTGTGCAGTTCGTGCACGAACATCCCCGTCTCAGATCCACTGAGTGCCGCTAAGCTCGCTTATGAGGCTTATGACGTGCCCGCGACTCTTCCCGGAAATCCTGCGAATGTTCGCGTTAAAGTTTCGCTCGCGAACCGCATGGCCTATGTGATGGAGGGCAACAAGGCGCTTCTTGTCATGCCGGTGACAGTGGGTAAAAGCTCGTCCCCGACTCCGGGCGGAAGCTTTCGGATCCGGTCCAAGAATCACTACTACCGGGCCAACACTCACGGATATGCGATCAAGGGAAACACGGTCCGAGGAACTTACCTGCGGAACAAGCCATCGGGCTGGAAATTCAAGGGGACCCCGATGCCCTATTGGTGTGAGTTTAAGTCCGCTTATGGCTTTCATACCGGTTGGATGAAGCCGTATCCTGCCTCCGGTGGCTGCTTGCGCATGCACAAAAATGTCGCTCCCAAGTTCTATCGGCTCGTGAGTGTCGGAACTCCGGTGTCCATTTCCTCAACCCAACCCGAGGATTCCACTATCGGTCGTAACGTGCCCCGTCCTCCCGACTCCACGCCCTTTCCCGGCAACCCGGATGGCATGATGGCTAAGACCCAGGAGTTCTTCACGCAGCACAAGACCCCGACCTATTTGCCTTAGTGGTGCAAGGTGCTCTTGAGAAGCTTATTCCTTCCCGGCATTGAGGTCGGTGAGCCATCGCATCGACTGGGTTTGCCAGGCATCCCACATCGGGCCTTGGTAACCATTCAGGCCGTGTCCGCCGCTGGCGAGAGGGAGATATTTTGCGGGAATATTTTTGGCCAAAAGGGCCTTTTGGAACATCTCGCTGTTGCTCGGTGGAACGGGCCCATCGTCGGCGGCATGAGCGAGGAAGGTGGGAGGAGTTTTCCCGGTGACGTGGAGCTCATTGGAGTAAAGCCTGATCAGTTCTTCACTGGAATTTGGGCCAAGGAGATTGTTTCGCGATCCGCCGTGGGTGTCGCTACCCATCGTGATGACAGGATAGACGAGAATGGCGAAGTCCGGACGGCTGCGCTGTCGTTTGATCGGGTCGGTTGTTTTCCCTTCGCCGGGCTCGAATTTGGTAGCGGCCATGGCGGCGAGGTGTCCGCCAGCCGAGAACCCCATGACGCCGATGCGATCCTCTTTGAGGTTCCAGTCGGTGGCGCGCGAGCGGGTCAATTGGAGGGCGCGTTGGACGTCCGAAAGAGGGCGGTAGGGGTTTCCTTTTGGGAGTCGGTATTTCAGGACGATGCCAACGATGCCCTGCGTATTGAGCCATTTTGCAATGGGCGCACCCTCGGCACCGACGACTTGGCCATAGCCACCGCCCGGGCAGATCACGATGGCAGTGCCGTTCGGCTTTTGCGGGCGAAAGATGGTGAGGGTGGCATTGCCATTTTCAAATACCCCGGCACGGGTAGGGGCTTTTCCCTCGGGCCACAGCTTGATCGTTTCCGAGGCGACCTCGTCGGCTGAGAGGGCACCGGTGATCGCAAGGATGAGGGCGGTGAGAGCTGTTCGGATCTTTCGTTTCATGGTTCGTGCTTGGGTAAGGGGGGCGCAATGAGTCGCCAGCTCCAAGGCAAGATTGTAGGAAACGTTTTCGGTGATTAAGAGAAAAACCTGAGAGGAATTGCCCTTGCGGGGCCCACTTCATCCAGCGCGCACATTCATGACAATGATCGTGAGATCAGGGTCGCATCTCGCCTAAAAATATGGATGATTCCGGCGATGCAAAGGAAAAGAGGATCCGAATTTGGCAAGGCTGGTGGTTTGATTGTTTCGCTTGGTCTTTTCCTTGCGGGAACTTGGGATCTCGCGGCAGATTCTGGGAAGTCAGAGCCGGCAGTGCCCGTTTTCAAGGATGGGGAAGCGCAGATTGTCGAGCGATTTAGTGATTCCGATAGGTGGATTCGACACGATTTGTGGGTTGAAACAGAGTTCGATACCGATGGGGATGGCCGAATGGACCGGATGCATGTTGCTGTCACCCGCCAGCGGCAGACGGATACCGAAGGGCTTAAGCTCCCCGTTATTTATGTGAGCAGTCCTTACTTCGCAGGGACCGCCAAGGGGGGGCAGGATTTTTTTTGGGAACCTCGGCAGGAAGTGGGTGAGGCACCTCCGGAGCGCGAGGAATCGCCTGAGGTTGAGAGGAGCGGAGAGCGGCCGATCATTTCGAAGAGCCACGCGAAAACATGGGTGCCGCGCGGATACATTGTCGTGCATTCATCTTCGCCCGGAACCGGGCTTTCCCAAGGGTGCCCCACAATTGGAGGGGAAAACGAATCGCTGGCCCCGAAGGCCGTGATCCAGTGGTTGACCGGGAAAGCCACCGGCTACACCACGCCGGATGGCGATAAGAAGGTGAAGGCGTATTGGTCCAATGGTAAAGTGGGCATGACCGGGACCTCGTTTAATGGAACCCTGCCCTTGGCGGCCGCGACCACGGGAGTTGAAGGACTCAAGGCGATCATCCCGATTGCTCCCAATACTTCTTATTATCATTACTACCGCTCGAACGGTTTGGTGAGGCATCCCGGCGGCTACGTCGGTGAGGACATCGACGTTCTTTACGATTTCGTCCATAGTGGCAATCCTGAGAATCGTGACCATTGTAATTGTGCCGTTCGCGATCAAGAAATGGCGGAAGGGTTCGACCGGAAGAGTGGTGACTACAATGATTTCTGGGCGGGGCGTGATTATCTCAATCAGCTTGGTCCGATGAAGGCGGCAACCTTGATGGCCCATGCCTTTAATGATTGGAACGTTCAGCCTGAGCACAGCGTCAGGATCTATCAGGCCTTGAAGGAAAAGGGCGTCCCGGTTCAGGCCTATTTTCACCAAGGCGGTCATGGTGGCGAGCCCCCGCTGAAGCAAATGAACCGTTGGTTCACGCGATACCTTCATGAAATCCTGAACGATGTCGAAAATGAACCAAAGGCTCGGATTGTTCGGGAAGGTGATAAGCGGGAGGAGCCGACCTCCTACTACGATTACCCTAACCCGGCGGCAGCGCCGGTCTCGTTCTATTTAAGCCCCGGCGCACCAGAGAGGGGCGGGTTGGCGATTGCAAAATCCGAGAAGCCGGGGACCGAAACCTTGGTCGATAATTTCTCCTTTGACGGGAACTCATTGGCCCAGGCGGAATGGACCAAACATCGGTTGATCTACACCACGCCAATTCTAAATAAGCCGATACATCTCTCCGGAACGACCTCGATTACGATCCGGGTGGCGAGCAATAAGCCTGCCGCTAACCTGTCCGTTTGGATGGTTTCCCTTCCCTGGTCGAAAGAAAAGAAGGCCCTCATCACCGACAATATCATCACCCGTGGTTGGGCCGATCCCCAGAATCATCGCTCGATACGAGAGAGTAAGCCCTTGGTGCCCGGCCAGTTCTATGACTTAACGTTTGACCTGCAGCCGGACGATCAGGTGATTCCGGAAGGTCAACAAATTGCCTTGATGATTTTTTCGAGCGACCGCGACTTCACCTTGTGGCCTGATCCTGGCACCGAGTTGACGGTAGATCTCAATGCCACCTCGATCTCGATGCCAATCGTCGGCGGACTTTGCGCCTGGAATAACGCTCTCATTGAAGAGGCCAATGATAAGGAGTCTGATGATAAGGAGTCTGATGATAAGGAGTCTGATGATAAGAAGTCTGATGATAAGAAGCGCGGCGATAAAAAAGCTGATCAAGAGAAATCTGACGACGAGCTTTGGCCTGGTCAGAACAAAGAGTAACTTCAGGCGATCAATCTTGGCGGGCCCGGATTCACTCGTTGGTGAGGGTAAGCTCGAGCTTTGACGTGGGAAGGGAAAGGTGGATACTTCGAAGCATGTTCGTTTCTGTAAAAGGTCTTCATGTTCTGAGTCTGGTTTTCTTTTTCTTTCGCCACCCGGAAGCACTTGGGTGAAGGGGATCCAGGCGACGTTGCTTTACATGTTGTTTTTCTTCTCGGCACGTGTCGGTTCGCCTAGCGGTCCGAGGAAGCCGAGATCGCTGAGCCATTCCGTGAAACGCTCCGGCCATGACGCATATGGGATCTCATCGGGTCCGCGCTTTGGACCACCGTGGCCTCCACGTGCGTAGATGTGCATTTCGGTATGGGAGACACCCGCGTTGAGCATCGGGGTGAACCATTCGTTCGCCCAGATGGCATGGATCGGGGGGGTCACACCGGAGCATGTGATGAAACTTGGAGGAACATTGCCGGGGATCTTGGTATTGGGATCCCGGCTGAAGGGAGACGGACCAGGATAGATGACGCCGATGAAATCTGGTCGGGCGGAAACCCCGGCATTTGGATCCCCAGATGACCTATTTTGCTCTTCAAATTCTTCTTAGAAAAGCGCGGCGGAGGCGGTTGCGGAGGATGATGGTGGACACTCCGAGTTTGGCAAAATGTGGCACCCATTTCGCCCCTTCGGGATCCACCCATAGGATCTTATGACCACCTCCGGGCGCGATGATGATCGCGGCTCCGGTGTTTTTGGCGTCGTCCGTAGCCAAGTGAACTTCGATGGAGGGGTTATGGATGTTAAGGACGTTGATGATGTGGCCCGGCTTCTTCTCGAAGGTCGTGTTGTAGTTCTCAGGTTCGGAAATACGGGTCTTGTCGAGAAACGGTGAATCGGGCGGATAGAGTGGGATGATCTCGCCGCCGAGCATGATGGGATCGGGTTGGAACGCTTTCTGGGAAAAGGCAGGCAGGATGGTGACGACCAGGAGCGCAGCAAATTGAATTATCATGGCACTAACAAAACGTCCGAGGTGCCGGCATTATTGCTAGGAATTTATTTTGTGGGTGGGCCGCCTTTGAGAGGGGGGGGACCTCAATCCTGGTCTGATTCCCGTTTTAACAAAGCAAGTTTGCTGATTCCGGGAATTCTTGGTGAAATCGAAGTAAGCGGTCATCGTCCAGCAACTTTCCAAATATTCTTCCTTCCTTTTTTGACTCATAATCCCAGGGAGCATTTTCATCCGGGTGTCATTCTTGCTGGCTCAACGACCTTAACCACGATCCATTTCAGGATCCATTTGAGGATCCCTTCGGTGTCATTCTACTTGGCACAATGCGCGAGGAAGGGCCTCGCGAAGATGAGAGTTCCGTTCGGAACGATGGTGAGGTAAGCTCGCAGCCATCTCATGAAAATTAAGACCACTCTTTTTCTCGTCGCGGCTGCTTTTTTTGCGGTCGGAATGGCGGTGGATCGCATCATTTTTTCATCCGGCACGTAGAAGGTCACCACGGAGGGTATCCCGGTCGGGGACGGAGGCACTCGTCCGCGGACCGGCGATTCATCGAGAAGTCGCCTCATGCTCTCCCCGTCCGGCCACCGCGACCTGGAGCAAGGGGCGGAGGAATCACGGGACGAGGGGGATGATGACTTTCCAGGTTCGGTAGGGCAGGCCTTGGAAGGAGTTGAGCGACGGCGGGCCTTGGAGAGTGCCCTGCATGGTTGGGCGGAAGAAGACCCTGCTGCCGCCGCTCAATACGTCGGGCAACTTCCCATCTCCGCGCAGAACCTGAACCTCGTGCATGAAATGGCTCGCCGGTGGGCGGAAGGCGATCAGAATGCGGCGGTGGCATAGGTGGCGGCGCAGACCGATCCGGCTAAACGCGAGCGGGCGATGGGCGGAGTGGTCAGTTCTTGGTCCGACTCTGATCCCGCCGCGGCCGCAAACTTTGCATCATCGATCGCAAACAATTTTGAACGGGATCGAGTCCTGGAGGTTGCGGCCCGTCGCTGGGCCAGCCAGGACACCGCCGCTGCGATGGAGTGGGCCCAGGGATTACCAGGAGCTGACCGTCAGCGTGCCACCGAATCGATCCTGCGCGAGGTGGCGGAATACGATCCGGGGCGTGCCGCCACGATGTATGAAGAACTCACCGCAACCCTCCCTCTGACATCGCAGACGACCCACGAATACCGGTGCATGGCCGAGGAAATTGCCTCGGTCTGGTCATCGACCAGTCCGCAGGAAGCCGCCAACTGGGCGATGGCGCTGCCAGAATCGGGGGAGGTTCGGCGCGCCGCGATCGGCAACGTCGCCGAACATTGGCTGAGGATCGATAGCATGGCAGCCGGCGAGTGGATCGTGCAGCTTCCCCCGAAAAAGGTGCGAGACGCCGCGGCCGAGCGCGTGGTCGGTTCCACCGTCCAGAGTGACCCCGCCACCGCCTTCGAAATCGCCTGAATCCCAAAACCCTTCTCTTTTGCTGAAAAGGAAATGCCTCGATGACATTTCACCCCATTAATAATCACGTCATTCCAAACGACAGTCATGACAATACGCTCCCGGTATCTTGCTGGCCCTTAGGAAAAGAAAGTGGCAACGGGAGTGCCGCCGTCGGTAATGGGGACGGGGCGGGTGCCGGCGATGAGTTCGTGGGCGGGATTGATGCCGAGGGCAGCGTAGATGGTGGCGTGGAAATCGGGGACGCTGACGGGGTGTTCGAGAATTTTTTTGGAGAGAGCGTCGGTGGCTCCATAGGCGCCTCGGTGCTTGAGCCCTCCGCCGGCGAGGACTAGGGAGAAGGCCGAACCCTGGTGGCCGCGGCCGCCATTGCCGTCGAATTCGGGCGGGCGTCCGAATTCGGTAGCGATGACGACGAGGGTTTTGTCGAGGAGGGCCTTTTGCTTGAGGTCGTCGAGGAGGGCGGCGACGCCATTGTCGAGGTCGCGGATGAGTTCATTTTGCTTGAGTTGGCCTTTGCCGTGGGTGTCCCAGCCCGTTCCATTAATGAAGCCGGGGTTGTGGGAGATCTCGATGAAGCGGACGCCGTCCTGGACGAGCCGGCGGGCGAGAAGGCAACGCTGACCGAACTCGCTGCCGTAGCGGTTTCGAAGGTCGGTGGGCTCGGAAGCAAGGTCGAAGTTCTTCATGAAGCCGGGACCGGCAAGGCGGAGGGCTTCGCGTTGCGCTTTTTGGTAGTCGGCGAGGGATGAGTCCGCCGGGGCTTCCTTTTTAAGAGCGGCGAGAAGTTTTTTACGGGAGGCGACGCGGTCGTTGCTCAGAAAGTCCGGGCGGGTGAAGCCCGCGGGGCCGGATTTGAGGTCGGTAAGGTAGATGTTTCCGTAGCGGGAGCCGAGGAATCCGGGACCGCGGCTGACGTTGGGGAATCCGATAAGGAGGTAAGCCGGGACCTCGGGATTGGCGGCGCCGCGCTGGTGTGCGATGACTGAACCGAGGGAAGGGTAAGTGGTGGAGCCACTGGTGGGGCGGCCGGTGTGGAGGAAATTAGAGGCGATGGCGTGCTCATCGATGAGCTGGTGATTGCAGGAGCGGATGGCGGTGATCTGCTCCATGCGGCGGGCAAGTTGGGGAAGGTGTTCGCAAATGCGGACACCTTTGAGGGCGGTGTCGATTGCGGAGTAATCGGAACCTGCTTGGGAGGGCTTTTTGGAACGTCCTTGTTTTTTAGGGTCGAAGGTGTCGATTTGTGACATGCCGCCACCGAGCCAAATAAAGAGACAGTGTTCGGCCTTGCCTTGGGGTTGGCTGGTCGCGGATGCCTGAAGGGCGAGGGGTGCGAGGGAGGAGGTGGTGAGGAAATGACGGCGGTTCATAGGGAGGTGGGGCTAGCGAGTGTAGATCATTTCGGGCGAGTTGACGAGAGCCCAGACGAGGTCTTCGAAGCGTTCACGCCAAGGAACTGAGAGTTTTTCGGTGGGAGGGTCACCGGCCCGGGCCGCCATGATTTCCTGACGGCGTATTTCATCGGCTACGGGGTCGAGGTGATTATACCAGGAGACGTAGGGGGGCGGTCGGAGTTTTTGGGAAGAAGGTGGAGGAAGGCTGTCAGTACGGCGTGAATCGTACCCTGGCGTAATTTGGGCGAGAGAGAGTTTCTTCTCGGTTGGGGTGGGGATACGGGTGAGGAGGCGGAGGAAGAGTTTGTCGAGGAGTTGCGCGGGTGATTGTTTTTGGAGGGCGAGGGTGGTGAGCGCGTGGTCGTCGCTGAGGCGGGTGAGCCAAATGCCGACGGTGCCATTGGCGATAATGGCGGGCTGGAGAGCGGTGGGATC
Organism: Akkermansiaceae bacterium; assembly: GCA_047634075.1. GTDB lineage: Bacteria > Verrucomicrobiota > Verrucomicrobiia > Verrucomicrobiales > Akkermansiaceae > SW10. Next base: position 12,976 of record JBLIDI010000092.1, read on the forward strand.
GTTGCTGCGGTGATTGACGGTGGTGTGGCGAGAGGGATTCCATCCGAAAGCAGTGAGGACATCGGATACCGCTTGAACGCGGGGAAGGGTGAGGCTGAGCCGATCGCGCTCGTTGGAGAGGCTGGCGAGCATCCAGGCACGGCGGGGCTGGCCGAGAGAGAGGGTATTATTGAGAGGTCGTTTGCCATCGACATCGATGTTCATTTCCTCGGTTAGGAAGGGCTTGCCGGTGGTGTGGAAGAGGGAGTCGACGATTTGCTCGGCTGCGAGGCGGCGTGATGCGGGGGCGGTGAAGAGCGGGGATGTTTCACAGAGGTGGGGATCGGTGGCGCGTTGGTATGCGTGGGAGTTCAAGATGAGACGGGCGAGGGATTTGAGGGAGTAGTCCGCGCGAATGAGTTCGCGAC
>JBLIDI010000093.1:0-13271 GCA_047634075.1 Akkermansiaceae bacterium
ATTTTCTAATGAAAGCTTCCCGTTAAAATTCAAGATCCCATCATCCGAAATCTCAATCTTTCCTTTGGAGAGCCCGCCCATGACGCCATCGTCAACGACGCGCCATCCGAGGGTGTCTTTTTCCTCGGGAGTAAACTCCGCAACCGAGTTTTTTTCCGCGAGGGCGGCGAGAGAACTGAGCGACAAGCAAGCCGCCGTCCAGATCGTTTTCTTGAGGGAATATTTCATATCAGCCCAACAACGCACCGGAAATTAAGGTGTCAAAGGGAAATTTAGGCGCGCCAATGCGAGCCCCTTTCACGGAGTAGAGAAGAGCTCTAGTATACTGAAGCTTCTTTGAAAAAGATGGTCCCAATCGCACCGAGCCCAAGCCGATCCAGGCCGAAAAATCCAGAAAAAGCGAAGGGCAAATGACGTCATGACAGGAATGACGTCATGACAGGAGCCCACCCAATCACCTCAGGGTGAAATTAGCGCTCGGCCTTCTCGAGTTCATCAAGACGCTTCTCAATCTGCTTCAGGCTGGCGCGAATCGCTTTGATTGCTTCCAGGGTATCACTGCTTTTCTCCTTTTTTACCACCTTTGGCTGGGGATTGGATGCGCTCTTGATCTGCAACATCGCCATGACTTCATCCGCCGGAATCGCATAGGTCTTGATCCGACCCGAGCGCGAAACATTGATCCCGACACACTTTCCATTGAGATCAAAAAGCGGACCTCCACACATTTCCGGACGAAGCGGGATATCATGCTGAATGACATCCGGGTAGCCGCTCGTGACCTCTGACAATGGACCCAGAGACCTCTGCATCCGGGGATCACTCTGAACACTGTTTGCCATCTCACGTTCCTTCAATGTCACGGTCGCTTGCGATGGTTTGCCATCACGTAAGTAGTCCACCTTCAGGGTCTCACCGGCCTTACGACCGCGAATGAGCGTTCCAAAAGTAAGCGGGTCAGTAACGTCCTTCCCATCAAAGCGGGTGATGACATCGCCATCAAGCAAGCCTCCTTCCGCCGCCGCTCCGCCCGCCACGATCCGCGCGACCAAGACGCCCCCCTCACTCTCACCGGCCTGAATTCCCATAAAACCAACGTGCGCCATCGCCCTTCCAGACACGCTGAGAAGGCCAATCCCCAGCGGCTCGTTCTCGAAACCACTGGCGGTCAAAATCGAACCCAAGGCAGGCTCTCTCGGCTCAAACCGCACCGGACGGAGTTTCTCCGCATCGATCTTCAGCAAAGCCAAATCACGTTGCGGAAAGCGCTTCATCACCTTCGCCAAATAGGTCTTTTCACCCAGCTTCACTTCCACCTTCCCCCCCTCGGTTTCGGTATTCTTGGTAAGAATACCTCCATTCGCTGAGACCACCGTCCCCAAGGCTACCGGCTTTCCATCGACCATGATCAAAGCCGTGACACCGCGATTCCGAGCCATGACCGGCTCGAGTGCCTTGAGCGAGGAAGCAAAGAACAGGTCGGGACCGGCGGGGACCATTCCCGCCATGCCACCACTTTTCTCGAATTCTTCCATCAGCTTTTCCATGCCACCCAGGTCTTCGACCAACTCGGGAGTGAGTTCGAGCCGCTCTCCCTTCCGGGCCGCGTCCTTGAGAAGCTCTTCAAGTGAGGCTCTCTCCTTTTTTTCCGGCTCCCTTTTTTCTTCCTCGTTTGGAGCAGGCTCCATCTCCTTCGGCTCCTCTTCCGGGGCCTCCTCCTTCTTCTTCTGCTCAGGGTTTTCCGCAGGACCATCCGAGTCCTTCATAAAGTCGCGATAACGAACGAGTTCCACCTTCACCGTCCCATCCTTCCCCTCACGCAGGTAATCGATCGTGACCTCATCTCCAGCCTTCCCTTTCTTGACTAAATTTATCATCTGCTCGACCGAATTGACCACCTTGCCGTTGATCTTGCGAATGAGATCTCCTTTTTGCATCCCGGCCTTTTCAGCCGGCGAATTGGGGACAAGCGCGTCCACTAAGACGCCTTCTTCACCCTCCGCCAATTGCACTCCGAGCATCGCCTGATCCGGCGATGGCCCTCCCGTTTGGGCATTATTAAAACGGGTTCCAGAGGCCTTGCCACTTTTGAGCTTCTCCCACTGGTCATGAAAAACATCGATTGGGACATGACGATTCTCGCTCAAGCTCATGCCAATATTCGAGTGAATCCCGATGACCTTTCCTTGAACATCAAAGAGCGGTCCGCCCGAGTCACCACCGACGACTGCGGTATCCGTCACCACAAAACTTTGGTTCGCTAGAACTCGTCCCAGTCTCACCGGAGGCTTCCGCATGGGGTCGAAGCCACCAGCGTGACCCAGTGCCACCGTCCACTGGTCTCGCTTCAATCCCTCACTTTGGCCAAGTTCCACGAACGGATAATTCCCGGGCTCACTGATCTTCACCATCGCTGCGTCGCGGTCATAGTCGGCCCCTAAAATCTCTCCAGTCTTCCGTGTCCCGTCTGGAAAAATCACGTCAAGACCGCCCGCCATACTCGAGGTGACATGGGCAGCGGTCAGGATCAAACCATCCTCACTCACCACCACCCCACTGCCCGAACCCCTGCCGTCCCGAGACACCAAAGCAACCGTCGCAGGCTGGGCCCGCCTCGATAGCGCAACAATCTCACGATTCAATTTTTGCAGGTCGCGAAACCCCTTCACCTTTGGGGCTCTTTCGGATTCGACCGCCGTGACGGGAGCGTCTTGGGCTTGGGCTAAGACCGGAAAACCGAGCAAGGTGAGCGAAGCCAGAAGGGTGAAAATAAGAGTGCGAGGAGTCTTCATACGATGAGGGGGTTTTCCCTAGGAAAGCGATGAAGCCGAGGGAGAGGCTTGAAGGTCCACCATTCTCCAGTCCTGTCAACTCGGCTCTCTGATCCCACCTTGGTGAGTCTCAGGACAGGATCTCCCGAGGTCCTCGACTGATCACTCGAACTCAGGACTTTAGTCTGGGGCTCGGGAACTTCGTCCCTTCAGCAACTGATCCTCCGACTTCCACACACAGGTCAAGGTCCTGAAAGGACCAAAGACCAAAGACCAAAGACCAAAGACCAAAGACCAAAGACCAAAGACCGAAGACCAAAGACCGAAGACCGAAGACCGAAGACCGAAGACCGAAGACCGAAGACCGAAGACCGAAGACCGAAGTTGCGAACGATGATTCGCCATGGTCGCCGGGCGATCTCCGGTAGGAAAATGAGACCATGGTAGGTCTCTCCACGCCGAGAAGCTCCGAAGGGGCGCAGGTCTCGCGACGACCTGATCATATCTCCTTGAAGCGGAAGATGATAAAAGCTAGGTCTCAGGCTCCGTAAGGTTGACTCCGGTCAGTGGTTTTCCTTTCGAAAGCCCTTTCAAAATTTTCCAGCCAGACCCGATTCCATGCTTCACCGACTCATTACCCCCTTTTTCTGCCTTGCCACCTTCTTTCCAGCCGTTCTCGCGGCCGAGAAAAGCAATGAGCCGATCAGCTACTACAATGACATTCGCCCCATCTTTCAGGCGAACTGTCTCGGCTGCCACCAACCCTCCAAGAACAATGGCGACTATGTCATGACTGATTTCGACCGCCTCCTTGCGGGCGGTGAGGATGCCGTCGCAATCGTTCCCGGAAAGCCGGACGAAAGCTACCTCATCGAAGAAATCACCCCGAATACCGGAGGCGATGCGGAAATGCCCAAAAAGGAAGATCCCCTTCACGAACTCGAAATCGCCCTGATTCGGCAATGGATCACCGCAGGAGCGATCGATGACACCCCGGAAAACGCCCGACAGCGCTACGACCAGGACCATCTTCCGGTTTATTCCAAACCTCCCATCGTCACTTCGCTCGACTACTCACCCGACGGATCCTTGCTCGCGATCTCGGGATTTCATGAGGTCATCCTCCAGAAAGCCGATGGCTCCGGCCCGGTGGCCCGCTTGGTGGGACTTTCCGAACGAATCGAGTCCGTCCGTTTTTCTCCCGATGGCACCAAGCTCGCCGTCACCGGGGGCCTCCCCGGTCGCATGGGTGAGGTGCAAGTCTGGGATGTCGCGAAAAAAGAACTCATTCTCTCCGCCCCGGTCACCTTCGATACCATCTACGGAGCCGCCTGGTCACCCGATGGCACCAAGATCTCCTTCGGCTGCGCCGATAACACCGTCCGCGCCATCGATGCCAAATCCGGTAAGCAAGTCCTCTTTCAGGGAGGGCATAGCGACTGGGTCTTCGACACCGCTTTCAACCCCAAGGGCGATCACCTCGTCTCCGTGAGCCGCGACATGACCGCGAAGCTAACCGAGCTCGCAACCCAGCGCCTCATCGACAACATCACCTCGATCACCCCCAATGCCCTCAAGGGAGGAATGGCCGCGGTCGTCAGCCACCCCACCCGCGACGAAATCCTCGTCGGCGGCTCCGACGGGATTCCCAAACTCTACCGCATCTTCCGCAACACGCCTCGCAAGATCGGGGACGATGCCAACCTCCTCCTGGAATTTCCGCCCATGGAAGGACGAATCTTTGCCGTCGATATCTCCATGGACGCGCGCCGCATCGCCGCCGGCAGCAGCCTGAATGGCAAGGGCGCGATCCACATCTACGAGGTGAATCCCGAGGCCACGATCAGCCCGGAAATTGCCGAAATCCTCAAAAAGCCCACTCACGAGCGCAACGATGAGATGCGCCAAAAACTCCAGAAATACTTCGACGAAAGCGTCAAAACCCTCGCCGCCTTCCCGGTCGCGGAATGCGGGATCTTCGCGGTCTCCTTTAACCCCGACGGCTCACGCCTTGCCGCCTCCGGAGCCGACGGGAAAATTCGTATTCTCGATGCCGCCAGCGGCCAACTCGTGACCTCGTTTCTCCCGGTCGAAATCACACCCGACGCCCAAGGTGCCCGTCATCAAAACGAGGGCCCTGCCAATCTCGATAAACGTTTGCCTCTCGATCCCGAGCAAATCCCGGAGGGTCGGACAGTCGTGAGACTGGACGTCCGGCAGGAAGGAATCGCAGGCCCGATCACGATCGACACCCCGTATCGCTACGCCCAGGTCATCGTCTCCGCCGAACTCGATTCCGGAGACATTATCGATGTCACCCGCATGACTCAAAATAGCGTCGCAGGCGACCACGTCACGATCACGGAGACCGGCGTGATCCGCGGAGTCTCGGATGGCAACTCTCGCATCAATTTTACAATCGGTGGAAAGACCGCCGCCATCGCGGTGGCAGTCTCGGGCATGCAAAAAGAATTCATCCCGGCATGGACCAAGGACGTCAATCCGGTCGTGGCCCGCATGGGTTGCAACACCGGAACATGCCACGGCTCCAAGGACGGCAAAAACGGCTTCAAGCTCTCCCTTCGCGGCTATGATCCCCTCTACGATGTCCGCGCTTTCACCGATGACATTGGCTCACGCCGGGTCAACCTAGCCTCCCCTGACGACAGCTTGATGCTTCTCAAAGCGACCTCGGCGGTGCCTCACGAAGGGGGGCAACTCACCAAACCTGGCGACGACTATTACGAGATCGTGCGCGCGTGGATTGGCAATGGCGCCAAACTGGAGAAGACGCAGACCAAGGTCCTCAAAATCGAGGTCTACCCGCTCAACCCCGTCGTCCAGAAGATCGGCTCCATGCAACAAATGCGAGTCATTGCGACCTATCCCGGCGGAGAGACCCGCGATGTCACCACCGAAGCGGTTGTCACGAGCGGAAACGGCGAAGTGGCCGAAACGGTGAAGGGATATCCCGCGCTTATCAAAGTGATCCGCCGTGGCGAAGCCCCCATTCTCGTTCGCTACGAAGGAGCCTACGCCGCCACCACCGTGACCGCGATGGGAGACCGGAGCGGCTTCGCGTGGACCGACCCACCGAAGTTCAATGAGATCGACACGCTCGTGGCCCAAAAATGGCAACGCATGAAGACCCTTCCTTCCGAAATCTGCACCGACCTCGAATTTGTCCGCCGCGTCCACCTCGACCTCACCGGACTCCCCCCGACCGTCGCGCAGGTGAAGTCCTTTCTCGCCGACGCCCGGCACTCCCAGGTGAAGCGCGACGCCTTGATCGACGCCCTCATTGGCAATCCCGCGTTCATCGAATTCTGGACCAACAAATGGTCCGACATGCTCCAAGTGAATCGGAAGTTCCTCGCCCCCGAGGGAGCCAAACTTTTCCGGAGCTGGATTCGCAAGGAGGTCGCCGAGAATACTCCTTATGATGAGTTTGCCCGCAAGGTCATCACCGCCACCGGTTCCAACAAAGACAATCCACCCGCTTCCTACTACAAGATCCTCCGTACTCCGGAGGACACCATGGAAAACACAACCCACCTTTTCCTCGCAACCCGTTTCAATTGTAACAAGTGCCACGACCATCCCTTCGAACGATGGACCCAGGATAACTACTATGAAATGGCCGCCTTCTTTGCCCAGGTCGGTCTCAAAGAAGATCCCGCAAGCGGCCAAAGTAAGATCGGGGGCACCGCCGTCGAGGGAGCTAAGCCACTCTACGAAATCATCTACCAACAGAAGGATGGCGAACAAAAGCACGAACGCACTGGCGCCGTGATGCCCCCATCCTTCCCCTACGAAGCCGACCACGTCGCGCAAGAAGACGCCACCCGCCGCGAAGATCTCGCCGGGTGGATGACCTCGCCCGACAACCGCTATTTCGCCTCGAGCTACGCCAACCGGGTGTGGGGATATATGATGGGCACAGGCATCATCGAGCCCCTCGACGACATCCGCGCCGGCAATCCTCCCTCCAATCCGGAGCTTCTCGCTTGGCTTGCGCAATCCTTCATCGCGAGTGACTTCAACATCCGCGAACTCATGCGCGTCATTTGCAAATCACGCACCTACCAGCTCTCGATCAAGACCAACAAATGGAACGAGGATGACACCATCAACTTCTCCCACGCCAAGGCCCGCCGCCTTCCTGCCGAGGTTCTCTACGACTCCATTCACGCTGTCACCGGAGCCCGCAGCAAATTCCCGGGCGTTCCCAAAGGGACCCGGGCCTCCTCCCTTCCCGATGTCGGCGTCAGGCTCCCCGATAGCTTCCTGGCCAACTTCGGACGCCCCGTCCGCGAAAGCTCCTGCGAATGCGAGCGCAGTAGCGAGATGCAACTTGGACCCATCATGGCCCTCCTGAGCGGACCCACCGTGGGCGACGCCATCTCTGATCCTGGCAATGAGATCTCCAAGCTGGCCAAGGAGTCTCAAGATGATCGCGCGCTCATTGAAGGATTGTTCTACCGCATCCTCAACCGCCCTGCCACCGAACTCGAAATCGAAGCGAGCCTCGTGGCATTCCGCGCCGGCCTTGATCAGGATCAAGCCACCCTCGAGGAGGCCCTCGCCGAACACCTCAAGACGCGCGATCCCACCATCGCAGCGGCTGAGAGGAAACGTGAAAGCGACATCTCCGCAAGCAAAGCGGCCACCGCCGCGCACGAAAAGGCGATTAAGCCACGCCTCGATGCTGCCGCGCAAAAACACAAGGAGACCCTTGCCGCGCTCGAGAAGGAGAAGAAGGACTACCATTCCGATCTCCCCGCAAAAATCACCCAGTGGAAACAAGAGCTGGCCGACGGCGCCTCACTCTGGACCGCTCTTCAACCCACTGAAATGACCTCAAACAACGGGGCCATTTTGACCGTCGAAGGCGATCAAGCGATCATCGCTACCGGCACGAATGGCAAGACCGACTACACGCTCACGGCCGCAACGGACCTCAGCGGAATCACGGCCGTCCGGCTCGAGATGCTCGCCGACGACCGCCTTCCCGGAAAAGGCCCCGGTCGTCAGGGAGGAAACTTCGTCCTCGGCGAATTCGAGCTCGAAGTGGCACCCGCGAGCGACCCGCGAAACTTCCAGCGCGTCACCTTCAGCACCGCCAAGGCAAGCTTCAGCCAGACGAACTACGACGTGGCCAAGGCCATTGATGGAAAACCGGGCGGACCGAATGCCGGTTGGGCCATCTCTCCGGAGGTCGGTAAGAATCAAAGCGCCCTCTTTGGGATCGGCCAGCCCATTGGGCACGGTGGAGGGAGCATCCTGCGCTTCACCCTCAAGCAACCTTTTGACGAGGTGCACACTCTTGGAAAGTTCCGGCTCTCGGTCACGACCAAGCAAGGGCCCCTGCCCTTCGGCATCCCAGAAAACATCACGCTAGCGCTCGCTCTCGCCAAAGAGAAACGGAACGATCAACAGACCGGGGAGATCACGAAATTCTTCCGCGACAACGACGCCAGCCTCAAGGTTCTCGACGAAAGCTTGGCCGCAGCGAAGAAGCCCCTCCCTCTCGATCCCAAGCTGGGCGAGCTCCGCAAGGGACTTGCCGCACTCGAGAATTCGCCCCGGGCCGACCCACGGCACGACCAACTCAGCCAAGACCTTGAACTCAGTACAAAACAACTCGGAGATCGCCGACTGACCGGCGCGCAGGATCTTACCTGGGCCCTCATCAACACGCCCGCCTTCCTCTTCAACCACTAATCCCACCCCAAAAAAACCGAAGCCATGTTTAGAATTCCAGGACAATCAGGAAAAGACAACTGCGACCCCTCCGTCGGCCCCACCCGTCGTGATGTCTTGCGAGTTGGAGGGGCCGGCATGCTCGGCATGTCGCTCAGCACAATGTTTCAGGCCAAGGCCCTCGCCGAGGAGAAAAAGAACTCGGGCGCGCCCGGTTGGGGAAAGGCCAAGAGCATCATCATGGTCTATCTGCAAGGCGGACCGAGCCACCTCGACCTTTGGGACCCGAAGGAGAACGTCCCCGATAATGTCCGCAGTTCTTTCAAGACGATCCCCACCAAAATCCCCGGAATCAACTTCACCGAGGTCCTGCCAAACCTCGCCAAGATCAACGACAAGTTCACCATGATCCGGTCGATGAGCTACACCCCCAACGGCCTCTTCAACCACACCGCCGCGATCTACCAGATGATGACCGGCTACACCACCGACAAGGTGAGCCCGTCCGGCCAACTCGAGCCACCCAGCCCCAAGGATTTTCCGAACTTCGGCTCCAACCTCGTTAAAATGCGCCCGATGGAGGAACCCATGCTCCCCTTCGTCATGCTCCCCCGCCCGCTCCAGGAAAGCAATGTCGTCGGCAAAGGGGGCAGCGCCGGATTCCTTGGCAAGTCCTACGACCCTTACACCCTCTATCCCGGTGGCGATGACATGGACATGGACAAGATGGCCCGCATTAAAATCGACGACCTCCAGCTCCGTCCCGACGTCTTTTCATTGCGCCTCAAACGGCGCGCCAGCCTGCGCAGCGCCATCAATGCTCAGATGCCCATCATCGACAAAGCGGTCGCCGACTACTCGCTCGATGAATACTACGACCGCGCCCTCAACCTCATCGTGAGTGGCCGCGCTCGCGAAGCGTTTGCCCTCGAACAAGAGAGTGACAAAACGCGCGAGGCTTACGGTAAGAATACCTTCGGCGACAGCTGTCTTCTTGCCCGTCGCTTGGTCGAAGCCGGGACCCGCGTTGTTGAAGTGATTTGGCCCAAGGTCGCCAACTCCGACAATCACTCCTGGGACACTCACAAGGATCTCACCAAGCGCATTAAAGACCAAGGGGGCCCCATGCTCGACCGAGGCCTCGCCACGCTCATCTCAGATCTCGACGAGCGCGGCTTACTCGAGGAAACCCTCGTGGTCGCAGTCGGTGAATTCGGACGCAGCCCCCAAAAAGGGGTTAGTACTTCAGGCAATGGCAACAGCGCCGACGGCCGTGATCATTGGCCCTATTGCTACACCAGCGTGATCGCCGGCGCTGGCATCAAACAAGGATACGTCCACGGCAAGTCCGACAAAACCGGCTCGGCTCCCGTGGAAGATCCCGTTCATCCCGGCGAGTTACTTGCGACCGTTTACCACGCCTTCGGGATTGATCCCGAGACCATGGTGATGAATCATCTCAACCAACCCCGTGAACTCGTGAAAGAGAAGCCCGTCTTGAAGCTCTTCAGCTAAAAGGCCTTGGGGGAAGCTTCTTCGATCCAATGAGCTTGACCCCCCATTTCTCTCTCCTCGTCTTTACCCTCGCGGTCGCGGCACACGCCGAACCGAAGAATGACTTGGTGCCGCTCCGTCTGAAGGAGATGCCGCGATCTGATCGACTCCCTAATTGGGCAGCCCAAAAGGAAACGAGCACGGGCGTCCCTCTCTCGCAAAACCTCCCCGAACCGGATGCCCATGAGGCCTGGCCCGGCGAGAAATTTTCGAAGGCGGCCCTGGGCCAGCTTTCTCGTTTGAGCGAGGCCGACAGCGCGAAAGAAAGCGGCGATTTGCTCGCACGAGATTTCTTGTGCTCTGATTTCGAAATGACCGGGAAGCCGGAGAGCCCGACCAAGAATATCGCGGTCCAATCAGGGACACCGGGAGTGCCAAAACCAACGAGCTCTCAAGAACTCATCACAAAGCTGGGAGCCCTTGGAAATCTAAAATTTAAAGTCACCGGCGTCGAAAAGCGAACCACCCGGATTCAGGTCGAGGCGAACCGCGAGGGCGCGGAATATTCCGCGACTTGGCTTTGCGCATGGGATGAGGCCATTCCGCCCAAGCTTACGAAGCTCGAGGTCGTAAAATTTGAGACCGTTCATTCCGAGCCCTCTTGGTTCATCGACGCCACGAGCGCCGCGATCGGAGAGAACCCGCGCTTCGAAGCCCAAGTGATGCGGGGCATCGGCTATTGGTCAGAGCGCATCACCCGTATCGGCGATCTCGCCATGACGGGGCACCACGGGATTGCGGTGGGTGACCTCAATGGCGATGGCCTCGAAGACCTTTATGTCTGCGATGGCGGAAGTCTACCAAATCAACTTTATCTCCAGCAAGCCGACGGCTCGGCGAAGGAGGTCGCGGCTGAATGGGGCGTGGCGTGGCTCGAAGATTCACGAAGCGCCTTACTGGTCGATCTCGATAACGACGGCGATCAGGACCTCGTGGTCGCGACCATCGCCATGATCGCTTTCGCCGAGAATAACGGGGAGGGAAAATTCGTATTAAAGGGCGGATTTCCGGGAGCGCCCTACCCTTTTTCCCTGAGCGCAGCCGACTATGATTCGGACGGTGATCTCGATATCTACACCTGCCTTTACAGCGCAGGAGATGATTCCGTCACGGGGAAGCGGGGCTTCGAAGCGACCTCGCCCCTTCCCTTCCATGATGCCGAAAATGGTGGTCGCAATGTGCTTCTGGCAAACCTTGGCAACTTCAAATTTAGCGACGTCACGAATGAGGTCGGCTTGGACGAAAACAACACCCGTTGGAGCTTTGCGGCGTCTTGGGAAGACTACGATCGCGATGGCGACCCCGATCTCTACCTCGCGAACGACTTCGGACGCAACTGCCTTTACCGCAACGAGGGCGGGCGGTTTGTCGACATCGCTCCGACCGCGGGTGTTGAGGACATGGCGGCCGGGATGTCGGTGTCTTGGGGAGATTTTAATCGAGACGGCGAAGCTGATCTCCTCGTCGGAAACATGTTCTCCTCTGCCGGCCAACGGGTCGCGTTCCAAAGGAAGCTTAGCGAGGGCAAGAAACGGATGGCCCGCGGCAATAGCCTCTTTTCCGCGAAGGGGCAGGTCTTTGAAGATGTCAGTATCGAGAGCGGGATCACGAATGGCGGCTGGGCCTGGAGCTCCGCCTTTGCCGACCTTAATAACGACGGATGGCAGGATCTCGTCGTCGCAAACGGATACCTCAGCAACACGCGCGATGATGATTTGTGAAGTTTCTTCTGGCGTCAGGTCGTGACACCTTCTGAGAAAATCGAAGATTACGCACGCGGCTGGGCTGGCTTGATGAAGCTCGTCCGCAACGGGCACTCGTGGAGCGGGAGCGAACGAAATCGTTTTTTCCTCACTGGCGGGCAGGGGAAATTCCATGAAATGTCTCACCTCGCCGGGCTTGATCAAAGCGAAGACGGGCGCGGGCTGGCCCTCGTCGATTGGGACCTGGATGGCCGGCTCGATCTCTGGTATCGTAATCGCAACGCTCCCCGACTTCGTTTGATGCTGAACCGGCTCGAAGGCCCCGGTTCCATCGCGATTAAATTGGAAGGGACACGCTCCAACCGGGATGGCATCGGAGCGGTTGTGGAACTTCTGCCCGCTCCGAATAAAGAGCGCTTGGTTCGATCGGTGAAAGCGGGTGATCTTTTCCTCTCGCAATCGAGTAAGTGGCTGCACTTCGGCTTGGGAGATGAGACTGGCTTCACTCACGCCTTGGTCATTTGGCCGGGGGGTGAGAAGGAGATCTTTAAAGAGATCGGACCCAAGGCGGGTCGTTTCCTCCTAAAACAAGGGACCGGGCAGGCGGTTTCCATGTCCCCCCGTGGCGATCTCCATCTGAAAGCGAAGCCTCTCGCAACAGCTTCACAAAATGATGGCTCCGCGCGGATCATCTTACCGGCCAGAGTTCCGTTCCCGGCGATCACTTATCGGAACCAAGCCGCCCAACTGAAGACTCTCGCTGGAGCCGGGAAGCCTCGCCTTCTCATCCTCTGGTCCGGGACCTGCCGGCACTGCAAATCGACGCTGAAGGAAGTGACCAAAAATGCCGCCGCAATCCGGGCCGCAAATCTCGAAGTTCTTGCGCTCAGTGTCGATGGCCTCGCCGGACCGGCAGCTGATGTTTCCCCGTCTTACGATCTCATCGATCAGAGTAAGTTCCCCTTCTCCTGGGGATTACTTAATGCCGAATCAGCGCTCCAGATCCACAGATTCCAGGAAAAACTCTTCGACCTCACCCCCTCATCTTCGGTGCCACTCGCCTTGCTTCTCGCTCCAAACGGCGGGGCTCTCGCAATCTATCGCGGAGAACTATCACCAGACGTCATCCTCCAAGACTGGCAGTCGCTTCAAAATGCCAACCCAACTCAACGCTATCACCTCGCCCCTCCCCTAAGCGGGACTTGGTTTACCAACCCTCTGCCACAGACTGCCGTTGAGCAGCTTTTCCGAGTGAAGAACTAGCTCCTCTTACCCCGGCCAAGTGACAGCTTGCCCAGTGTTTCGGTGCCAATCTTGTAGCTCCGCTCTCCGGATGAGCTCTCCATCGCATTTGCGGTGACTTCCATCGTTCCGGCAACGAAACACATCCTGGAGGTGAGCAGTTTGACAGGTGTTCGGATTCGTTTCCAAACGACTGCTCAACCAAACTTTTCAAATCCTTATCGTGAAATTAGCGCTGCTATTCCTTCATCACGAAAAATCCTCCCTTGCCCTCCGTCACAGCTTGCGGAATTCGCGA
>JBLIDI010000094.1:0-13091 GCA_047634075.1 Akkermansiaceae bacterium
TTGTCGAGCTTGCCGAGCTTCCTGACCTCGTCATGCAACGCCAACTCGCGGCTTCGCTGGGCAGAATTCCCTCGAAGGAGGCTTTGGCGCTGCTCAAGGAAGTTTTGGTGAAGAACATCGAGGCCCCCTACTTTCGGGAAATTACCATCAACGGTCTCGCTGGTCGTGAGGCGGAGTTCCTGGAAGTGCTGGGGAGTGAGTTTAAAGACGCGAAGTTTTTGAAGTATCTTAAGCACTGTCTCACTCCCAAGACGACCGCCGCCGCCTTTAAAGCCCCTCGCGATAAGGCGCACTTGGCGTCCTTCCAACGAGGGGAAAAGTTTTACATCCATAACTGCATGGCTTGCCACGGTGCCGATGGCAAAGGTCTCGAATCACTGGGACCTCCCCTGGTGCGCTCTGAGTGGGTGAATGGGTCACAAGAGCGTCTTTCTGCCATTCTCTTGCAGGGGCTCATGGGGCCGATCGAAGTGGGTGGGAAAAAATACACCCCGGCAGCCGCGATGCCGGGCTTGAAGGATGCTCCCCAAATTGATGATGCTCAGCTTGCCGACGTCGCCACTTTCATTCGTCACGCTTGGAATAATCAAAAGAGCGCGGTCAAGCCTGAAACGGTCGCTGAGACTCGCAAAAAGCTAGAGGATCGGGAGACAACCTTTACTCCGGAAGAACTGGTGAAGGAATTTCGCTAATTTAGGGGGGCTCGGCTATGGGCACTCTGAGAGAGCCCTTCCGGGTGTTAGCGTTTCCGAGTTCGTCCGGTTTTCCGGCGGGGGCCCTTGTTCTTGAGCTTGGGCTTCTTGTTTTGAAGGGGCTTTGACTTGGTCCGGTTACTCTGGCCCTTCTTGGGCGGGGTGCGAAAGTTGCGAGGTTGGCTGTCGTAGGAGAAGTCTTCTACGATCCTTTTCTCAAGAGGCGCTGCGACGAGCTTCGAGAGTTCTTCGAGGTTCTTGCTTTCGCCTTGGGTCACAAAGGTCGTGATTTCGGCAAGCTCGGAATCGGCCCGCTTGAGATAGTCTTGATCGATCTCGTGGAAGTCGAAGTGAATGATGGACTTGATTCCCGAGAGGTCGGCCTCGCGAAGGACTGATTCGGTCGCAAAAATCGCCTGAAGGGTTCCTTTTTTGAGGTCCTGTAAGGCTCGTTCACGCAGTTCGACCTTTTTACTGCCCGAGATGGTGTCGGTCGCGAGGTCATTGAGACCTGCTTCGGTGTTCAGGGCCAAGAGGGCCTCGCGATTCCTGACAAAGACGAGGGCCGGGGTTGGGAAGCTTCCGCTCGCCAACACGTGTAGGAGAAGATCGGTCTTCTGGTGTTCGAAGACTTCGTAGATCGATTGTAGCGTGGTGGGCATGGGTTGGATACTACTTCACCCTATTGCTTGTGCCGAGAAGATCGTTCACTGCTTTATTGGCGACGCGCACGATGTATTTGTTGGGTTGGTTTTTGAGTGCTTTTTTCAAGGCAGGAAGAGCCGGGAGAGCTTGTTTTTCGGCTTCATCGAGGGCGATGGCGGCGTGGAGGCGGGACCATTGTTCGGGAGATTCAAGAGCTTTCGTGAGTTCAGCGAGGGCTTTGGGTTCCTCGGATTTGAGGCGGAGAAGGGCGCGGGCGGCTGCGATGCGGACGACGGTTGAGGGGTCTTTTTGAATCATCTGGAGGCATGCGGAGACGCTTTTGTTGTTTCTAACGGCGGTATTCCCAATGCCAGTGGCAGCCCAGTAGCGGACGGCGGCATCGTGATCCTTGAGACCTTCGTGGAGGTCGGGAAGAGCTGATTCTCCCTCGGAAGCAAGGCCCGCCATTTCGCCGAGTCGTTCGGGTAGGGTGGTGTCTTTGGTTTCGGCAAGGATGGCGTAGCGGGATCCGGCCTTTTTCTCGCGGAGTTCCATTTCCGGTTCGGGGATGAGGCCGAGGTCCCGGGTGTCTTTGATCCACTGAAGATGAGCTTGGCGAAGGCGGTTGAGGTTCTCTTTTTGCGCGGGATCGTCGGCGAGATTGTTGACTTCGTGAGGGTCTTTTTCGAGGTCGTAGAATTCCTCGACCGGCTTTTGGTCCGCCATGAAGGTCTTCATGGCGGGGGACATTTTGCCGCTTTTGGCGATGCGCCGGAGTTCCTTCATGGTCGCTCCTTTTTCGGGAGTGTTCATGTATTGGAAGTAGGGCTTAAGTGGCTCGTAGTTGCGGATGTAGCGGTAGCGCTTGTCGCGGACGCTGCGGATGATGTCATAGCGCTCGTCCATGCGATCGCGGGCGCCGTAGATGGCGTCGCGTGGAGGAGTGAGATTCTCACCGAGGAAGGCGCGGCCCTGGGTCACGGGTGGGGCGGGGAGGCCCGCGAGATTAAGGGCGGTATTGCCGAAATCGAGGGAGCTGATAAGTTGGTCATCGGTCGTATCAGGTTTGCCCTGGCCGGAAGTACGAAACTTCCCGGGAATGCGAACGATGAGGGGGATGCGGGTGCCCGAGTCGTAGAGCCAGCGCTTGGCGCGGGGGAGTCCGACTCCGTGATCGGACCAGTAGATGATGATCGTGTCCTCGTAGAGATTCGCTTTTCTAAGGGCCTCGATGTGCTCGCCCGCCCAAGCATCCATCGCGGTGATGAGTTCGTAGTTGCGCTTCCAGTCTTCGCGCACGATGGGAGTGTCGGGATAGTAAGGCGGGAGGGTGGTCAACTTGGTTGGGTCCTGGCGTTCACCGGGGGAGAGATTCTTGGTGACAGATTTGTATTTTGATTTTCTGGCGATGCCACTCTCGTGGCAGTCCGTGAAGTTGAAGACGGCGAAGAAGGGTTGCTTGGGGTTCTCGCGGTTCTGCCAGTGGGCCTCGCCGCTGCTGGCATCCCAAGTTTCTTTGGACTCGGTAAACTGGTAGTCCTTTTTTGAGTTATTGCTACAGTAGTAACCGGCTTGGCGAAGGTAGATGGGAAAGGCCTTGATGGCGTCGGGCATGGTGGCGCTGCTGCGCATGTGCATGGTCCCGATAGTGGTCTGGTACATCCCGGTGATGATGGTGGAGCGGCAGGGGGCACACACTCCGGCGGCGGTATAGGCATTGGTGTAACGGACGCCGTCCTTGGCGAGTTGGTCAAGGTGGGGCGTGATCGCTTGGGGGTCGCCATAGCAGCCGAAGTGGGCGTTGATGTCCTCGGCGGAGAGCCAGAGAATATTGGGCCGTGGGGCTGCCTGAGTTTCACGCAGAATCGCGGAGGCGCAGAGAATGAGGAGGAGAAGAGTTTTCATTTTGGTGACTTGCGGGGCTTCTTTTTGCGATTGAGGTAGTGTTTGAATTCGGGCCGATCTTTCCAGCCCTCAATGTAGGGCGCATACTCCGGTGAGGTGGTCCAGGAACGTGCTTTAACCGGGTCGGGTTTGACTCCGGCAGGGAGATCGCCGCCGGCGAGGCTGTTGTCGACGGAAATGTTCCAAGCTTTGAGCTTGGCTTGCAAGTCACGGGCGACTTTTGGGAGCTCGTTGATGAGGTCCTTTGACTCGGTTTGGTCTTTGGAGAGGTCGTAGAGTTGGTCGTTTTCGCCGCCCTTTTTGTCGTTTAAGAGTTTGAAATTATTGTCGATGACGGCGGTGCGACCGGTGTGGCGGAAGAAGAGGGGTTCTTTGCGGGGTCCGGTTTCTGTTTTGAAGAGAGGGAAAAGGCTGAGGCCATCGATGGGCTTCAGCATCGAGTCCTTGGGGAGGTTTGCGATGTCGGCGAGGGTGGGGAAGATGTCGACAATGCCGGAAGGCGTGGAAGTACGACGCGCTTTGGAGATCCCGGCAGGCCATTCGATGACGCAGGGGACTCGGAGGCCTCCTTCGAAGATGCTGTTTTTGAAGCCACGGAGGTTTCCAACGGTGCCGGGTTTTATGCCGTTGAGGCCTCCGTTGTCGCTGTTGAACCAGACGATGGTGTCATCGTGGAGGTCGAGTTTGCGGAGGCCGGCGCGGAGAGTTCCGATACTGCGGTCCATCGCGACGAGTTCTCCGTAGTGTTCTTGTGAAGCCTTGGAAAGACCTTTGAAGGGAGTTTTGTCCTCCTCGCTGGCGATGAAGGGATCGTGCGGGGAACCGAACCAGATGACGGTGAAGAAGGGCTTTGCGCCTTTTGATTTGGCTTCGATGAACTTGAGGGCTTCGGCAACGATGACTTCGGAGGAGTCACCTTTGGTTTGCTCGAATTTACCCTTGCGACTCATGAGGGGATCGATGTCGAAGAAATTTGTGACGGAAAACCATTCGTCGAACCCGAAGATGCCGGGGTGATGGGTGTCGGAGGCGAGGATGGGAGCGCCGGGTCCGCTGAAGCCATTGATGTGCCATTTGCCAAAGTGGCCAGTGGCGTATCCCGCTTTTTTAAGAGCGGCGGGGAGGGTTTTTTCTTGGCGGCGGAGGGCGTGACCGTGGTTGAGGACGGTAGTGCGGTCGTTGGAGCGGCCGGTAAGAACGCTGGCGCGGGCGGGGGAGCAATTGGGCGCGGCGTAGAAACGGTCGAAGCGCAGGCCGTTGGCGGCCATGGCGTCGAGGTTGGGAGTTTTCAGAATGGGATGGCCGTTGTAGCTGGTTTCCCCCCACCCTTGGTCATCGGTCATGACGAGGATGATGTTGGGCCGGGAATCCCCGGCCGCTTGCAAAACGGAAAGTCCGACGATGAGAAATGAGGCGGTAATGAGGAGGGATTTCACCCCCTCAGGGTGTCATCTTTTAGAAGAATCAGGAAGCCTGAATGAGAGACCGGAGAGGTGTTCGCTTCAGTCGATCCGGAACCAATCGAGGTTGGCAAGGTGTTGCTTACCGGGATTGGTGAAGGTCAGGCGGAGATTGACAAGACCGGAGGGCAGGTTGGCGAGAGGGATGGAGACTTCCTTCCATGTCTTCCAATCGCCGGTTGGTTTGAACTGGCCGGAGCCGATGTTTTGGCCATTCGCGGTCATTGTTACGGTGGCTCCGGGGCCGGCGGAAGCGTAGCGGAAGGTTATTTTTTGAGAGCCTTCGAGCCGGAAGCGGT
Source organism: Akkermansiaceae bacterium (assembly GCA_047634075.1). Taxonomy (GTDB): domain Bacteria; phylum Verrucomicrobiota; class Verrucomicrobiia; order Verrucomicrobiales; family Akkermansiaceae; genus SW10. Next base: position 5,002 of record JBLIDI010000094.1, read on the forward strand.
GGTATTCGGTCCAATGAGAATGGTTGATCGCTCCGATGAAGGGGTGATCGTTGCGGTTGAGGATCTGGGTGCCGTTGTTCGTGGTGTAGGACTCGGCTTGGATGGTGCGGGGATGGAGTCGGATCGACGCTCCGCCGGAGAGCGGGGAAGCCTTGCCCTCGTGACCACCGGCATCGGTATAGTTGGCGGAGAGCTCAAGCGTTTGATCCGATGAGGGGAGTTTGATGGTGCCGGTGGAGCCGCGGCTCACTTCGGGAGCGCTTTTAGCAGAGAGAGAATAGATCCAGCGGACCATGGAGGCGACCTGGTTCCGGTCGAGATTGGGATGGGGAAGCATGGGAATCTCGCCCCAGACTTTGGATGATCCTGAAATGATTCGAGTAACCGATTGGTCAAAGGCGGTGTCATCGTCCTTGTAGCGTTTTGCGATGTCGTTGAAGGCCGGACCAATCAGTTTTTGAGTGGCGTGATGGCAATTGAAGCAATCGGAGGACCTGATCGCGGAAAGTCCGGGTGCTTCTTTGGCAAGAGGAGCCAGGGTGACGACGGTGCTGCCGAAGGCGGTCGCGTCCTTTTTTGAATCGCCTTCTTGCTGGTCCGAAAGATGGATTTGATATGCAACCGGCTTCCCGGGGTTATAGAAGGTGCCGTCGAGAGGTGATTCAAAAGCTAAACTGGGAGGGGTGTTTCCGGCCGTAATGGTGTGAGAGGTGTCACTGCTTGCTCCGTCTTCGTCAGTAACTTTGAGGGTGATGACATGATCACCTGGCTCAGAGAGGGTGAGTTTTGGAGCCGTTGCGGTTGAGAATTCCTTGCCGTGATGAGACCATGAATAGCGAAGCCTTCCACCTTCGGGATCTTGAGAGCCTGAGCTCTCGAGGCTCACGGTCAGGGGAATCGAGCCGTATTTTTGGTCGGTCTGGAATTGCGCGATGGGGTCGAGGTTTCCGTGGCGGTAGGTGATGTGGATGAGGCGGGCATCCTTGTTGTCTCCCCAGGTCGCGCCGTAGTCGATGAACCAAAGGGTGCCGTCGGGTGTGAAGAGGGCGTCGGAGGGACGCTTAATTTTGGCCGGGAGGGTGAACTCTTGGAAACCGACGAGGTTCTCGTTTTTATCAAGTTTGGCCCACTTGATGTAAGGGCGGTTCCAGTCCCAGAAGAGGAGGCAATGATTGAAATCCGCGGGGAAGCCGCCGGTCTCGGCGAACTTGGGGTCGTAGTGGAAAACGGGTCCGGCGCAGGCGGTGCGGCCTCCTTTTTTAAGTTCGGGGAATTCGGGGGAATCGCCGTAGGGGTAGAAAATGAAGGCGGGCTGGGCGGGCGGAAGATCTTGGCGTCCGGTGTTGAGGGGCGAGTCGTTGATCGGTTTGGCCGGATTGAATTTGGCGCCTACTTTTCCGTTCGTGAAATCAACACGAGAGTAGGGTTTGTTGTCGGCGATGAAGTAGGGCCAGCCGAAGAATCCCGCTTTGCGGGCTTGGTTGATTTCGTCATGTCCGGCGGGGCCGCGGGGGCCGGCGTTTCCGGCATCAGGGCCGACGTCTCCCCAGTAGAGGTGGCCCGATTTTGGATCAATGGAGAATTTCCAGGGATTTCGGCAGCCCATGACAAAGATTTCGGGGCGTGTTCCGGGAGTGCCCTCAGGGAAAAGGTTTCCTTCGGGAATGGCGTAGGAGGCATCTGGGTTGACGCGAATGCGCATGATTCCGCCGCGGAGGTCATTGGGGTTGGCTGCTGATTTTTCGGCGTTCCAGGGTTCGCGATTGGGACGGCGGTCGATGGGCGCGTAGGAAGCGGAGTCGCCAAAGGGATGGGTGTTGTCTCCGGCGGAGGCGTAAAGGCAGCCGTCGGGACCGAACTTGAGCATGCCACCGTGGTGGCAGCACTCGCGGCGCTGGGTCTTCCATGCGATGACTTTGGCCTCGTCGGTGAGGGTGTCGTTTTTGAGCGTGAAGCGGCTGATACGTTGGCCGATCAGATCGGCGGGTGAGTAGAGAAGGAAGAGGTGATTGTTCTCTTTGAACTTCGGATCGAGGGCGATGCCGAGGAGTCCGTTTTCTTGCTCACCGAAGACTTCGATCTGGGCGAGGGTGGTGCGTTCTCCGGTGGTGGCATGAATACGACTGACCTTTCCCTGGAGTTCGATGAGGTAGATGGAGCCATCGGGGCCCAGATCCATGCCCATGGGGCGGGCGAAGTTTTCAGCGACGGTTTTGACCTCGAAGCGAAAAGTCTCGACCGCGAGGGCGAGGTTGGAGAGAGCGAAAAAGGTAAGGAAGCGGAACATCGTGATGGGCTTTGGTCAGGAGGTCGGAGCAATTTCTGTTCGGAGTTGGTCCAGGAAATCGTTGAGAAATTGCGTGCGTTCTTTGGCGAGGGACTTACCTGCCGAGGTCTGCATGGTGTCTTTAAGGCTGAGGAGTTTGGCGAAGAAATGATCGACACAGAAGTTGGCGTCGTCGGTCGCTCGGTTCTGGCAAAAAGGGTCGTTTGGATTGTAGAGGAGAGAGCCCATGTGTCCGCCCAGCATGAGGCACCGACTGAGCCCGATGGCACCGAGGGCATCAATACGGTCGGCATCCTGAAGGACTTTCGCCTCAATCGTTTCGGGGGTGATCTTGGCGGAGAAGCTGTGAGCCGTAATGGCGTGATGGATGGCCTCGAGATACTCGGCGGGGTAGCGCTGCTCTTGCAGGAACACGAGTGCGCGGTCGGCGGCGAGACGGGAGGCTTGGGAACGTTGTGGGGAGTTCTTGGGGACGTGGACGCAGTCGTGGAGGTAGGCTGCGGGGATGAGGATATCGAGGGCGAGGTCTTCAACGGCGGCGAGGTGCCGGGTGTTGAGGACGACGCGCTCGATGTGCTGGGGATCGTGGGCGGGATCGCCTTCTCCTTGTGATTCAAGAAAGGCGCGGAAGGTGGTGATCCACTGGGATTCTTGGGTGGGAGTCATGTGCGAGGTGCGGGCTAGAAAGTGATTTGGCCGTTTAAGTAGTCGGGCGGGACAGCTTCGGTGAGCCAGATTCCGTCCTCGGATTTAAAGAATTGAAAGCGATGGGACTCCATGAGTCGGGCAGCGACCTCGAGAATGATGGGCTTACGATGTTTCCGTCCGACTTCATGGGCACTGCGGATATCTCCGCAGAGGTGGACGTGTTGGCGGGACATCTTGGAGAGCCCCTTGCTCTCGATCGTATCCATGAAGCGCGAGCAGGTGCTATGGTAGAGGAATTCGGGGGGAGATTCCGGGGTGAGCTTAATGTCGATATTGATCGAATGGCCTTGCGAGGCGCGAACGCTCCCGCCGTCTTCCGAGAAGGAAAAGCGCTGGTTACTGTGTTCAACGATCGTTTGCAGGCCCTCGTGCGAGAGGGTTTTGCTATTCTGTTTCAGGCCGGTGAGTAGCTCGTCAATTTTTGCCCAGCCTTGGGAATCGAGTTGCAAGCCGATAGATGCGGGGTCATGGCGGAGAACCAGGCTGAGGAAACGGCCTATCTTTTGTTCGTTTTTGGTCATGGAAATATTTTGAAAGCTCAAGTCCTGGTGAGAGGGACACTGCAACGAACCTCAGTCTGTCGGGGTGATGACTCACACCCTCCATGGGGAGAGGATAGCTGGATATGATCCCACTGTCGAAGTTAGAAAAGGGAAGCTGCGGGGATTGTGTGGGAGGATCCTGGCACGCTGGAGTTCCCCTTCTCCGCGGGGAAAGAGGGTGATTTCTGTGGGGCGGTTCGTTCCTCTACCGATCGGCGGTTCGGAAGAGGATCAAATTTTCGCGGAGGTGGACTCCCAGTTTTAAGGCGTCTCGTTGAAGAAGCTCTTGTTGCTGCTGGGCATAGGCGAGAGTCATTTTTTGAGACACTTTGGGGGCTGGAGTGGGGGCGGTTTCTACTTGCTCAACAGGAAGATCCGCTCTGTCGCTTGGCTGTTTGAAGTTGGTCATCGCTAAAATTCCAATGAGTAAGAATAGCAAAGCGACCGCAGTTGAAAGGGCCACCGGAGATGATATCCAGGCCCATTTCGGCGTCGCAAGAGTTACAGGCCTTTTTGATGAAATGGCGGCCATGATTTCAGTGCAAAGTTGGGGGTCCGGTTCTCCGGCGCTTGTGCTGAGCCGGGATTCGAGAGATGAGACCTGCCGGAAGAATTCCTGGCATTTTGGGCAGCCGGAAACATGTTTCGAAATTGGCCCGGCGGGATTCTGATTTCTTTGGGCAAGATGGCAGAGAAGACGTTTCATGGTATCGCTTTGGGTTAAAGTTGATTTTGGGGGGTCCTCAAGGGAAGGTTTTTAGAAGAGATTTTCGAGCGCGATGAAGAAGAACTTTGACGTTTGCTTTACTCAGGTCTGTCACTTTGGCGATTTCGGAGAGATCGAGATCCTCTTGAATTCGCAACCAGAGAATCTCAGCGGAACGCTCATCCAAGTGGGTTCGAATCCAATGCCAGATGGCCTCGACTTCCTCCTGTTGTGTGAGCAATATTTGAGGGTCGGCTTCTTGGTCCGGTTTCGGTTCCGCAAGCAGTTGCTCGTGAACCCGTCGTCGGGAACCGGCCTGGCGGAGGAAGTCGATCCCCTGTCGGCGGGCGATCGTAAATAACCAAGGCGAAAAGCGGCTTCCCGGTCGAAAGCGTGATACGCTGCCGTGCACTTGCAGAAAGATTCGTTGGGTGACATCCCGGGCATCTTCAAGATTTCCAATTTGCCCTTCGACGAAGCGAAGAACTCGTGGTTGATAGCGATGGAGGAGAGATTCAAAAGCGCGCGTCGATCCTTTTTGGCATTGGGCCACAAGCTCTTCGTCTGAGTCATCCATCGCAGCCATGATGGGTTTCAATTCCCCTGCTTTGAGACATCCGGAGCTTTGGTAAAAAGGGGGCCGAGAGTTTTTAAAAATATCGCCGACTTTTCCGGTGAAGCGGCAACTTTCAAGGTCATCCAATTGCCGTGGGTCTCGATTTCGAGGGCTTCGGCTAGCTCCAACCAAGTCGCCGGGGTCTCCGGTTGCGACATTAAGAGAGCGGTCAGGAGCTTGAAATGTTTCTGAAGAAAGAGCAAACCTTCGGCATCGGTGCTATCGATTATGATCGTCGCTTCGACCTGATCATCCCGAGACCCGATCAAGAACCAGGCTTGCCGAATCGCGCGGGTAAAGTCGGCCTCGAATTGGAGTTTCGGATTGAGCTTTTTCATATCAATCGAGAACATTGCCGCTGCCGATTTGAGTGCGTTCGTGGCCTCTTCGGGAAGAGTCGCGGAGCTTCTAGATTCTTTTCGACCGGCTAATAGATCCAATGACTCTTTTGCGGCCTGGAGAGAGGTGCCCGCGATCCAGGCCTTGTCCGATGCTTTCGCTAGGGTCAGCGAAGATTCCTGCCAATCAGGTCCCTGTCTGAGTTTGGTTCCGTGATAGAGGGGCAGATCTTTCGCGATTGGGAGACTTGTGAGGTCAATTTTTTCGATGTCCCCGCGTAAAATGATGGCCGTTTCACTCGATCGGTCACCGGCCCCGAAAAGGGTCACCCCTTCAACTGATTTCCAATCAATCGCAAGCTTCTCGTTGAGAACTGTCTGAAGCTGGAGCACACGATCGAAGGCTGCGATCTGGAGCAGGAAGCCCTCGAGAGGGGGATCACTTAACTTCGTGAAATCAAGATGGGCGGCCCACGGAGAAGTTGAGCTGATATCTTGATCTTGAACGGGCTCGGCAGTGCAGGGAACAAGGGGAAAAAATGTCAGCAAAAAAGTGACGGCGGTGCCCTTGGTGTTCATGGGGATAAGGGTAAAAGGTCTGGAAAAGCAAGCGAGCTTTCCCAGGCTGGAAGTTGTCAACGGCGCAAGCCTACTCTCCGGCCCCCCCGAGATTCATGAGATTGCCGACGCGGCTTTCCAGCTGGCTGCGGTAAAGGTCAAGTTGTCCAGCGGTCAAGATGGGGCGAAGTTGCTCGATCTGTTTTTCGATGGATTCGCTAGCGGCACCTTGGGCCATCTCTGTGATCGAGTCACGGTCCATATTCTGCCCGGAGGCCAGCCCGGCAAGTCCTTCGTTTGCGATTTGTGAAATCACGCCTTGAAGGGCTGGGTCGATGGTCATGCCAGATTGGGAGGCGAAGGTTTCAATCATGGAGCTGACACCAGAATCATCCTGTACTGCCGCAACCGAATTTTCGTAAAGAACACCGTAGACGTCATTCCTCTGTTCCGGGGACAACATGAGATCTTCTTGAAGACCTGCAAGCTGCCGGAGAGTTCTCCCTTCGGCTCGGCTTTGGTTCTGTCGCGAACTGAACTCTTGGTGTTTTGCCTGTTGTTCGGGGGTGAGGAGTCCTCCCATCGAGTCCTCGAGAGCTCGTCCACTCATGATTGCCATGGCGCGTTTTGCTGACTCGGAAATGGCAGCAGGATCTCCGCTTTCCGAGGCGCTGACGGCAATTCCCTCAAGTTCGGAAAGCTGCTGGTCGGCAATTTCCAACATCTGCTTCTGCTGATCTTCATCAAGCCCCAGAGCCGCGCTCCACTGCGCCATCTTGTTGGTTAAACGTTCCATTTGCCGCTCCTTCATCGAACCCGCAAATTCTTCGCGCCGCTCCTTGAGTTCATCGAGGTCGAGCTCGGGATTATCTTCGGCCAATTGCCCCAGGATTGTTCTCGTTCCTTCGACACGTTCAGAGGGAGTGATCTCCTGGTCTTGGTCTTGGCCTGTCGCGACCTCGGAAACCTTGGGGTCACCGGAGGCTTCTTGATCAGCGACCGTGTCGTTTTCCGAAGGAAGGGCCTTCATCAGAAGAACGGCGGCGACGGCTCCAAAGGCGCTACCGCCTCCGATGGAGAGAATTTGTTTGGTATTCATGAGTTTTTTAAGGGTATCCCCGAACAATAAGCGGGTGTTCATGAGAGAGTTCGAATCTCATTCTTGAGGGGTTACAAAGACGCTCATTTTTTTTTTCGAGGGAGCGAATGTGATGAGGTTCTCCTTTTTCGGAGCGTGTCTATTTGGCGATCGCGGAATTGGGGTGGAAGGCGAGCCAGGATTTTCGGAAGGAGGGAATGGCGTGGATACGCTCGAGAAGCTTTCCTTTTCCGGGGCCGGAGATGGCCTTGGCCCGCCATGGATCCCACGCGGTTCCATCTTTGTTTTTGATGAGAGCCTCTTTTCCGATAAGGGGGATTTCAAGGCCATAGAGGTCGACCGTCGAGCGTGAACTCCATGCTTCTTGCCAGTTTACGCCGCTGATTCCGGTGAGGAGATCAATACGATTCGGGGCACGGCCCAGGTGAATAACTTGGGCAACTTCTAGAAAATCGTCGCGTGAAATACCGGCTCCTCCGAAGCCGAAGTTTTTGAGAACTTGGTCCAGTTTGTCAGCGTTCTCGGGCGAGACAAGGATCATGAAACCGATGTCCTCGGTAAAGCGTGGCGCGCCGTGGAAAGCGAGGGCGTAGCCGCCGACGAGGAGAAACTCAACTTTCTGCGAGAGGCACAATGCGATAAACTCGCGAATGTCGGGGGGGAATGTCAGCAGACTTAGGGTCGAAGAGACGACCACGCTTGAGGATCTCGGCGGTTAGTTGTTCAAGATTCCAACAGGGGCTCTACCGATAGGATAAGATCTCAAAACGTTTGGCAAAATTTCTCGGATGCCGATTGAATCCCTAGAGACCAGGGAATGGTTGGGCGTTGGCTTTGCTTTTCCAGCGAGCCTCGGGGCTGGGGATATTGGTGAGGAGAGGCCGGAAATGGTTGTCAACAATCCGGGGGTCGAGGAACCTCGCTGGTCGTTTTTTGAGCCCCATCCCCGGAGCGATTTTGCCAAAATCGAGATCAGATACTGAGGTGATCTGTGATTCGAATGATGCCATCTTTCCCTCCATGTTTGAGGACGGTAGCAGAAAAATCTTGATCGTCGAGGTTGAGTCCTTGGGCGTCGATGATAGCGAGAATATCGCGCCAGTCTTTTTCGGGGTCCTCGCGGTCTGGTTGGTGGATGGCGTGAAGTTTTAGGGCAACCATGGCCACGGCTCCCGGTGAGGAAATCGGTTTGTTCTGAGTTCGTGAGACGTGAAGGGTTTTGAAGACATCTTCATC
>JBLIDI010000095.1:0-13046 GCA_047634075.1 Akkermansiaceae bacterium
CGCAGGTGACACGCCCCGGTCAGACCCCAAGCCATGCGACATCCCGACCAGACGGGCACGACTGCGGCCGGCAGGGTTTTCGGTCTGGCGGCCAGAAGCCACGCTTTCCAAGCGGGTATCATGGCCTGACGCTAGGGTAGCCGGGGGAACTTTGAAAAGTCAGGTTTCCGCTTTTCGATAAAGGCCTGCTTTCCCTCCTTCGCTTCCTCGCTCATGTAGTAAAGCAAGGTGGCATTTCCAGCAAGATCCAGCAGCCCGATCTGACCATCGCAATCGGCATTCAAGGCGGACTTGAGACAACGGAGCGCCAGCGGTGAATGTTCGAGCATTTCCCGACACCACTTCACCGTTTCTGCTTCCAACTCGGCAAGAGGGACCACGGTATTCACCAAGCCCATGTCGAGCGCCTGCTGGGCATCGTATTGCCGGCAAAGATACCAAATTTCGCGGGCCTTCTTTTGACCGACAATCCGGGCGAGATAGCTCGACCCCAAGCCCCCGTCGAAGGATCCGACTTTGGGACCGGTTTGTCCGAATCGGGCATTATCGGCCGCGATCGTGAGATCGCACACGATGTGGAGGACATGACCGCCACCGATGGCGTAACCGGCGACCATCGCAACGACAGGCTTCGGGAGGCCCCGGATCTTTTTTTGGAGATCGAGAACATTGAGTCGCGGGACTCCGTCTTCGCCGAGATAGCCGGCGTGCCCCCGCACTTTTTGGTCGCCTCCTGAGCAGAAGGCTTTCTCCCCTTCTCCAGTGAGGATGATCACCCCAACTTCCTGATCTTGATGAGCTAACTCGAAGGCCTGTAAAAGTTCTTTGACCGTCAACGGGCGGAAGGCATTGCGTACCTCCGGGCGGTTGATAGTAATCTTGGCGATGGCTCCATCTTCACTTTTTTCGTAGCGAACATCCTCATAGTCAGCGGCTGATTTCCACATGCCTGATACTCATACCGAGATTCTCTCCGCGCAACGCCTATTGCAACTTATCACCGCACTTGCGGCAGTAATTGGCATCGGGCAAATGTCCGTGGACCCCACATCCCGGGCAAGCATCGCTGGAAGGATCGCCAAGGTGACTCTTTAGCAACTCCGACGTCACGATTCCGGTTGGAACTGCGATGATAGCATACCCAGTTAGGACATAAATCGCGGTCAGTATTTTTCCAACCGTGGTAATCGCGACCATATCGCCGTATCCCACGGTCGTAATCGATACGATGGCGTAGTAGATACTAATCGGGATATTCGTGAAATGAGTCCCCTCTACACCTGACTCCACCAAATACATCAGAGTTCCTGCCAGGACCGAGAACAAGAGGACCGCGAAGAAGAAGACGAAGATCTTGGCACGGCTCTCAAGCAAGCCCCGCATGATCGTCTCGCCGCCCCTAACATGTCCCACCATCTTCAGGACACGGAACATTCTGAGAAGTCGGAGAATCCGGATGACCATTAGGGAATGCGCACCCGTGAGAAAAATGGCGAGGTAAGTCGGCAGACACGAAAGCAGATCGACGATTCCGTAGAAGCTTTTGATGTAGCGGAAAGGGCGCCTCACCAAGATGATGCGCATGAGATACTCCAGAGTGAAGAGAATGGTAAAGCCCCACTCCGCCACCTTGAGAATCTCGCCATAATCGGCTCGGATGCTATCGACACTCTCCAGAGTCACCGCGAAGACACTCAGCACAATGGCCCACAGTAAAACGACATCGAAGGCCTTCCCCAGCGGGGTTTCGGCTTCGAAAACAATTCGCCAAAGTCGTTCCTTTAAAGTTTCAGGCTGCTTCTCGTCCACGGAAGTGATCCTACGCGGTTCATCTACACAGGACCAGAAGTCTCTTATCGCTAAGATTTCCTCTTCCGACTACGTCTTTCTCATCGTGAGACTCCTCATCCTCATCCTGACCGCCGCTACGGCCTTCGCCCTTCCTCCCCTCGACGAGGCCCGGAGAATTCTCGGCTCTCAAAAGGCGGCCGCAAGAGAAGCTCTCACTCTTGAAATCTGGGAAAGCGGTCGCGAGGCCATTCCTTTAATGACCAAACTCTCTGCGGATGAAGACCCGGAGGTCGCGCTTCGGGCCGATTTCGTCCTACAACGGCTCCGTATGGGGCTCAAGCCGGGTTCTCCAGAAGAACTCTTAAAACTCGCGCAAGCGGTTGACGAGGCCCAGCACGATTTCCGGGCTTCCCGACTCGGCGAGTTACTGGAACACCCACAAGGAATTCTCGCTGGTCTCGTTTTTTTCGATACCTGGACCTCGAATCCGGACTACCAAAGCAAGCAAGCCTTCGTCTTGGCAAAAGTTTTTACCGAGGCTCTCATCGAGCAGAGAACCTCCTGGAAGAGCGTCTTACAAACTTCCCTCAATCCACGTTGTCGGGGTGCCCTCACCGCCGTTCTGGCCAACGAAGACTTTCCGATGAAATCTCAAATGATCGCCATTCTCGCAAAGAGCGAGACCCGATTGGTCTATGAGATGGCTTTGAGCTGCCAAAAAAATCTCCCCGAGATGGCACTTCTTGATTTCGCCCGGATGGCCACCATCGGGGGAGATATCCCCTTGGCTCTCGAGATCCTCACACAAGGGCTCGAAAAGGCCCCAGCCCCGGAGATGGCTCGCGCCATTGCTTTCCTCGAAGCCGGAAGTGGCTTGGATCCATCGGTCTACGACGGCAAATGGGCCGAGACACTGGAACTCTTCCGGGCCCGAGCACAAAGAGATTTTGAAAAGGTCCTCCAACTTTCATCCACGCTCAAAGGCCGCCCCCATCTTGCCTACGAAAGCCGACTCCTTGCCAATTCACTCACCTTGGAGAACACCGGAGAGATAAATGGATTTTCGGCCGAAACATCTCTCGCCGCGATCCACCGCTCTTTTGCGTCACCACCGGGAGAACCGGATATTGAGGCCCTGACTTCTGCCGTTCTGATCGATTGGTTGGAGCTCGTCCGCACCCTGACCTTGCTTGCTCATCCCATCGAAGCCTCAGAACGGCTCTCCTCCGAAGGCCAGGTGACCACCGCCATCGGTCTCTTGTGGCGAACGGGGCATCGGGAGGAGGCTCGCGATCTCGGCGAAAAAGCGCTCGGTGGGATTGACGGAGAAGATCATGCCAAGATCCGCCTCACTCTTGCCTCCCTTCATCTCGAGGGCGGCGAGCTAAAAAAGGCTGCGGAATATTTTGCGCCGGTGATCGCCCTTGGAGTTTCTCGTGAAAACCGCCGACAAGCCGCCATCTCTCTCGGGCTTAGAATCTTCCCGCGCGGAAAACTCATCCCTCTTGCCCCGGATTTGCTCGCTGACCAGGCTTTTCAAAGGGCGAGCGCGATCAGCGCCTTCCTCCCTTTCCCTCCGAAGGTCGCAGTCTATTGGTATGAGTATTTCCGTGAAAAAGATTCCCTCCAAGCGCCCGAAGCGATCTTCAAACAGGTCGAAAATTTCCTTGGCGGCGATCAAAAAGAAGCCCGGGAACTTATCGCTGCCGAAATTTCAAAGTCGACCAAGTCCAGACTGCTACCCTCCGACGTTCTCTACCAACTGGCCTTTTTCCTCCGCACACCGACCGCCGTGGAAATCATCGAGAAAGCGGCTTGGTATCAGCTTTCAACGACCGATTTGTTGACCATTGTCAGAGACGAAGGGTGGCCCATCGAATCTCGTAAAGAGGCGCTCTCATCGGCCCTCGCCATCGATCCGGCCAATCCCGCGATACAATGGCTGGATCGAAAACTCAATGGCACGGCCTACCCGAACGCCCTCGCTCTCCACACTCTGGGTGATCCTTCCGAGACCCTCCAATTGGCGGCCTTGACCCTCAAACGAGAAACACTCGCCCTCACGTGTGAACTCGCCAACATTAAGGATCACAGAGCTCTCCGCTGTCTCGCCATTCTGGGGAAGTCCTATCTGGAAAACAACCAACCTGCGGAAGCAGCTCGTCTTTTACAAACGATGCTCTGCGGGGAGATCGCCGTCGGTAATCATCCCGCCACCCCGATTCAGGCCACGACTGAAAATCTCGCCAACTACTTCCGCTCACGGAAACGCTTGAGCGTCGCAGAAAAGGAAAAAGCAATCTGGAGCGAGCGACTCAAGCTGATCGGGCAGGACTAAGGAAGACAGGAAATACTTGAGGTGCTCTTTGCGCGCCGGGATTGATTCAGCCACCCAGGCCGCGATGCCTTGGTGGTCGTGGACGATTCCAAGAAATCCCGAACACAGGTGGGTCCAAAACTAGTGCTTCGACTAAAACAAAATGTCGGGTAGCTTTATATTCGACTTATACCTATTCATATTATGGTAATTTTAGGAGGGGCGTAATTTTTGAGGGGGACTAACGCCCGAGAAGCCTCTTTGCCCGGCCCATGCTGATGCTCCGGTATTCATCCCCTTCCAGAATGGGAACCTTACGCCAACCATCGCGGGCCTGTTCATCAACATATCCGCTTGAGCCAGTGGTCACCGTATTTCCATTTTCGTTGGCACGCCCCGTGCCATAAGATCCTGTCCCGAAGGCCTGACCCGCCGCACGAGCGACCTTGTTCGAGCTATTAGACTTGCGATTCGCAAAACGCGACTTCGTTTCGGCCTGGGAATTAGAGCCGGTCCGATAGGAACCCGTGCTGTAATCCTGAGAACCGGACCAAGCTTTTCTATGAAAGGATTTCTGGAGATAGGCAGGAGCGTCGGCATTCGCTCTGGCGTAAGCCGAATCCGCGCGCTCTTCATACTGGCTGCGCTTCCCGCCCGTAATCGAGCCATTGTCTCCCTGCTGGATATCCTCCTTTTTAAAAGCAAAGGGATTGTTGCTTCCGTCCTTGCCAATCTCAACTTGATTGGCTCCTGTAGGCTCCGAAATGAGACCCGACTCGGGATCTGAACTCGAACAAGAAACGAGCCCGGCGGTTAAAATTAAGAGCAAAAGAAAACGCTGCACTCCGAAGTGATACGGAGGCAGCGTGAAAACTCAAGGACAGAAGCTGGAATCCTTAAAGATCGAGCTTGGTCCAAGCCGCGTTGTTCTCGGACGAAGCAACACATGCCCCAATGAACGCCACCCCCGCAACCCCGTCGTCCACGGTTGGGAAATCGTAGCCTCCTTCGGGGGCCGCATTGCCATCGATTTGATCGCTAATGGCCTGAGCCGCTGCGAGGTAAACGTTGGCAAAAGCCTCGATAAAGCCTTCGGGATGGGCAAACGGCGTCCGGGAGTTGGCCTGAGCCGCCGCGCCCAGATAGTCGTTGCCCCGACGATAGATCTTCCTCGGAGCATTGGCATACTTCACGATGAGGTCATTGGGGTCTTCCTGATGCCACTCGAGCGATGCCTTGGTCCCGTAAACCCGGATGTTGAGATTATTCTCATCACCATTGGAAATTTGAGAGGCGTAGATGATCCCCTTGACGCCATTGCTGAAGCGAACCAGGCAGTTGCCGTCGTCATCCAGTTCGCGTCCTGGAATAAAGGCGGTGAGCTCTGCGGCGAGTTCCTCGATTTCAAGGCCCGTGATATATTTCGTGAGATTGTGTGCATGGGTTCCGATATCACCCATGCAATTCGACTTGCCCGCGATCTTGGGATCCGCACGCCAGTTCGCAATTGCTCCCGAGCCTTCACCTTCGACGTCACCCACCGCATATCCTTGGGGATACTCGGCCACGATCTTGAGAAGACGGCCCAGTTCCCCTTCCGCGACCATTCGCTTGGCTTCCTTCACCATGGGATAACCAGTGTAGTTATGAGTAAGGGCGAAGACGAGGCCGGACTGGTTTACGAGATACCGAAGCTCCTTGGCCTGATCAAGATCGATGGTCAGAGGCTTATCGCAAATGACATTGATCCCCGCTTCAAGGAAGCATTTCGCGACCGCAAAATGAAGGTGGTTCTGCACCACGATGGAGACAAAATCAACGCCATCTTCGCGAGCCGCTTCCGCTTTCGCCATTTCCTCGTAGCTGCCGTAAGCACGCTCGGGATCGATGAAGAAGTCCTGCCCGGAGAGCTTAGACTTCTCGGGGTCCGAGGAAAAAGCCCCGGCGACCAGTTCGATCTTACCATCAAGATTTGCCGCCATACGGTGGACCTGACCAATGAAGGCTCCACGGCCTCCGCCAACCATTCCCATTCTTAGTTTTCGATTCATGAGATTTTAGAGGGCAATTGCTTTACCAGTTTTCGCGGACTCATACATCGCGTCAATGATAGTCATAAGATGAAGCGCTTGATCAGGAGTGTTCAGAGGCGCGGCTTTTCCTTCGAGCGTTTCGATGAAGTTGGCCGCCGAGTCGATTCGTCCCATGTCTTCGCAAAAAGGTTGCGCGAGCACAGTATCGACCGACTTGTCACCATCCTGAGTGTAGAGTTCAAGCGTATCGAGAGCAGTTTCATCAAGGCCGTCCTCATTGAAAAGACGCTCAACTTTGCCACCGGCTTTCGTGCCTTGGAAGACCACTGAGACTTCCTCACGCTTGATCATCTCGGCCCAGGAAACCTGGAGGGAGAGAACCTGGCCGGTTTCAAAAGTCACAAATCCATGAGCCGCCGCTTCCACGTCGGTGGTGCCATCGGCACGATCAGGAATGCCCCACGGCCCCTTGAACCGGGAGTCGCCCATGAAGGTGTCAAAGGTTTGCCCCAGCACATTGGTCGGCTTGGGATAGCCCATGAAGTAGAGCGCGAGATCAATCATATGGAGGAGATCGATGGTTGCGCCGCCGCCCGCAAGATCCTTGGTGGTAAACCACCCGCCGAAACCGGGAATCCCGGTGCGACGAATCCACTTGGACTGAGCCGAGTTGATCGTGCCGATTTCGCCCGCATCGATACGCTTCTTTAACTCAACGGACTCAGGCCGGGCCCGGTTGTTGAAATTGAACATCAGGGTTTTCCCGGACTTCTCAGAAGCAGCCATCATTTCCTTCACTTCAGCGGCGCTCAATGCCGGCGGCTTCTCACAGAAAACATCTTTACCAGCCTCGAGACACTGAATCGCCAATGAGGCATGAAACTTGTTGGGGACAATGATGCTCACGGCATCGATGTCGGGATCGCCCAGCATTTCGGCAAGATCGGTGAAGGTCGTTTTCACGCCATACTTCTCTGCCGCAGCTTTTGCAGCATCACCATTCATGTCGCACACCGCGACAACTTCCGCACCCGCCTTTATAAATCCAGCGTGATGATACTGCAGCATTCCACCTGCACCGATAACTCCAATTTTGAGAGACATGGTTTGTTTCTACTCTACTGGTTGTCACCGTCAAAAGCGGAATCGAACATTCCGCCCTCGTTCCTCGGGAAATCAAGGGCCTTGCTGAAGGCACAGCTTTCAGCGGCACCGTGAAACCTCTCCATCCGGCCATCTTCCCATTCGACGGAAAGCGGACCGCTGTAGCGGGTGTCATTGAGAGCAACGATGATTTCTTCAAAGTTAATGTCGCCACGACCAACCGAACGGAAATCCCAGTAGCGCCCGGCATCACAGAAATCAGTGTGACCACCGAAAACACCCACCGTGCCATCACCGTGACCCCACCAAACGTCCTTCATGTGGACGTGGAAGATACGGTCGGAAAACTGACGAATAAAGCGGACGTAGTCGACGCCCTGATAGCCCAGGTGGCTGGGATCATAGTTGAAGCCGAAGCGCTTATGGCCCTTGACGGCCTCGATGGCCCGGACTGCCGAGGCAATATCAAAGGCAATCTCAGTCGGATGCACTTCGAGGCCAAAGTTCACGTCAAGAGCCTCGAAGGCATCGAGAATGGGAATGAAGCGGTTCGCAAAATCATCGAAGCCTTTTTGCAAATAAGCCTGATCAGTTGGAGGGAAGGCATAAAGGGCATGCCAAATGCTCGATCCGGTGAAACCATTCACGACCGCGCCGATACCAACCTGCTCGCGCCCGGCCATGTAATCTTTTCCGGCGTCGATGAACTTTCGGCACGCCTTGCCGGTATCGATCATCTCCAGCGCCGCACGTTGCCGAACCCCTTCAGGATCGCCATCGCCATAAATGGTGGGAGAAAGAATAGCGGCATGACGCTCATCAATGGGATCGCAAATGGCCTGGCCGACGAGGTGGTTGGAGATCGCAAAGCAGGAGAGGTCGTTTTTTTTCAAAAGCTCCCAACGGCCTTCGACATAGCCTTCCTCGTTAAGAGCGGCTTGGACATTAAAGTGATCTCCCCAACATGCGAGTTCGACGCCGTCGTACCCCATTTCTTTGACTTTAGGAAGGAGTTCGGCAAGCGGAAGGTCGGCCCACTGGCCGGTGAAGAGTGTGACTGGTCTGGACATGGTTTGTTTTGGTTATTGGTTAGGTTATTGGTCTCTTAAAATATTAAAAAAGCCTTCACAAGCAAGGCTCCAATCGTCAGGGGAAATCGGTGTTAACCTGTGCTTAATCCTCTTAAATCTGTGGTCAAATTTCGCCGGGCCACACGTTTCACCTCAAGTGATTTTGGCTTGAAATTGAGTAACAGGCCCGTCTCAATCGCCGAAATTCTTACGTAATTCAAAATCTGACCCATCTCTTCATCCCCCAAAGCCGTGAGTGCTTTCACCTCAACCACCAGCTCTCCGTTGACAACCAAGTCGGTGAAGCAATCTCCCACGGTCTGTTTTTTATAATAGCTCGGCCATGATCTCTGTTGATCCACTCGGTAGTTCCTGATTCGAAGCTCGTTCTCGTAAGGTGGCTCTCGAAGCCTTGGTCCGAGTTCGCGATGAACCTCCATTGCGGCCCCTATGACGTCGTAGATTAAGTCGGAAGTGCTCATGGGATTTTGACGACAGATTTAAGAGGGTCCTCACCGCTCACAGAGATTCCCCCCGACAGAGGCGTGCCTGAAACACCTTAAATGCAATCATCATCTCGTCGTAAACTTCTTTCGCCCCCACCTCCGGCTCAATCGTCCTCCCCTCCTTAGGCTGGCTAAACTTCGACTCCAGATCGGTCAGGCTCTCGCCCATCCCGTGCGCAGCCCGCATGGCCGCACCAATCGTAGCGGATCCGGGGACATCCAAACGATCCACCGGCACCCCGAAGACATTGGCAATCATTTGGGCAATGCCATCGTTCTCCGATGCTCCGCCGGTGATATAAATCCTGGTAGGAGCGACTCCGAGCCAATCCGAGTGGACCCGCATGTTCAAGAACTGACCTTCCATCACCGCGCGCACCACTTCATCCGGAGAATGATCACCTTCTTTAGAAAAAATGGGGCCACCGGTATCAATCGCAGGAGTGATTTCCGGCTCGTAGAATGGCAGCATCATCAAGCCCTTGTTCCCAATCGGAGTGCGGGCCAGAGCCTCCCTCTCGAAGGCCTCCCATGCCAGTCCAAACTGATCCTTTACCGCTTCCCGAGCCAAGGAGCCATTCTTAAAACAAATCAAACTCATGTATCCTCCGGCAGGATTGCCAAAAACGTGTCCGAAGCCATTCGGGTCGGTCCGCGGCTCCGGCATCGCTGCGAAAAGAGTATCGCTGGTGCCTAGGCTAATCACGATCTTACCCGGCGAAGCGGCCCCCATTCCAATTAAGCTGCAGGGGTTATCTCCGGACCAGATGATCGTTTCGCACGTCGGAGAGAATCCGTACTTCTCGACGAAGTAAGAGGAGATCGGTCCTGACTTCGTATCCGAAGGAGCACAGGGTGGCAGCTTATTCGCCAATCCTTGCGCCGTTGCCTTGACCAGATCAACATCCCAATTTTTCTCGGCCAAATTCATCAAGTTCATCCCGGCGCCGTCCCCAAAATCGATGGGAACATTTTTCCCGGCCATAATGCTGGCAAAGAATGAACTGACGAGATGGATGACTCCTGTCTCGGCATATCCAGCCGCATCCTCCTTGGCGAACTTACGAATCTGAGGGCCCGTGAAACGTGCAACCGCCACCGAACCCGACTTTGCACAAACCACCTCGTGACCACCCACCGCTTCCGCGATCTCGGCACACTCGGAAGTTGTCGAACTATCCATCCAGATCGGGGAACAATCCCTCGCAAGACATCCCGCGAGTTCGCTCTTAAGATCTGATCTTGCTGAAAGTCCCGCAAGCGTCTCCCCGAAACAACTCTTCAGATAAACGCTGCCGTGTTGTTGGCCGGAGCCTGACACCGCCTCAACCTTGGAGAAATCGACCCCGCCACCCGTCATCTGCCCCAGCAAAAGATCGAGGGCTTCCAGCCACATCAGGGGATTGGAAGAAACCTCACCCCGGGCTCCCGAATCATCGTAGCCATGAGCTTGCCCGTAATGCGGGAGATCTTTCCCAAAGTTGACCGAATGATCGGCGACAACCACCCCGCTCTCCGTGTCCAAGAGGACCGCCGAAAGACTTTGGGTGGACGAATCGAGTCCAAGAATAAGAGACATGGCTTCCTAGAGATAGTCGTTCAGAAGATTCTCAAGGCGCTCCTGTCGGCCACTCGCCAATTGCGGTGGCGCAATCTCAAGGGCATAAGTATCGAGTGACTCTAGGCTGGCACTGCCCGATTCAATCTCGGAGCCAACGCCACCATCGTAGGACGAGTAGCGCTTCTTCACGAACTCATCGAACTTGCCGTCTGCGATAATCTTGGCCGCGATCTTGAGTCCGCGAGCAAAGGCATCCATTCCGCCGATGTGCGCGTGGAAAAGATCTTCAGGCTCGTGGCTTTCACGACGACGCTTGGCATCGAAGTTCAGACCACCGGTCGTGAATCCGCCCATCTTAAGTAAGCGCAACATGACGTTTGTGGTTCCGTAGATATTGGTTGGAAACTGATCGGTATCCCAACCGAGAAGCTCGTCCCCACGGTTGGCATCGATGGAACCCAAGGCTTCGGCATTCATCGCTACCTCAAGTTCGTGCTCCATGGTGTGTCCGGCCAGCGTGGCGTGGTTGGTTTCGATATTCAGCTTGAAGTGGTCGAGAAGGTCATATTCACGGAGGAAGTTGAGACACGCTGCGGAGTCGGAATCATACTGGTGGGTCGAGGGCTCGCGCGGCTTGGGCTCGATGTAGAACTGACCAGTGTAACCAATCTTTTTGGCGTAATCGACGGCCATGTGGAGAAAGGCCGCAAGGTGATCGACCTCACGCTTCATGTTGGTATTAATGAGAGAACCGTATCCCTCACGCCCCCCCCAAAAGGTGTATCCGGGCCCACCGAGGCGATGGGTCGCATCAAGGGCGTTTTTCACCTGACTCGCGGCATAGGCAAAAACATCGGCATTGGGCGAAGTCGAAGCGCCGTGCGCATAGCGAGGATGCCCGAAGAGGCAAGCTGTCCCCCAGAGAAGCTTCTTCCCGGTCGTGTTCTGATAAGTCTCAAGCTCAGCCACCACCTTGTGGAACATTTCGTGAGTGTGACTCAAGCTCTCCCCTTCCGGCGAGATGTCACGATCGTGGAAACAGTAGTAATCGATATCGATCTTATCAAGAAACTCGAAGAAAACCGGGACACGGGCGAGGGCATTTTCAAGAGTCTCTTCCCCATTGTCCCAAGGCATGAGGGCCGTTCCTTCACCGAAGGGATCACCCAGACCGTTTCGCATGCAGTGCCAATAAGCAGCTCCAAACCGCATGTGCTCACGCATCGTTTTCCCCGCGATCACCTCATCCGGATTGTAGTGATGAAAGGCGAAAGGATTATCGGAGCCGGGCCCCTCATATTTGATCTTAGGGATGTTGGGAAAGTATTCAGACATGGTTCGATTGTGGATATTTGAAACAGGATTAACCCTGCCGCATGGAGACGGTATCAGAAAAACCTTCCTGCCGTCCATGATTCAAGCCATCGTTTTTTTGTCGTAAATCGTCAGGTCTCCATGTCAGAAACACCCACTTTCCAGGAATTCTCCGCCCGCCTCCGTCCCGGTCAAATTGCCATGGGGCTTTTTGAAGTCCTTCCCGACATCATGTTCTGGGTGAAGAATGCGCATGGCGTCATTGTTTTCGCCAATAGCGCTTACGCTCAACTCTTAAACCGAACACCCGATGACCTTGTCGGAGAGACGGACGAATCACTCTTTCCTCCGACCATGGCCTCCTTCTTCCGCAGCGATGACGAGACCGTCATCCGCACCGCGAAACCGCTTCAAAACAAGCTCGAAATCGTGACCCGTCCCGGCGGTGGCATCGAATGGCGCATAACCTCTAAGATTCCTCTCTTTGGGGAAGACCATTCCGTCTTGGGAACGGCAGGACTCTCCAAGCGATTACAACACGGAGAAGGCCCCCCACTTCCCACTCCTCATCGCGCCATTTCAAACTTGATTGATCAGATCCACGAAAACCTCGGCGCAGATATTTGCGTCCGGGATTTAGCCCAGCAAGCGGGCATGTCCGTCAGCAGTCTCGAACGAAGCTTTCGCAAATACCTGGGAACAACACCCCGACAATACCTGGTCCGGGCACGCATCGCCGCGGCCTGTGATCAACTCCTCAGCACCGCTCTCAGTATCGGCCAGATCGCGAACTCTCTCTCCTATCACGAGCACGCCTCATTCACGCGGGCTTTCGCCTCCGTCATGCACATGAGCCCAAAGGACTATCGCGCCTTCTACCGAAGCCCCCCGATTTAGAGACGGGGTTTTTTTATAAGGGCGCAGAAGAGCTTTACCGTCTCGCGCTCGCGTGTCATCTGGGCAGGTCGACAAAGCGCGATTTCAGCGCCGTTGTTATTTTGCGCAGAGACCCGCAACCATCCGGGATCCAGGACTGCGCAATCTAGACCTTCGTATCGAACATCTCCGACCTTGACCCCACCTTCACAAGCACACTCCCCGCGGCGGTCGGAAGGCGAAGATCAGCATTGTTTGAATCAATGTTATGATTCGTGAAATGTATTTCCTAAAATGACGAACTCCCCCCCAAGCTTTAGTGGTAACGGGCAATCAAAATTTCGATGAATCAGAAGCTTAACCCATCTTTAACATGCCGAACCTGGATCCCTTTATTCTTAACGGTTTGCTGACATTGAAAATTCCTTCGGGCACTACATTTCCTTCATTCTCTTAAATTCTCACTCTCTGGAG
>JBLIDI010000096.1:0-13019 GCA_047634075.1 Akkermansiaceae bacterium
CTCCTCGTAAATCCTCCGCCACTCCCACACCCTCACTCAGCTATGATGTCCAACGTTCAATGGTTTTACGCCGATGCCCAGCAACAACAGCAAGGCCCAGTCGCCTTCGAGCAGATCCAAGAGCTCGCTGCCAGTGGTCAAATCCAACCCGCCACCCTCATCTGGAATGAAAGCATGCCCAATTGGACAGCCGCCAGCCAAGTTCAAGGAGTCTTCAATGCCGGACCTCCTCCCGTGATCTCCACGCCCGGAAATCCCTACGCCGCTCCGGGTTCAGGAAGTCCCCTCGGTGCCCCAGTCGCAGGCGGGAGCTATCCCATCCCACCCATCAAAAAATCATCCTTCGGACTTTTTATCAGCCTTTTCATCCTCGGTTTCATTCTATTTTTTGCCGGGCTTGCTCTTATTGCCGCACAGTCTGTCAGCGCCATCATGGAGGTCGCCAATGAGACTCCTCAAAATATTGAAACCCGTGAAGACGCTGCGCAATGGGAAGCGCAGAAAGCGCAGAAAATCGAACGCGAGTTCGAAGAAAATTTCATCAATAATCCTCCAATCGGAGGAGCTCTTGCCATGTTAGGCGGTCTTCTACTCGTCGCAATCGCTTGGGTTCTAGGCCGCATCACTCTCTATCGAGCTTGGTGCCTGGTGCAACCAGGAGGCGCTAGAACCACTCCCGGTAAAGCCGTCGGCTTTCTCTTCATCCCGTTCTTCAATATCTACTGGACCTTTGAAGCCTATCATGGTTGGTCTCAAGATTGGAACCGGATTCAAGCGGCACACGGAAATCTCGCCCACCTCCCCCGCGCCTCATCAGCCTTCTTCCTGACGACCTTGATTCTAACGCTCTGTATCGTCGTTGCGATCTTCATTCCAGTGCTCAATCTTCTCTTCATCTTCGGAATACCCGTCCTGCAAACCATCATGTATGCCCAGATTTACCGGGTCGTCAATGGGGCCGCCGCCGCTTCCCAGCCTCGCTAACAGTTCTCTGTAATTCTTGCCTATCGAGCCCTCTGCGCGTAAGCCAGCCGCGCTCGTTCCTCCCCCCACCACCATGCCTACTCAAATCGGACTCATTTCTCTCGGATGCGCTAAGAACCTCATCGACTCCGAAATCATGCTCGGACACCTCCAGAATGAAGGCATGACCATCGTGCCCGACCCCGAACTCGCGGATGCCCTCATCATCAATACCTGCTCTTTTATCGATGTCGCCAAGGACGAATCCGTCAGCACCATCATCGAAGCCGTCAACGCCCGCCAAAAAGACCCCGCCCGCGAAAAACAAAAAATCATCGTCGCTGGCTGCCTTTCCCAACGTTTTCAAAAAGACCTCCCCGGTCTCCTCCCGGAAGTCGATGCCTTCATCGGCCTCGACCAAATCACCGATGTCGCCTCCATCATCCGCCAGACTCTTGAACGAGACCTCGGACAAGATGGCTCGCTCGACACCGTCACCGCCAAATCCCGCTACATTCCCGACTATACCACGCCACGATTTCGCCTCACCCCAAATCACATGGCCTACATCAAGATTGCCGAAGGTTGTAATCACACCTGCGCCTTCTGCATCATTCCCAAGATCCGGGGCCAACATCGCTCACGCACCCAGGACTCCATCGTCCGCGAAGCAAAGGGCCTGATCGCCCAAGGGGTGAAGGAAATTAACCTCATCTCGCAAGACACGACCTACTTCGGCATGGATAAATGGCAGGGCCTCGGCAATCGACCCAACCCCACTTCCGGCGTCGATTCCACCCGCGGCGAATCCCTCGCCACCCTCCTCAGGGCGCTCAATGAACTCGAAGGCGACTTCTGGATCCGTCTCCTTTACACCCACCCAGCACATTGGTCAGACGAACTCATCCAAACAATCGCCGAATGCCCCAAGGTCACCCGCTACGTCGACATTCCCTTGCAACACATCTCCGACCACATGCTCGATAAGATGAACCGCAAAACCGACGGGAAATACGTCCGGGATCTCCTGCAACGCATGCGCGACGGCATTCCGGACCTCGCCATCCGAACCACCTTCATCACCGGCTTCCCCGGCGAGACCGAAGAAGACCATCAAGAACTTCTCGAGTTCCTCAAGACCTTCAAATTTGAACGTTGTGGCATCTTCCAATATTCCAAGGAGGAAGGGACCCGAGCCTACAAAATGGAGGACCAAGTCCACCATGCCACCAAGAAGAAACGCCACCGTGAACTCTCCTCGGCCATCGACGAAGTCGCGCAAGATGTCAACGAGCGTCAACTGGGTGACCGCAAACGCGTCCTTGTCGAAGAGGAAGGCATCGCCCGCTCGATGTGGGACGCCCCCGACATCGACGGCCGCATCTTCGTTCCTATCGACTCAGAAGTCGGCGAATTCCTAAACGTCGAGGTCAAAGACCACCGCGGCTACGACCTCGTCGCCAACTAGCACGGGCGTCACGCCTGTTTTCCCCTCAGGGGTCCCTCCACTAGGGCGTTTGGTTGGCTGTGAATTTTCCCCGTAGGTAAGAGAAAAGTCTCTGTGATCTGTTAGGCACCGTTCCCTTGCCTACAAGGTTCTTCCGACGCCAGCCAAACGCCCTAGTCCCTCCACCTCCGACGCACACAGGCGGGGACGCCCGTGCTACGAATGCTACGCATCTTTATACGATTGCACGACCAGTTCGCTGAGGAATTGATCGGGGTCTTTGACGGCCGCTTCCGTCAAGGCAAACTCACCTTGCCCGGTATTTTTCTGAATAAGTTTCAGCCCAAACTGATAATCCTTAAAGTGCTGTCTCGCGACTTGAAACACGCTCCGCGCTTGCTCGCTCGCCATCTTGACCAAGCTAGCCACAGCATCATCTGAAAGCTTGATGACCACCCCGTGCTTGTCCTTGAACTCGCGAATAAAAGCCTCCACTTCCTGTCGCGCTTTCTCAACCACCAGCTCCTGCCCGAGTTCACGATATCCCTCTAGGTGCTTCTCGCGATTCTCGATCAAGTCCGCATCGAGCACTAATTCGGTCACCGAAGTGCCCGGAAGTTCGTATTTAAAATCACGGAGGATTTTTTCTCCGACCGTCATCAGTCCACGCGCTCCGGTCTTCTCTCCTTCGGCCAGTTCTGCGATTTTCTTAATCCCTGAATCCTTCACTTTGAGTTCAATACCATAGGCCTCAAATTCACGCTCATACTGTCTTAGCAAACTCCCTTCCGAGTATTTTAGAATTGCTTCAAGATCGGCCGCTTTTAGATGGTCACAAGCGACCCGCACCGGGATTCGTCCGATGAATTCCGCTTCGAAGCCAAAGTCGATGTAGTCTTGGGTCGTCACTTGCTTGAAGAGTTCACCATCCATCGAAGGCTCGGTCTGCTCGGCTGAAAATCCAATCTGCGCCGCCTGGCTCCGCTTTCGCACGATCTTCTCGAGCCCGGAAAACGCGCCACTCACGATGAACAAAATGTGCTTCGTATTCACGGTGTCTTTTTCCTTTTTGCCATTCTGCATGTCCATCATTGCCATCATCTGGCCGCGCATGTCCTGAGGGTTTCGCAGCGGGACCTCCGTTTCCTCCATGAGCTTCAGTAGGGTCGTCTGGACCCCCCGACCACTGACGTCTCGCCCGATCATCCCTCCGCCTCCGCTCGAAGCGAGCTTATCGATTTCATCGATGTAAATGATGCCATACTCAGCGAGAGAAACGTCACCATTGGCCTTTGTCACGAGCTCGCGCACAAGGTCATCGACATCTCCACCGACATAGCCGGTTTCGGAAAACTTGGTGGCATCCGCCTTCACAAAAGGAACCCCGATGAGCTCTGCGATATGCTTCACGAGGTAGGTCTTACCGACCCCGGTTGGCCCCACGACCATGACATTCTGCTTCTGCAGCTCAATCTTGTCCCCGTTCTCCGCCTCGGCCCTCAGCGTTTTAACGTGATTGTAGTGATCGCACACCGCGATCGCGAGTGCCTTCTTGGCTTCATCCTGACGGATCACAAACCGATCCAAGTGCGCCTTGATGTCTCTTGGGAGCAAATCGAACTGGAAAATATCGTCAAGCTCAGGCTCCACGATGTCCACCTCGTCCGACTCGCCCTCACTCGTAGCAGGAGCCTCCGCCATGCCCGGGAAGGAAAAGCCGCCTTTACCCATCTTGCCAAACATCCCCTCAATCGTTTTACGAATTTCATCAGGATCGGGATATTTGGGTCCTTTGGGGCCGCCTTTGTCGTCGTCGCTCATAAAAACACTATCGGCAGCGATGAAATCGGGGCAAGGGTGATTCTCAGAGCTTTCCAATTCCCGTCGGGAAATCCTCTGGGTCTTGCACGAAAACTTGGAAGAGAAGGCACTTCTTCATCCCAAAATGGGGCTTGATCCCTGCGGGCTCAATTGTCTTCCGCCCGCTCAACGCAACTCGAATACCCCCACAGAGACGAATTCAGACCTCTCTTTAAGGCGAAGGGTGACCTTCCGGCTCTTCTGATTCTTGCGTCCCCAGTTCGTGAAGATTTCGACCTGAATGGTGGTGGCTTCTGCGATAATTTGCTGCCGCGTTCCGTAGAAATTCACCTCAAAGATCCTCTCTCACTTGGGAAAGATTCAATCAGCTCAGATCAGTGCCACCATCGTAGCTGACTTGCTCCAATTCTTGAACGAGGGAATCGATATCGCTGAAACTCCCGACTTCTTCCACCTCGTGTCGCAGCAAGGTGAGGCGAACGGTGGCCCCGGCATGAAAGGGTAAAGCCTTGCCAAGGCTTGATTGGAATGCTGACTTCAAGAGGACCTTGCGCGACGTAGTTCGTCCGGATCGAACCCAGCCGCCGCCCGCGTTTGGCGGTCTGCGTGAAGATCAGCCCAGAAGAAGAATCCTCAAGCACTTCGAGATCCCCGACCGCGTACGGAGCCGCGATCGAGATCGCAAAACGAGAGAGGGGCTTCTTAAAATCCAGCGGGAGTCGATAGCTCAGACTGTCGCCATGAAGGGGAAGAACCTCGCGGAAAGTCACGTCCACTCTTTTAGTCCCCCGAGTTGGAATGGGATAAACTCGGGTGCGAAATTTGTTCCCCTTCGTCAACTCGGCAACGTTGCCAACGATGACCACCTTGACCTCCAGCTGATCCACCCGCAACTGATCACGGGTTTCCTTCCCACCCTCAATCAAGAGAGTCGGAATCCATTGGGCCAAGAGAGACGAAACCAAACAAAAAAAAGAGGAGCAAAAGCGACTTCACCCCTCCTTTGTGCTGCTTTTCAAGCATCATATCAAGGATGCGAAAGCCGCTAATCCTTCATCGAACTCAAGTAGGCAATGAGATCATTGAATTCATCGAGCGTCAGCGTCGCGGCCAGTCCCGCAGGCATCATGGACTGCGGCTGATGATCGCGCTTTTGAATCTCGTCCTCTTTGATTTGCGTGACCACCCCGGCGATGTTCCGGACATCGACGACGCCATCCTCCTCCCGGGTCACAAAGCCCATGTGGACCGATTGATCCTTCATCGTGATCAGTTCCGTCTGGAATCCTTGGGCCACCACGGCATTGGGATCGAGGATCGATTGGACAAGATAGTCCTTGGTGAACTTACTTCCAGCCGAGCCGAGATAGGGTCCCTTTTGTACTGCTTTCTGATCGACCGCGTGGCAGACGATACATCCTTGGCGGGTATAAACTTTTTGCCCCCTGACAGCATCACCTTTTGACGTCATTGCCAACTTCATAACATCTACAGACTTTAACTCCGCCACTCTTTTCCCCGCGCTCGCCTTCGCCGCCGCGATGACTTTCTTGGCATGCTTGGCGGCCTCGATGAGAGTGTCATTATCACTATCGATGGCACTCTCAATCTGCTGATCGAAACCCGGCAAGATCAGATCTGAAAGCGCCCTAAAGAATCCTTCTTCCCTTGGATTTTTATCGATCATTTTTTGAATGGCCGTCTTCCATTTCTCTTTAATAAGAGGACTGTGAGTGATCGTCAAAAGCGACCGCCAAGCGACCCGACTCTCCGACTTACTTCCTTTCACGGCAATCTCACGAAGAGGATTGATCGACATGATCAAGGTCGGTTGATTGACAAAATCCCCCAGCTCCCGATCCAAGTCCTCCTGCTTCACTTTCTGATCGATCCAAGCACCCAAGACCTCGACCTGCTTACGGACCGTCTGCCACTCCATTCTTCCAAGCCCTCGATATCCTTTCAATCTCTGTTCCCAAGAGCGTTCTCCATCTTTGGCAACCTCGGTCAGGAGATTGATCTGCGTTTCACTGGGAGTCGCCGCCACCAGTGCCAACGTAAAGGGATCCTGATCACCTAATTTCAACTTCGAAACCGGCACGCGATTTTTGCCCAGAATGGCGAGCATTTCTTCCTGCTCTTTCTTCGCCAGTTTTTCAAAAACTCCTTCCAGAGCCGCCGTGATATTCCCGGTCTCCTCCCAGGTCACGGGCGCAAAATATGGTCCACGGTCATCAGGACGAGTCCCCCACCAGGCTTTGAGATCCCACTTTTCTTCACCGTGAAACAACCTCGCCAAAATCTTGATGAGCTCCATACGCTCAACTCCGCTCGCTTGCTCCAACTTGACGACAACGCCAGAAACAACCTCCGGCTTGTGGATGCGCATCAAGGCCAGGCGGGCCAAGCGATGGTCGAGATGTCTGAGCAGAGACTCGGTGTCCTCAAGAGTCACCAGAGCTCGCAAAGCGGTATTTTCAATGCGGGGGTCTTTGGCGACAGTAGCTGCTTTGAGAATGAGATCCGAGGCTTCATCGCCGGGATTTTTGATCCTCATCAAGGCCACGATGGCCTGGAGTTGAGTTCGCGGATTCATCGAGTTAAGTGCATCAGCAACCAAATCCTTCGTTGAATCTTTCAATTCACCACCAAGATCACTCGCAGCACGTAAGACAAACTCATGGAGCCACGGCATACCAACCCACGGTCCCATAAAATGCCCCATTAGAACATCCGCCGTTATTCCCTCAAGTTGAGCAAAGGTGAAAATTGCAGCGGCACGAGATTCAATCGAATTCCCATTCAGAGCGATCTCTCGTAAACCTACGAAAGCCTCTTTCCCACCTCTCGCCAAAATTTCCCGCTGCGCCTCCAGTCTCCGAACGCCCGACTTACTCTTCAACTGCTCCACCAACTTCGCTAATTCCATCTTCGCCAAATCCGGAAACGGTTCGGATTTCAGCCCTTTCTTCGTCAGCTTCTGCACCATTCCAATCTTCTTCCCCTCGCCTGCAAATCGAAACCTCCCGTTCCGCCAATCGCACACATAGAGATTCCCCTCACCATCCACATCAATATCGACCGCCCGTGTCAGATCCATGAAAACACTTTCCTTCACCGAAAAACTCGCACCCTTCTCCGTCAACTCTTCCCGATAAATCTTCCCCGTCGTCCAGTCGCAAGTCAGCAACATCTCCTCGTGCCCCGGCTCCGCCAAATAAAGCGCGCCCGTGCCACTTCCTCCACCCAGATCCAGCATTGGCTTCAACGTCTCGTCGGGGAAATTCTTATAAAGCCGTGGATACCCATGCTCGGAACCATTGCTAAGATGATGAATCCGGATATTCCACCCTTTGCCATCATTCGTGTTGTCGCGGGTGAAGAGATCCATCTTCGGGCTAATCGCGACATCACAGATATTGCGCGTGTGATACGAGTAAACCTCCAGATCGCTTCCGTCTGGTCGCACCCGCGCCACGCCACCACCGCGAAACGTCACCACTTTCCCATCCGTCCCCTTGGTCCCCTCCATTCCAAAGTCTCCCACCGCGATATAGATCCACCCATCGATCCCCATCCGGCATCCATTCGTAGTGTGGTCAGCCCCCCTGGGATGCCGGAGACCAAAGCCAATATTCTCGAGCAGCACCTTATGTTCATCAGCGACGCCATCGCCGGTCGTATCGCGAAAGGCACTCAGGAAGGGCGGGTGAATCAAATACAGCGTATCCCTCACAAAATGCCCGCCCCGCGGACTATCCACATTAGGCACAAAATCGACAAACTTGTCCGCCTTGCCATCCCCATTGGTATCGCAACAAGAGACCACTTTCCCCATGTTTTTATCTTTTCCAATCGAGCCGTTCTTATCAACCGAGACATAAACCGTCCCATCAGCCGCCGCCGTGATTGCGGTGGGATACTCAATATCGAAGGGCTCAGCCCAGTTGGAAATCTCATAGCCATCGGGCATTGCGAGGGCCGGGGCGACGAGGAAGAGTGATAAAAGTGAGCTTTTCATGGGCTTGGATACGCTTTTACGCGGGGACGCGATTGTTCCTTCCAATGGCGACGGGATCAAATCATTCTTTGCCCATGCGCAAAGCATTTCTCCTCGGCGCGGGTCTTGGCACTCGCCTTCAGCCGCTGACCCACACCCTCCCGAAGCCGCTCATCCCCTTTGCCAATCGCCCTCTCGTCACCCACGCCCTCGACCACTGCCTCGCGGCCGGCATCACCGACTTCGCGATCAACACCCATCACCTCCACGAGGCTTGGCACGAGGCCTTCCCCGATGGCACCTACCGTGGCGCCAAACTGACCTTCTTTCACGAACCCGCCCTCCTCGAAACCGGCGGAGGAATTAAAAACATCGCCGACTGGATCAACGGAGATCCGGTCCTCGTCTACAACGGCGACATCATCACCGACCTCCCCATCGATCGGCTCATCACCGGCCATATGGCCTCCAACAACACCGCCACCCTCGCGGTGCAAGATCACGGGCCCGCGCTTCACCTTGCCGTCGAGGGCTACCGCGTCACCGACATCCGCAGCATGGTCCAAGGGCAACCCGGCACCCATCAGTTTACCGGGATCTATGTCATCGATCCCGAAATCCTCGACCTGATCCCTGCGAACGAAAAAATCTCAATCATCCCCGCCTTTCTCGCCTTGATCAAACGGGGCGAACTCGGAGCTTACCACCTCAAAGGAAGCCCGCGCTGGCTCGATCTTGGCACCCGTGAATCCTATCTTGAGGCCAGCTTTGCCCTCACTCCCGAGATTTCTCGCGAGGCCCAAATCGCGCCGGAAGCCGTCATTGAAAACTCCTGGATCGGCCCTGGCTCCCTCGTAGAATCCGGCGCGAGCGTCAAAAATTCCATTCTTTGGCCTGGAACCAAGGTTTTAAGGGATGCGCAATTGACAAATTGCATCGTTCACAGCAAGTCCCCAGCGTCCGGCACACATTACGACGCCGACATTTAAACGCCCCCTCACCCTCTATCTTCGATCGATGCCTGCTGATACCCTGCTCACCGCCATCCGCGCCCACCTGCACCTTGTGCCGACTCA
Source organism: Akkermansiaceae bacterium (assembly GCA_047634075.1). GTDB lineage: Bacteria > Verrucomicrobiota > Verrucomicrobiia > Verrucomicrobiales > Akkermansiaceae > SW10. The sequence continues at coordinate 9,308 of JBLIDI010000096.1, forward strand.
CCGGGTTCTCATGGAACCTATCCAGAAAGGAGCCTCTGGTCGCACCATCATCAGAATCAGACCCGATGACCACCCGAGCTTCATCGGTATTCACTACACCCTGGAACGTTCCGATAACGCCAACTTCCTTCCTGTCGCAGAATTTCTCGATGCCGCCGGTCTCAACATCCCGCACGTCCTTTACGACAACATCGGTCGCCAAGTCGCGCTCATCGAGGATCTCGGCGACGATGATCTCCTCACCCTAAAGGATGCTCCCTTTGAAGATCGTGAGCCCTATTATCGCTCGGCATTCGAGCAACTCGACAAGATCCTCTACACCCGCCCGCCCAAGGACTTCGAACTCCAACCGAGCTTCGACGAACCCCTCTACCGCTGGGAGCAGGAATACTTCTTCGAACACTTCGTCGAAACCCACCTCGGCCAAGACGCCACCGAACTCCGCGAAGACCCCATTCTTCTGGGCCTGGCCAAACGCCTCGGCGCCACCGCACCCCACATGGTTCACCGCGATTTCCAATCGCAAAACCTCATGCTCCATAAGGGCGAGGCCTACGTCATCGATTTCCAGGGCCTCCGCATGGGGCGGCAGGAATACGATCTCGCCTCCCTGCTTTACGATCCCTACATGAATCACTCCGCCGCCGACCGACGGAAGCTTCTCGAACTCTGGGAAGAAGTCTGCGAGGAAGAGCCCATCGAACCCATCCTGAATGATTGCGCCGTCCAGCGCCTCATGCAGGTGCTGGGTGCTTTTGCAAATATTGGTCACAACCAGGAAAACGAATGGTATCTTGCCCAGATCCCGGCGGGTGTCGCTCTACTAAACGAAGTGATCGCAGACTCGCCGCTGGCAGACTCCCTCGGCGCAGTCCTCGACTAACCTCACCGTTCTTGCTAAATAACCGCGCAAGCGATGAAGATTTTGCGGTCCGGCATCTCCCTTCTATTCCCTCTTCTCGTGGGAATTGCCCTGCTGCTTGCTCTCACGAACCTCCCTTCTCTCGTCCGCTTCGAACACCTTGCCTTTCTCTATCCCGGCCGCTTTCACGACGATCTCATTCTATCCGAGCGCGTTGATCTCAATGAGTTCAAAATCACCTTGATCGACTTCTCCGAAAATAAAGACCCTCCGCTCAACATCGGAACCTACGAGATCGATCAAGAAACCACGGAAATCATGGGGCCAACAGGTAGCCGTCCCATCGAGTGGGCTCAGTTCCTCAACCAAACGCGATTGGAAGACGATCGCCTGACCGTCATCACCTCTTCTCTTTCCTGGAACGATGCCGCCGAACTCCCCTTACTGGCTCTTCAAGAGCAAATTTCTTCGACTCCCAATCTTGTCATTGGGCTCCGGGGCGAGCTCCTCAACTCGGAAGCTCCACTCGTCGAATACCTCCGCAGCTCGGTCATTCCAGCGGACTCATTCTCATCGCTTGATCTCCCCGAAATCGATCACATCTCCTTTCAACCCTCGGTCGAGGCCCCCCTTTTCGGCATTTCAGACGTCAGAGGACTTAAGATTGAGAAAGAAGGTGATTTTCACGAGGTTCCGATGCTGGTTCGCTGGGGCGATCAACTCCTGCCCACTCTCCCGCTAGCCTGCCTTCTCACCACCCATGGGATGAAGCCTTCCGAGCTAAAACTTGCTCCAACTGGCCACCTCAGATTCGGCGAAACGGGCATCATTTTAAAACTCGACTCGCGGGGCTTCACCCCCCTTCGCTCGACCGAAGCGCCCCTTCAATCAGCCTCAAAACTACAGGTCTATCCCGAGCAGTCCGAAACTTATAAAGTCATTGTTCTCCCCGATGCTCCTCCCGCCGCTACCCGGCTCACGGCCCAGCTCCAGCAGGCCCTCTCACAACTTCCCCGCCCCCTGAAGACCTACCAACGGTTCCACCTCACCATTGAGATTGCCTTCCTGATCGTCATGGCACTTTTCCTGGAAACGCGGCGCGTTTGGATCTCCCTTCCGGGCTTTGCCGCCCTTCTCGGAGGATCACTCATGACGGGCTATTGGATCCTTCTCACCCCTCTCGTCGCTCTCATTTTGGCCCAACTCGTCGTGCGAAAACTCACCCCCCAACCCAGAGCAAGCCGAAAGAAAAAAAAGAAGCGGGCCTGATCTTCCTTTCCACTTCCCCCCGCTCCATGAACGCGCTACTCCTTTGCCATGCGCGAAGATGTGAAGCAGTTGCTCGCCCTCCAAGAAACCGACCAAAGGATTCAGGCCCTCGAAACGGACCTTATTCGAATCCCCAAACTGCAGGAAGCCGCCAAGGAACGCCTCGCCAACGACATCGCCGCTCTCGCCACGGCCAAGTCAAACAACCAATCCAAAGAGGTTGAGATTAAAAACGTCGAACTTGATATCGGCACCCGGAGAAACTCCATCGAGCGCCTCAAAGTCCAACAATTTGAGACCAAGAAAAACGAAGAATACACCAAGCTCGGCGTCGAGGTGGTCCGCTACGAAGCGCAGGTTGATGATCTCGAGACCCGCGAGTTGGAGCTCATGGAAGAGGCTGACGGACTCCGCGCCAAGATCGCCGAGGCCGCTGCCTCTCTCGCCAAAACCCAGGGCTTTGTCGACGAAGAGATCGCTGAACTTGAAACTCGCGCCACCGAGCGCCAAACCGAGCTCGCCGACGCGATGACCACCCGCGAGAAAAACGTCGCCGACCTCAACGACGAAGACCTCATGGATTCCTACCTCCGCCTCTTCAACAAGCGCGAAGGTCAAGCCATCGTCAAAGTCACCAACGCGCGCAGCTGCACCTCTTGCCACGTGCAAGTCACTCCCGCGACCTACGCCTTGGCCCAATCCGGTGCCGCCATCTCCAATTGTGACAACTGCGGAGCCATCCTTTTCCCATGAAGATCTTGCCTTCATGCGCTCTTCTCCCAATCACCGTCCTCGTCTGTGGATGCGGTCTCGTCAAGATTCCCGGCATCAGTCGAATCAGCGAGGAGGAGGCGCAGAAAAAGCTCTATATGGCTGAGAACTACATCGAGTTAGGCGCTTACGAAAAAGCGGAAAAAGAGCTTTCCGGATTTCCAAAAAACTCAAAGTATCGCCCCGAGGCGGAAGCCCTCCTCTCGACCCTGAATGATTTCAAAGTCCAACCCGACGACGACAAATCTAACGACTAGCTGGAGCTGAACCCGCTGAGGAACGGCGCAAGAATAAATCAAGGCGCTCGCGTGATTTAACGATCCCAATCGTATCAAATTTCGTGACAAAAAGATGCCAATCAGTGGCAACTGCGAACGAGAGGCAAGCGTAGTCAAAAGTGCCGAGGCTGTCGGAAAATGGCAGCCTTGCCGAATCTTCTAAAAATTCTAAAATCCCGACAAGGCCCAGTACGTTAGTGGACTCGATCGATCCCAACCCATGCTGCTCCCCACCAGCGTGGACGACTACGTACCACCCGAGAGTCCCATCCGCGTGATCGATGCCTTCGTCGACGTCCTCGACCTCCCCGACCTCCCCGGATGCGAATTCCTCGCCATCGACAGCAGCTTCTTCAAAGCCGTCAACCGCAAAAGCCGTAGCATCACCAAACTGCTCAAACCGTTAGAAGAAAACATCGGCGACCTCATCTATATTGCCGACTGCAAGCTCATCACCAAAGACAATCTCAGACAACTCCAAGACCTTCTCTTCATCTCGCGTTTCCCTGCCACTTTCAAAGAACACGATAGA
>JBLIDI010000097.1:0-12973 GCA_047634075.1 Akkermansiaceae bacterium
GCAAGGATTCCAACTTTTTCATTCAATCAGTCGACAGCATGTTGCGGAAGACGCCTGCAGGCGAACCCGAGCAAGCCCTTCTTGTCGAACTGAGCATTCCGGCTCAGGTCGCCGCACTTAGCTCGTCGGTGGAGGCTTGGATGCTCCCTCCTGAAGGAAAGGATAAGAAGAATCGGGTCATTCCGTGGACGGGGGACACTGTCACTGATGATGTCCTGGCAAATTCGAAAAAGCTGCAATTGGAATTCATTGCGACCCCGGATGCCCTGCCTCTGGAGATGGCCGTGGCCTTTCGGATCCCGCAGCAACTTGGGGGTAAGGTCATGATCAAGGTGCCCGGAAACACCGCCGGGCCGGGAGGATTTGTGACGGCGGAGGAATTCCGGGCGATCACGATACTTCCGTCGATTCCGAGGGAGGCCGCCTTGGTCGGAGAGGGCGGGCTTTTGGCTCTCAATGGAGAACGCAAAATCAATGTGCAATCGCGCAGTCTCGATCATCTCCGCTATACCGTGGCGAGAGTTCAGACGAGCGAGATCAATCACCTCGTGAGCCAGACGCGTGGCAGTTTTGAATCCCCCCAATTTAATCGTGGGTTCGGATTTTCGAATGTCGCGGACTACGAACAGTCGGTGCAGCCGATTGTGAAAAGTGCCGAGTATGGCATTAACTATTCGTCTTTTGATTTCTCACCCTTGCTCCGCGCCTCTCAGCCGGGGGTGGCTTCTGCACACGGATTGTTTCACCTCACGGTCGAAGGAGTTCGTCCCCGCACTCCGGTCGATGGCGTAGCCGCGGCGGGATCGCCTGATCAAGATTGGATCCCGGTGACTCCCATCCGTGTCCGGAACGCTGGCAATCGTCATCGTCGAGCCTCCGCCACGAGCTATCCCCTGGGAGATCGGCTGGAGGATCAACGGTTCATTCTCGTCACGGATCTGGGGGTCATTATGAAGGAGGCGGTCGACGGGAGTCGCGTGATCTATGTGCAATCGTTCAGTGGGCAGGGTCCGGTTGAGGGCGTGAAAATTTCGGTCTTGTCTAAGAATGGCACCGTGTTGAAGAACGCGACGACCAACGCGATGGGAAAGGCCGAATTGCCCTCCTTGCGTGGTTTGCAGCGGGAGAAGGTTCCGGTGGCTTTGGTCGCGAGAAAGGGCGACGACCTCGCTTTTATCCCTTGGGCAAAAAGCGATCGCTACCTGGATACCTCGCGCTTTAATGTCGGGGGAATCTCGTACAATCAGAAATCGGCATTGGTGGCATCCCTCTTTACGGAACGTGGAATCTATCGTCCCGGAGAGCCGATCAATGTCGGGGGCATTGTCCGTCAACTTGATTGGTCGGGTAATCTGGCTGGGATGCCCGTGAACCTGGTGGTGCTCAATGCGAAGCGTGATGTCGCGGGCCGCTACCCGCTGAATCTTGATGCCGGAGGAGTCTTTTCACAAACCATCCCGACTGCAGAGTCGGCCCCGACGGGTCCGTGGAGGGTGTATTTGGAACGGCCCAAGCCAGTCGATGCTCAATCCCGGACGGGAACGACCTATCTCGGTGAGACCGTTGTCCGGGTGGAGGAGTTTCAACCCGACCGCTTGAAGATCAAGGCGACGTTTGAGCCGGGCACGAGTGACGGGTGGCGCTCGCCGGATGACTTGGTGGTGGCGGTGCAGCTCGACACCCTCTTCGGTATACCCGCCGCCGAACGACGCATTGCGGCCACTCTTCATCTCTCACCAACGTCCCCGCGCTTTTCGCAATGGCCGGGGTGGAAGTTTGGCACGTGGGCTCCAACCCGATCCGATACCAAAAAAATTGAGTTGGCCGATGGCCAGACCGACGAGAAGGGTCAAGCGTCCCTGCCGTTGAACTTGGAAGCGCACACTGCTCCCATGCTGCGGGCGCGGGTGGAGTTGGAAGGCTTTGAAGCAGATGGGGGACGCGGCGTGCGCACGGAGCTGAGCACCTTGCTGTCCCGCCAAGCTTATCTCATCGGACACCAGACCGAGCGCTCTCTGGGATATCTCGACGGACGGGAACCCGTCCCGGTGGGCATCGTCGCGATTGGGCCTGACAGCAAGCCGGTCGCGGTGGCTGATTTGACGCGCGTGCTGGTGCAAACGAAACACCTTTCGGTCCTTGCCAAGCAAAGCAATGGCAACCTCGCTTATGAGTCGCAATCACGTGACGAGATTATTGAATCGGTGCCCGTCGCGCTGCCGGCGGCGGAACAGGAGTTGCTGCTGCCTTTGGATAGGACCGGGAATTTCCGCTATGAATATCGCAACGCGGCCGGTCAGACCCTGTCCTCGATTTCGTTCTTTGTCGCCGGGAAAGGAGACCTCTCCAAGGACTTGGAACGGAGCGGAGAGTTGGACATCAAATTTGACGATAAAAAATGGCTTCCGGGTGAGGAACTCGAGTTTTCTCTCACCACGCCTTTCACTGGGGCGGGCTTGATCACGGTAGAGCGGGAGGCGGTCTTGGCGCAGGTTTGGTTTCAGTGTGACTCCAAATCCTCCGTGCAGAAGATCCGCTTGCCTGACAATCTCCAGGGCGGAGCCTATCTTCACGTGGTGATGGCGCGGGCTTTGGATTCACCCGATGTCTTTCTGAACCCATTGGCGAGTGGCATTAAGTCCATTCCCGCGGCACGGGGAGAACGGGAAATGGCGGTAACTCTCGACACGCCCGCGCGAGTGCGCCCCGGCGAACGCTTGACGATCGGTTTCACCGCACCCAAGGAAGGGAAGGTGCTCATCTGGGCGGTGGACGAAGGCATTCATTTGGTGAGCAACTACCAAGTACCGGACCCCTTGGCGCGCCTTCTGCCCACCGCGGCCTTGGAAGTGCAAACCTATCAACTGTTAGATGTTCTGCTGCCCGAGTATAGTCTCTTACGAAAGACGCTGGCGATCGGTGGCGGCGGCGGAGAGGGGAGCGCACGCGCGAGTATTCCCGAACTGCAACTTGGACTCAATCCCTTCAAACGCCGCCGCGATGCTCCCGTGGTTTACTGGAGCGGCTTCGTGCAAGCGGGACCTGGTCGCAACGAGGTATCGTATCAGGTGCCGGAATATTTTGCCGGTCGCCTGAAAGTGATGGCGGTAGCGGTGGCACCGGATTCGGTTGGAGTCGGGGAAGGTGAAACCATTGTGAAAGGTGACTTTGTCCTAACTGCCACCACCCCGCTCTTCGTGGTGCCGGGGGATGAATTTACGGCCTCGGTGACGATTGCGAATCAACTGGAGGGAGACGCGATCACGGATCAGGTCACGGTCCAAATCGAGACCCAAGGAGGGGTGGAGATCCTCGAAGCTTCGCCCGAGAATCAAATAATTCCAGTCGGCAAGGAGGTCACGCTGCGCTACCGCTGCCGAGCGACGGAGCAGTTGGGCAATGCCGAACTTAAATTCACGGCGGCCAGCGGAACAAGTCGACAGGAGTCGCGCAGTTCCTTCAGCGTGCGCCCCGGGGTGGCGCGGGCCGCGAAAGTGCAGAGCGGTTGGTTCCGCAATGGATCGCATGATGTCGCGGTGGAGCATCCTCTCTTTCGAGAGTTTGCCGAGCGTCAGGCCATCGTCTCAACCACTCCACTTGGTTTGGCGCACGGCTTGTCGGCCTATTTGAAAGAGTATCCTCATGGCTGCACCGAGCAGATCACGAGCCGGGCTTTTCCTTGGTTGGTGCTGAAGGACGATGCCAATTTCGGGATCGAGAAAGAAGAGGCGGTCAAGGCCATCGCCACTACCATGAATCAGCTCGCGCGCCGTCAGGGGCGCAACGGGGGCTTCGGATACTGGTCCACCAACTCGCAGGAAGGGTTCGACTACCTCACGGTGTATGTGGGGCATTTTCTCACCGAATGCAAAAGCAGCGGCTTTCATGTGCCCGCCCGGCTTTATCAAGCGACGATGCGCCGTCTTCGCTTCATGGCCGACGCCACTTTAAGCAAACCTCGTAATTACAATGGCTGGACCCGCTACTGGCGCACTCGCTGGGAAGCCGAGATGCGCGCCTCGGCCATCTACCTCCTCACCCGAAATGAAGAAGTGACCACCAACTATGCCATCAAGCTTCAGGATTACCTCGAGGCGAAAGTTCCTAATGAAATGTGGCATCGTGATTCCACTGCGGCGTGGCTGGCGGCCACTTGGCGATTGCTCAAGAAAGAATCTGCCGCCGCTCCTTTGATCAAGGCCCACCGCGCCGCCTTGAAAAAGCCTCTGCCTCCGAAGTGGGAGGATGGCTCCTATTACTACACGAGCAAGCTGACGCGTGAGGCCACCGCCTTCACTGTTCTGTGTCGCCATTTTCCCGAGATCGCGAAGAAGCTGACCTACGAGGAAATGAAGCCGCTCACGGAAATGATCGGGCAGGCCGACTTTCATACCCTCTCGGCTGCGTGGAGCGTGCAGGCTCTTAAGGCCTATGCCGACTTGGTGGAGAAGAGTGGCGTGAAAGCGGGCATTGCCTTGGTGCAAGGGGAGACGGTGAAGGTCTTGGCCGCGCCCGCTCTGGGTCAGGTGAAGATTAAGGTGCCGGAGGGGATGACCCGCTTCTTCTTTGATGAGAATTCTCCCAAGGGATTGGGCGCTTGGTATCAGACGATTGAAAAAGGCTTCGCGAAAAACCTGCCGAAAGAAGCCACGGCAATGCATATCGAAATTCTGCGAGAGTTGGTCGATGCCGACGGTCAACCCGTCACGCAGAGCAAGCTGGGGGAAACATTCTTCGCGAAATTGACGATTCGTAATTTGACGAAAACCGACCTGCCGAATCTCGCGATCACCGAGATGCTACCCGGTGGCTTCGAGTTCGCGCCTCCCGGAGAACCCCACTCGCTGCGTCCCGGCCTCGCCACTCGGCAGGGGACGGACTACATCGATGTCAGAGAGGATCGAGCCCTGCTCTATCTCGGATTAGGGGCTGAGAAATCGTTCTCCCTGCAATACGCCCTGCGCCCGACTTGCGCCGGAACATTTGTCGTTCCGCCACCGTATGCCGAGGACATGTATGAAGCGAAAGTTCGGGCCAACGGAGTCGTTGGCCAGGTCATCATCCTCGCGCGCGAGTAAGTCCGCTGATGTCTGTGCCCACGATGAAAACCAAGTTAAAGATCTTCTGTCTTCGCGGTCTGAAGGGGCTTGTTCTTGTCTTGGTGGCGCTGGCGCTTGTCTATTGGCTGCTGCCGAAGCCCGACCTGCTGCCGACGGATTTGGAATACTCGCGCACGGTGCTCGATCGCGACGGCGAGGTCATTTTCCTGACGACGACCGGCGATGGGATGCTGCGGCTGCCTGCCACCATGGATCAGCTTGCTCCGGAGCTGATGGAAGCCACATTGGAAATGGAGGATCGACGATTTCACGATCATCCGGGGGTAGATCTGCGTGCGATTCTTCGGGCCACTTGGGGCGTTGTCTCGGGGCAGAAGCTGGGCGGCGGCTCCACCCTTACGATGCAGTTGAGCCGGCTGCGCTGGGGACTACAGACTCGTTCCTTTTGGGGGAAGGGGGAGCAAATGTTTCGGGCTTTTCAGTTGGAGCGGCACTATTCCAAAGACGAAATTTCGGCCGCTTATTTCACGATCGCGCCCTACGGCGGAAATGTCGAAGGGGTGCGGGCAGCGAGCTTTCGTTGGTGTGGTAAGGCGGCCTCAGAACTCACCCTGCGTGAAGCGGCGAGCCTCAGTGCCATCCCGCAAAGTCCCAGCACGCGACGGCCGAGAAAAAATGGCAATCCTGCTTTGGCGATCGCGCAAGCCCGGCTCATGACGCGTCTGCGGGCCAATCATGGTGAGCCTCCGAACGAACTGGATTCAGAGTTCCACCTCGTGCCCACCGCGATTCCTCGCGAGGCCCCCCATTTTGCGCGGCGCCGCTTGCTCGAAGAACCTTCGAATCTCACCGTCTCCACTTCGCTCGATCTCATCCAGCAACAACTCGTCGAGCAATCGATCGCAGATTTTCTCAACCGTTGGTATTCGCAAGGCCTGCGCAATGCCTCCGCCGTCCTGCTCCATGCACCCACCGGCGAGATTCGTGCCAGCGTTGGCTCGGCCGATTTTCACAATGTTGAAATTGCCGGTCAGGTCGATGGCACCCGCGCGCGGCGCTCACCCGGATCGACTCTGAAGCCCTTCATTTACGCTCTTGCCTTGGACGCCGGTCTCATTCAGCCGCAGACCTTGCTCGATGATGCTCCCAAGCGGTTTTCCGGTTACAACCCCGAGAATAGTGATCGTCAATTCCTCGGCCCCATCGCGGCAAGTAAGGCGCTCAGGCTGAGTCGTAATGTGCCCGCCGTGGACCTTGCGAATCGATTGCCTCAATGTGGCTTGGAGGGGTTTCTGCGCGTTTCTGATGTTGAACTGCCGTCACGGAGTCATGGACTTGCACTTGCGATTGGTGCCACCGAAATGCGGCTCGAGGATCTCGCGAAACTTTACGCCGAACTCGCGCGTCCCCGGCAAGGTCGGCTTTCTCCCGAGGCCTGCTGGCTCACTTTGAATGCCCTGCGTTGTGACGACCCCGGGGCTCCGATCGGCTTGGCCTGCAAAACGGGTACGTCTAATGGCTTTCGCGATGCCTGGGCTTGCGGCGTGATGGGGGATTGGGTCCTTTGTGTTTGGGTGGGCCACTTTAGCGGACGCAGCATGCCCGGTCTTTTCGCGAGCGAAACTGCTGCTCCATTGCTTTGGCAGACGGTGAGTCAACTCGATCTTCCAGACCACTCTGCGGACGAAACCCGACCGCAGGAGGTGGTGCAAGTCGCGGTCTGCGCGGTGTCGGGCGACCTCGCCGGCAAACATTGTCCTCATTGCCGCGATGGTTGGTTCATCGGTGGTGTCTCGCCCATTACCTCTTGTAAAGTGCACCAAAAAGAGGGCGATACCGTGGTGGAGGTCTGGTCTGCCGATCGACTCGATCAGTTTCGCAAAGCGGGATTCCCTCGTTCCGCTACCGGGCAAGGCAGCGCTGACGAGAGCCGGCATCGGACGGCCTCAGTGGGTCCTGCGCCCAAGATTATCAGTCCCCAACGCGCGCTCACCTATTACATTCAAGCGAACGCTCCTCAACAAAACCGACTCCTCCTCGAAGCAAATGCCGCTCCCGGAACGAAGGAGATTCACTGGTTTGCCGATCGTCAATACCTCGGGGCCAGCGCTCCGGCGGAGCCACTTACTTGGAAACCGAGAGTGGGTGATTACGAATTGCAAGCGATGGATGATGCGGGACGGGTTTCCAGCAGAAGGATTAGCGTCAGGTTGGCGATGGGTGGGTCTTGAGGATCGCGGGATGCTGGGTTCTCTGATTATTTGGGGGAATAGCGCCACTCTTTCCCGTGCTTTGAAGGAATGGGCGACCCAAAACTTTCTTTAAGTATTCCCCTTCGTAGCGCCTGTCTGTCAGACTTTGGGGCCTTGCTTTTCGTCCTAAATGGTGAGGAGAAGAGTTCTCTCAGACCTCACGAGTATCGTCCGGTAAATGCCCCTCCTGTTTTGAAAATATGGGTGCCCGGTTTCGCGGTCCGCAGTCTCCCCATTGTGTTGCCCAAGCTGGTGGCTCTGCAATATTGGCACGATGGCGTGCTCGTGGCCCTTGGCTTGGGCTGGGATTGACGCGGCGAGCGTTTGTCATGATCAAAGCGAGGGCCCGATCTATTAAGGGCTCGGCGTGCGATGGTATGACTATTCCCTCTGAAATCGATGGTGACGATGTGGTCCGGATCCTCCGTATTTGCCTCCGACTTCAAATCACACGAGAGAATTTGCACGGGGGTTTGTTGGCTCATCGGGCTCCGCATTAATGGGGAGGGAGACTTGTTTAGCTCCGACCAAGAAGGGGAGACCTGGCTTGCGAACGAGAATCCTTTTGACGAATTGTTAGAAATTAAAAAGGGTCGCCACTAAGGCTTTCCTCAGCAACTCCCTGAGCACCTTCTCGATGTCATCGATGAGCCCAGCGTTTTCGACTACGGCCCGCAAGACCAATCAACGTGCGGCTTGCACCTCAATCTTCCGGTAAACGGTGGTCCTGTTTTTGCCCCGGATTCGTGCCGGGGTGTCGCGTTCGTCGCAGGTGAATCGCGCGCGAAAATCTGGCGAACCATGTTGGTGAAATCGGAAGCGGGATATCTTGTGCAGAACGAACTGATGGCGTCACTCAACCAGCTTGCTGTTGATCTCACCATTCCGCCGCGCCGCTCTCTTCTGATCGCGACCCACCGCGGCGATTCTGATTGGGGAACAGGTCCCGAAGGGAAGGGATATATTTGGGGGGTGGAACCTCTTCTTGAAGCACCGCCAAGAGCAAGGGCGGCATGGCGTGAGTCACCCGATGTTTTCAAGGTTGCCTGGGATCAGCCCCTTGATGAAGAGACCGGAGAAAACATGATTGCTGGTGCCACCATGACCCGGGTGGCTTATGTCCGCGCCGGAGACCGATTTGAGAACCTGTGGCCGGGATATGAAGTGGTGAAGCAGTAGGGCAACGCTCCGGTTTTTGATAGTCCGGTATCGCAGAGAGCGACCTTCACCTCCAGCTCGCCAGAGTCGAAGCGTCCTGGCGGCGAGCGGATGGCTTCCTCATAACGATGGCGAGGTGAATCCCGAACTCACTCTCGAAAGGATGACTTATCTACGACTCAAAAAAATCCTGCGACAGGATGGAGTGATGACCCTTCGAACCCGGCTCGACCTCTGGAAGATACTTTGTCCCGCGTGCCAATCCGGCGAGACTCTCGACTACCAAGTTTCAGAGAAGGAAGTCACGATTTTTCTTACTTCGGCCAAAACGAAATGCCGCCAAGATCCCGTGGAATGAGTTTTTGATCGCACCATCAACCACTCCGTCGGCCGGGATTTTGACCCGGTTAAAATCGTTGATGAAACCCACTGGCGACTGGTTCCTTCGCTTCAGATCAGCCCGCCCCCCGCGCCGACAGCGGAAGAAGGGTCCCTATGTTCGCAATGTTGGGTTGCCACGCCCGCGAGCGGAGGGCGCGTTTTTGTAACTCTCGGACGACATTATTCGCGGGCCTTCGACGACCCTGTCTTCCGCATCTTGGTTTTCCGCGGGCTTGCTTGGTCTGTCAACTAGCCCGTAGATCCTTTCAACAAGCTGGTGAGGGCCGGAATTGAATAGGCGTATGCTAAGGATGGCACTGGGCTGGTATGAACTTGGCCGTTCGCCAATCTGGAGTGAAGCGACCTGTTTGTCCTACCCTCCACTCTCAGCCCGCAAAATCCTCATCCACTCCGACCGCACTCCCGGAGCCGCCTTCGATTTCGAGAGAAATTGCACCAACTCATCTCTAACACTTTTTAATCATGCTAGATCGGATACCGTGATGTTAGGCCAACTGAAAAACCGGAGGACTTTAAAAGCGAGCTGTGTTTGTGGCTCCATGACTCTGCGAGTGACTGGAGGGCCTCAGGGTTGATGCGTGTCAGTTCTTGCAAAGCAACAATGTCCAGAGTCTGCCTCTTGAGCCAGTTTTGACCTGCCTTCATTTCCTTTTTTTTATGAAAGAGATACCAAGTGTTGTAGCTGATCACCCGGAGAGTCTTGGGATGGGAGTCGGCCACAACGTCAGCGGATGAATCCGTTGACGTTGCGATGATTAATGTGATGACCGCTAGCAAAATAGTTTTTCATAATAATGATGTTTCCCGGAGTTTTACGTGTTTGCTTCCCAAAGCGAAATCTTGAAAGACTTTATCGTTCGTTAAAGACGTCGCGGACTCTAAACTTATTTGAAATTGTTAGCCCATCGCGGCCCGTATCCGTGCCACCAGATTGGTGTCTTTCTTCCCCGAACCCTGTAACCAAAAGACACTGGCCGCTAAGAAGCGGTCGCGCATTTGTGGGGAAATGTTGTGGTAATCCTCCAGCACCGCTGAGCTAAACTTATAATCATGAGAGCCGGTGCCCTTGAGGTAAATCAAGCGCTGGGCTTCTCTCATGAAGGGCTTGGGGTCTTTTGTTGATTTGAGATAAGCGAGTGCTTTCTTGGCCGCGGTTTCCTTGTTGACGCTGATTTCGGCAAAGATATCTTCGATGTTGGGAACTCCCTCGACCGGCTCAAACTGATCAATCGCAACGCCTTCCTTGATGCCGCCTCGATCGCGAAACATCGTAAGAAATGCGGCATTCTGGAGAAGAAGAAATTTGCGTGTTTCATCGTTGAAGGTGTTTTGGTGGGCGTAATGTAGGGCATTGGTCGTGGTGCTAGCATGGAGGGAAATGATTCCCGGTTTACGCATGAGCATCTCGGAGGCATGTTGGAAAAGGCCGTCCCAGAGGGACTGCGGTGAGACCTTCTTATTGAGGAGTTCGACAACCTTCCGGCTCGCATCTTCCCATGTTCCATTTCGTAGCACCGCGAGCATCTCGGTGGTTGCTTCTTTCTTCACCTCGCCCCGTTGCCAGTCTCCTCGGATGTCTTTTTGAAGTTTGTCATTTAAGCGGCCCGGAAGATCAGCTTCATGGCTGCTCTCTGCCGGGTTACTCCCAGTATGCTGAAGCAAAGCATATCCAAGCGAGCGGAGGACGGGCTCGGAATGTTTCCAGCCGATGGCTTGCAGAGTCCTCCAGCTGTTGGCGACGTAAATTGCCTTATGGCCAATGTCGCGGAAATCCCTCGCTCCGTATTTCACGAAGAGATCGAAGACTTCCTGGGCGCCGGCTGCCCGGGCCAAGCCTGCCGTGGCGGCATCAACCTTTTCTTCGTCCCAATGGTCCATTCCTTCCGCGAAAAGTTGGCGGGCCTTTGCGGAAGAGGGGACCTCGGATTCCTTGACCGAAGCCATGGTCCAGTCGCCCTCTTGGATATCCCGGGCTTGCGATGATTTGAAGTAATCGAGCGCCCAAAAGATAGGGAGCCACCGGTCGGAGTCCGGAGAATTGACACTGGCAAGGTGGGCTGAGTTCACGACGAGGACGGCATGGAATTTGAATCCCACCGGGCGTGGCTGGATGTTTCGAACACCGGCAAGAAGAAGTGCGCTGAGAATTTCCCGGTAGGTCGTTCCGGTCTTGATGCGTCCGGCAACCTCCTCCAAAAGGCGTTCGCGCGGAGTCTCCTCCAGCAGCCTGATGAGGGGTTCGATCTCCGGTCTAAACTGAACCTGATTAGGGTCGAGCTTTACCTCTTCGGCCCCGAGCAAGGGGATCTTTGAGAGAAATTCCAGTGCTCCAGCCGCAGCGCCGGTTTGAAGGAGGTGACGGCGGGAGGGATGAGAGTTCACCCCAAGACGTTAGCGCGATTTTCGGGCGAAGTCGCGCATGAAAGTTAGCTTGCAGCACTTCAGATAAACCTTATTTCTTCTCTAACTCAGCGCAAAGCTGGGTCCAGGCTTTGCTTTATTCAGCGTGTTGGAACTGCTGTCGGTCTAATTGAGTCCTGCCAAACTGAGACTTAATGTCGTGAGCGCGGCAAAATCGAGACTCCCGCCACCCTCAATTGTATCAAACCTCGTATTAAGATAACGTGACTCCTTTTTCTTTGGCGTAAGCAAGGAACCCTGCCGATCTCAGGTCGTAAGATGGCAGACTCTGGTCCCTAGGTGATTCGGTCCGAAGTAGGGCATCCTGTCGCCACCCATGTCCTCGGGATTTCCTTTCTCGGTTGGGGTTCTTGGAGGGGGGAGGCGGAGAAGGGGAATGGGGGAAAAGAAAAAAACGGGGTTAATTTGGAATTAGGCCTGTGTGATCGCGATTGGATCATCGGGAAACTTCGCACGGCAGTTCGTGCGGACCCAATTACGAAATTAATATTATGAAACCATATATCCTAAGGCGGCTTGCCAAATCCGCCCTGCGCCCTCTCGTGCTGTTCGGATCTCTCGGTGTTGCTCTCACGAGTCATGCTGCGCCACCTGCGAGCTGGCAAGGCCCTGGAGTTGGCGCACCTGGTGCCAATCCCGGCGCGCTCAATCTCCTCCCCGGACAGCTTGTTGGAACGTGTTACTCGCGAGTCAGTAACAGCACAAACTCCAGTGACCCCGAGGGCTTTGTCCTTGCGGCCTTCGACACTCGTAATGCCACTGCCGAAGGTGCCGTCCCCGGCGCCCTTTGGCGCACCGATTCCGTGGATCCTGCCAACGGTCCGTTCTATCGCTACCACGGCGACACCCTGCGCGCGAAAGTCCTCGGTGAGGTTTTCGGGATATGCGTGAGCCGTGAAAATTCCCCCGATATCTGGATCGCCGGAACGAGCGCTTACCAAGGTGACGCGAGTTCCTGGGACGCCTCGCTTGTTCCGAATAATACTCTCCCTGCCGCATCCACCCAACTTGGCCGGGTTTACCGAATCGATGGCACCACCGGGACGCCGGTTGATGTCGTCGCTCTCAATAATATCCCGCAAGTCGGAGCGCGCCCAGCCGAGCTGGGAAACATCTGTTGGAATACCAGCCAAGACGGAGGCGAGTGGGTCTATGTCAGTAATCTCAATGACGGAAAGATTTACCGTCTTGAAGCTCAAAATCTCCAAGGCAGCCAGCTCACCTTCGACCACGGCACAGATGCCCGCCCGAATGAAGGGCTCGCAGTTGTGGCCGACAACCCGAGCGCGGAATTTACGACCTCCGACCGCTTGGTCTGGGGCCTCCAAGTGAGTCCGATTGATGGGCGCCTCTACTACAGTGTCTGGAATGGCGCCGGGGCGGCCTCGGAGATTTGGTCTCTTGAACTCGATGCCGTGACAGGGAACTTTCTTCCCGCCACTGCTCGGCTCGACATTACCGTCCCCTATACTGGTTCTTACCGCTCTCCGGTTGCTTCACTGCAATTCAGCGCGGATGGCAGCCAGCTTTTCGCAGCCGAGCGTGGGCACCGCGCCTTGGGAAATGATTCGGCGCATTCCAATCGCGTCCTTGAGTGGATCTACGATTCCTCCGGACCCTCGTGGAACCTCGTTCCTGAAATTACTCCTGCCCCGACATTCAAGTATCACATGGGGAGCG
>JBLIDI010000098.1:0-12950 GCA_047634075.1 Akkermansiaceae bacterium
CCAAGATTCAGCCTTCCTGACCAACTTGCTCGGGAACCGTCAATATGACGGTTTGAAAAGAACTCAAGCGTTTGAGCGCCCCTGTCATTGGCGACCTTTCCAGTGAAACCGGCCAACTCCCTGAGGAGGTCACCCAAGCCTTCCCCAAAACGAGTAGAACCCAACCCGTCGGCGCCGAAGATAAAAAAACTGGGTCCTCGTCACCAGCAACCGCAAAACGATCCGCGTCGCCAGCGACAAACTCTCCCTCAAGTCCCTCACTGAAGCCAAAAAGCTCGCGGGCCTCGATCTTAAGACACGAGGCAGGGTACGGTAAGCACTGAGGCACGAAGCCCCAGATTCCGATCTGGAGATCACAGTTCAGAACAAAGTCAGTCCAAATACTTACATGGGATTTTCTCTCTCTGCTAAAAGTCCGCCCTTTCTACCTTTTCTCCTGCACTCCTTGCTGAATTATTTACTCTGGCATAGTACCTGTTAACACAAACCCCCATGAGAACCATCGATCTTTCCCATATCGGCATCGAGTCAAAAAATATCGTTCGTAACCCCGCCGTATCCCGCCTCTACATGGACGCCATTCGCTACGAACCTTCCACCAGCCTCTCCGCCTTCGGTGCCCTCATCGCTTACTCCGGCGAGAAAACTGGGCGCTCCCCGGGTGACAAGCGCATCACCGAAAATGCCGCCTCCAAAGAACACGTTTGGTGGGGAAACATCAACATTCCCATCGATACCCTCACCTTCGAAATCAACCGCGAGCGCGCCAAGGACTACCTCAACACCCAGAAGCAAGTCTATGTGATCGACGCCTTCGCCGGTTGGGACCCCAAAAACCGCATCAAGGTCCGCGTCATCTGCACCCGCCCCTACCACGCCCTCTTCATGCAGATCATGCTCATCATTCCCTCCAAGGAGGAATTAGCCGACTTCGGTGAGCCCGACTTCACCATCTACAACGCCGGCCAATTCCCCGCCAACCGCCTCACCACCGGCATGACCTCCAAGACCTCCATCGATGTCTGCTTCGAGGAAAAAGAAATGGTCATCCTCGGGACCGAATACGCCGGTGAAATGAAAAAGGGCGTCTTTACCCTGATGCATTACCTCATGCCGTTGAAGGGCCACCTCTCGATGCACTGCTCCGCCACCGCATGCCCCGAGAGCAACCGCTCAGCAATCCTCTTCGGCCTTTCCGGCACCGGTAAAACGACCCTCTCCGCCGACCCCACCCGCATGCTCATCGGCGATGACGAACACGTCTGGACTGACACCGGCGTCTTCAACATCGAGGGAGGCTGCTACGCCAAAGCCATCGACCTCTCCAAGGAAACCGAGCCCGACATCTACAACGCCCTCCACTACGGAGCGGTCCTCGAAAACGTCGTCCACGATGAAGACTACAACGTCGATTTCCACGACACCTCACTCACCCAAAACACCCGCGGCGCCTATCCCATCGAATTCATCAAAAACGCCCTGGTCCCCTGCATCGCCGGGCACCCCACCGACATCATTTTCCTCACCTGCGATGCCTTCGGGGTCCTCCCCCCCGTCGCCAAGCTTAGCGAAGAACAAGCGATGTATCACTTTATCTCCGGCTACACCGCCAAGGTCGCCGGCACCGAGATGGGTGTCACCGAGCCCACCGCCACCTTCTCGGCCTGCTTTGGAGCGCCCTTCCTTGTCATGCACCCCTCACGCTACGCCGAGCTCCTCGCCGAGAAAATGAAGAACCACAAGGTCAACGTCTGGCTCGTTAACACCGGCTGGATCAAAGGCGGCTACGGCGTCGGCGAGCGTATCGAACTCAAATACTCCCGTGCCATTGTCGAATCCATCTACAACGGCAAGCTCGCAGACGCCCCGACTGAAACCGACCCCGTCTTCGGCTTCGAGACCATCACCGCCTGCCCCGGCATCCCCTCCGAAATCCTCGTTCCCCGCGAGAGCTGGACCGATCAATCGGCCTTCGAAGCCAGCGCGCGTAAACTCGCCGCCCTCTTCCTCGAAAACTTCGAAAACTATCAGGAAGGCACCAGCGCGGAGATCATCGCCGGTGGACCCAAATTGGCATAGACCGCAAACTCTCTTCTGCGACGCATGAGCGCAGGAAGGCCCATAAGAACCAACAAAACTGCGGATGGCTCCGGGATCGCTTGCAGCACCCCGATGCCATTCCCGTCTGGGTCCAAGGCCAGACCATTACTAATTGCAGCTGTGACTTGGTCAGAGTTAAGAGATTCGTTCTCCTGAAGTACCGTCAATTCAGGGTCATCATCTTGAGCACCGTCATAAACAGGCCCCAACCCCGCACTCCACATGAGATTGTTTTCGGTTGTTGGGACGGGACCATAGGCGGGATCCGCCACCGTTCCAGCGGCAGATCCTATATTGACGCTATCGACGTGGCGCAGACCAAGGGTGTGACCAATCTCATGAGCCAAGACCGCTGATAACTGCTCCACCGAAAAACCACGATTGGCCATCACCGACCGGCCATTACTGGCAAAACCCTCGATCCCAAGCTGGGCATTACCAGCGCTCTGGGCGCTCGTATTTGGATCAAAGGCCGCATCATTCTTCCAGCCAGAACCCACCGACCCATCATAACCTGTGCCGGAATGATCCCAGACGATAAAGATCTGCAGAGCATCCTCCGGCACTGCAGGAAGCGGATCTCCCGTCGTGCTTGAATAGACCCCACTATAGACATCATTCCCCTCGGCAGAAGTAAGCCGCTGGGCTTCGGTGTTATTCCACGTGATGACTGGAAAGTAGGTGACTTGAATCCCCGCTTGTTCCCAAATCGTGTTCACCTCCGTCTGATAGAGGTAATTCCCACCACCTGCCGATGCAGGGGCTACCAATGGAGCACCATCCCCTCCGGCATCGTTGAAAACCTGCACGAACTGAACATTTAAATTATGGGTAATCGTGGCAGAAAAACAAGGCGAAGCCGCGAGAAAGAAGGCGGTAGAACATTTTGTCATGGCGGATATTTTGCAAAAAAGAAGGGTGATTTGTCGATTCAAAAATTGAGTTTACGCCCTCATATATCAATCCGTTAACATCGTCAAACCAGTAACACCTCCTAAAAAATCAGGAGGTGACCGCTGGCATCATGAAAATCCTGCTCACTCTCCTCCTCACCCAGGTAAGGCCCTTTGGGCTAAGACAAGGCCTGCAGAGGCCCTTCACCTCGGTCGATCAAAAACCCGGCGACGAGCTCGAGGAACTCATCACCGGGTTTCGTGAAAAATAAATGACCCTTTAGGCCACCCGCTTCCGGCGCATGAGCAAAAGCCCCCCGCCCAAGATCAACACCAAACCGACCGAAGGCTCGGGAACGTTGCGATGCCCCACGATCTCGAAACCATTGATGGCAGTTGAGCCACTCGCTGATGCCGGGCCCGCCACCAGCGAAAACACCGAAGCAGTCAGCCCACTATACTCGATATAGTTTCCGTCCGGAGAAATTTGGCTATCAAGATACCCTGGAGCCCCTGCGCCATAACCTGCCGTATGCTCCAAGTGAGTTAATGTCGTGGTAGGATCGGGCGCACCAATACGAGTGATCACGCTCACGTTCGGAGGCGTTATGCCTTGGTCGCTATAAACATAGAGATCATAATAATCCCAACCCAGCGCGACCAAATTGAGAGTCGCCACTTGCACCGTCGCCAACTGCACCAATCCCGCCGCATCGACACCCCCACCAATATATCCTTCCATCATATCCTCATCCGGATTGGAAGAGGCACTCCCTCCGATCGTTCCGGTAATAGGGCCATTCCACCCCACAAAAATCGTTCCGCCAAGCCCCGTATTGGTAAGCCCGCTCGTCCCCCCGGTCGCCCCATAAGCAGGAATCCAGTTCGTTGTCGGGATGACCCCCGCAAGATCGGAAGCAGCCAGGGTATCCGGCTGGAAGTCACCATGGAAGTCCACCGAAAAGGTCGAGACAATGGCAGCTGGCAAAGGTAAAGTGAGCGCAAGGACGGAAGCAATAAACGAGATAGATTTCATGAGATTAAGAGTGAGGGTTTTTTTTGAGACCGCTTTGACCGGCCCCTTCACCCCACTCATCGCAAACCATTTCTCACAATGTCATACTACTTCAAAAAAAACTCCCCCCGCATATCGCAGGAGGAGGTGATCTGAATGATGGGCCTCTTGTAAATTGGCCGCGACTTCTTCGCTCCCTTTAAGAACTCGTAGAAAGAGCCAGATTCGCCGAGGCATGCACAACCGGACGACGCCACTACGCCAGAATATCCTTCACAACATGGGCCTCTTCCACTCCGGTGAGCCGTTGATCGAGGCCTTGGAATTTGAAAGTGAGCTTGCGGTGATCGATGCCAAGGCGGTCCAAGATGGTGGCGTTCATGTCGCGGATGTGGACGGGGTTTTCGACAATGTTGTAGCTGTGATCGTCGGTTTTGCCGTATTCAAAGCCGCGCTTGACACCGGCTCCGGCCATCCACATTGAGAAACAACGACCATGGTGGTCGCGGCCGTGGTTGTCCTTGCTCAACTTACCTTGCGAATAGATCGTCCGGCCAAATTCGCCGCCCCAAACGACGAGGGTGTCTTCCAACATGCCACGCTGATCGAGATCATTGATCAAGGCCGCTGCCGGTTGGTCGATGTCCTCGCATTGCTGACGAATCTTGGATGGCAACGAACCGTGCTGATCCCAGCCACGGTGGAACAACTGCACGTAGCGCACGCCCTTTTCGGCCATACGGCGGGCGAGGAGGCAGTTCCGCGCAAAGCTTCCGGGCTTGTCGACTTGTGGGCCGTAAAGTTCCTTCACGTGATCGGGCTCGCCCTCGATATCCATCAAGCCGGGAACCTCGGCCTGCATGCGGAAAGCCAGTTCATACTGGGAAATCCGGGCCTGGATCTCCGGGTCGGAAAACTTGTCATAATTGAGCTCATTGAGTTCCTTGAGACTATCGAGCTGGCCCCGTCGTGCCGCGCGATCGAAGCCTTCCGGGTTCTTGAGATAAAGGACGGGCTCTCCCGCACTCCGGAGCTTCACTCCCTGGTGTTTCGACGGGAGGAAGCCACTTCCCCAGAGGCGATCGTAGAGAGCTTGAAGCTGGCCACGGCCACGTGAAATCATAACAACATAGCCGGGCATGTTTTCATTCATGGTCCCCATTCCGTAGCTGAGCCACGCGCCCATCGAGGGTTTCCCCTGCTGCTGCGAACCGGTGTTAATGTAGGTGATGGCGGGATCATGGTTCACGGCCTCGGTGTGCAGTGACTTCATGATGGTGATTTTATCGACGATGCCGGCCGTGTGTGGCAGAAGGTCTTTATTGACCCAAGTCTGATGTTCTCCAAACTTTCCGAACTCGAACATGGGCGCGACGCAGGGGAAAGAGCTTTGCCCGCTCGACATTCCGGTGAGGCGCTGCTCCTGGCGGACGGAATCGGGAAGCTCGGTGCCATGCAGCTTGCGCTGGATCGGCTTGTAGTCGAAGAGGTCGATATGACTTGGGCCCCCGGGCATGAACATGTAGATCACACGCTTGGCTTTCCCCGGGAAGTGGGGCAGGTCGGGGAGGCCGCCATATTGCTCCAGCCCGGCACCCATCGCAGAGTTCAAAAGGCCGGGATTCATAAGCGTGCTCAGGGCCGCCGCGCCCAGACCGTTTCCGGATCTCAGCAGGAATTGGCGGCGGGTCTCGATGAGGGGATTGAAAGTTTCCATGACGTCAGGTGGGCAGGGTTTGATTAGTTGCGGGTCAGCGATTCATCGAGGTTCAGGATGGTCTGGGCGACCACCATCCACGCGGCATGTTCGGCGGGATCGATGGACTCGTCCCGGGAAGATTCCCCGACGGCGAGGAACTGCTTGGCCGCTTCCGGATTCTCACGGAACCTTGCGAGGTTTTTTTCAAAGAGCCTGATGACGATTTCAATCTCGCGCGTGGTGGCAGGACGGGAGGTGGCAAGGCGGTAGCACAAGTCGATGCGCGGTGAAGCTTCGGCATTCCCGGACTGGATCAAGCGCTGGGCGAGGGCCCGGCCTGCTTCGACGAACTGGGGGTCATTGAGGGTGACGAGAGCCTGAAGCGGGGTGTTGGTGCGCTGTCGTTGGATGACGCATTTTTCGCGGCTCGGTGAGTCAAAGATCATCATATTGGGCATGGGTGAGCTCCGCTTCCAGTAAGTATACATCGAGCGGCGGTAGAGTTTCTCGCCCTCGTCCGGACGGTATCGCAAGCCCCCATTAAGGCTCACTTCATTCCAAATATTGGCGGGCTGGTAAGGCTTCGCGCTGGCACCGCCGATCTCGGGGTTGAGGAGGCCGCTGACGGCGAGGGCGTGGTCGCGAATAAATTCACCTTGCAGGCGGAAACGCGGGGCGCGAGCGAGGAGTTCGTTACCGAGATCCTTTTCGCGATGCCTTGACTCGATCCGGGAACTCCGGCGGTAAACCCTCGAAGTGACGAGCTGCTTGATCATGCGCTTCACATCCCAACCGCTTTCGACAAAATCGACGGCCAACCAGTCGAGCATTTCCGGATGGGTCGGAGCCATCCCTTGAGCTCCAAAATCACCCACCGAACGGACGAGGCCTTCGCCAAAGAGCATCATCCAGTGACGGTTCACCGCGACGCGGGCGGTCAAGGGGTGAACGGGTTGGGTAAGCCAGCGGGCGAGGCCGAGGCGATTGCGTGGCGCTCCTGCGGGCAGAGCAGGAAAAGCTTTGGGGACGCCCGGCTCGATGACTTCACCTTTCTTGGGGGAATCGTAGGACCCGCGATCGAGGATGTAAGTCATGCGCATCTTATGGGGCGGATTGTCCTGCATAATCATCGAGGTGACCGGCTTATCGTCCAGGTCGGATTTCTGTTTGAAGAGTTTCTGCTGCGCCGCCACGAGCTGCTTGTAGATTTGATCTTCGGTACCGAGGTATCGCGTCAAGAGAACCTTATTGTCATCTTCCTGACGTTTCGCCGCGGACATCGCGAGGATGCTCTGCAAGGGGTCACCACCCGCCACGGAAGCAATTTCGTCTTCCGCGAGCGCACGTCCGTAAATTCGCAAATCATCGACCTCGCCCTTCCAAATGGAACTCGTCGAGCGACCTCCGATACGCAGCGGCTCACACGTGACAATGGTCGCACTGAGGGTATCCGAATCGACTCGATTGGCGCTGAGTTTGCCATCGATGAAGATTTTCACTCCGGTGGCCTTATGACTGCCATCGTAGGTGAGCACGACGTGCTGCCAGGCATTAGGTTTGAGTTCATCGGTGGAGACCACCTTGAGCGCGTTGGACTGCCACGTGTTGACGATGTGGGTGCCAATCCGCCCCCCTTCCATCCAGAAATCAAAGCCACGAAAACCAGCTTTTTCATCCATCTTGGAGAGAATCGCTCCCGATGGCTTACCACTCGGTTTGACCCAGCCCGCGACGGTGAAGGGGCGGTCAAACTCCACGTCCACTTTGGTCTCAAACTTATACTGCGTGCGACCATTGAGCTTGAGCGCTTTCGAGCCTTCGCGGTCCGAAACTTCGAACTTCCCCTTCTCGGCGATCGCGACTGAGCCCGAAAGGCCGTCCCTAAAATCCTTTGCGGCGGCAGCGATGGGGAACCAATGAATGAGGCCATCGGGTTGCTTGCGCGCTTTTGCTTTTCGTGCTTCGGCGGACATGCCTTTTAGCCAGGCCTGATACTCCGGAGTGGTAGACACTTTGCGCCGATATTCTTCAGCCTTTTGCTCCGCGCCTTCGATGTCCTGATGCAGTTCGGCAAGTTGCTTCATACGGTCCTCATCGGGCACCTCCACGACCGGGGCTTGGTTGCCATTACGGGTCTGCATTCCAGGATCGGAGGTGTTGTTAAAGAAGGCAAAGAATTGGAAATACTCGCGCTGGGAAACGGGGTCATATTTGTGGTCGTGGCACTGGGCGCATTCCATCGTCAGCCCCATCCAAACGTTGGCCGTGGTCTGGACCCGATCGGCGACATATTCCACCCTGAGTTCTTCCGGAAAAGCGCCCCCTTCATCACTGGTGGCGTGGTTACGATTAAATCCGGACGCCACTTTTTGCGACACCGTGGCATCGGGCAAAAGATCACCGGCGAGTTGCTCGACCGTGAATTGATCGAAGGGCATGTTCTTGTTGTAAGCCTCGATGACCCAGTCGCGCCAAGGCCACATGTCACGCGGTCCATCGGCATGCATCACGCTGGTGTCGCCATAGCGTGCGGCATCCATCCAAGCCAGCGCCATGCGCTCGCCGTATGCCCCGGAAGCCAGCAAGCGGTCGACAACTTTGCCGTAAGCGTCGTGTGCTTTGTCGGCGACAAATGCCTCAACCTCCTGGGGAGTCGGGGGGAGTCCGGTGAGATCCAAGGTGACCCGGCGAATCTGGGTGCGGAGATCGGCCTCCGGCATCGGCTTGAGTCCGGCATCGGCAATGCGCTTGTCGATGAAGTGGTCGAGTGACTTCGCGCTGGGATCGCTCTTGGGCGGGACGAAGGACCAATGGTCGTCGTATTTGGCCCCCTCCGCGATCCACGTTTCGAGAGTCTGAATCTGCTCCGGGGTGAGCCTTTTATTGGAGTCCGGTGGTGGCATCAACTCCTCGGGATCGTGGGACTTGAGTCGCTTCACGATTTCGCTCTTGGTGACATCGCCTGGAGAGAGAACGCCGGCATCGAGGGCATCTTCGCGATCATCAAGGCGCAGGTCCCCCTCTGACTCCCCGGGTCCGTGGCACTTAAAGCAGGTGTCCGAGAGAATCGGCCGCACGTCGCGATTAAAATCAACCGCTCCGGCGGAGAGGCAGCTTACAAAAAATGCGAGTATGAATGGTCCTTTCATGACGATGGGAGCTAAGAATTAGGAAACGATGAAAACACGGTCAGTCTTGCGCTTTGCCTTCAGTTTCTGGGAGAAGGTTACTCTTACTCAACAATATCCAAACTGGAAAAAGGCCGCGTTTTACGACCGGGAGCTCCAATTGCTTTTTTGACCAGCATCCCGCCCGCCAGCGGAAACAGAGACCTTGCGCAAAATCCCGGACGGACGCGGGCATGTCTGGGAGCGAAGACGGCGCGGGTTGCTTCTGGAAGCTTCGCGGTGATGGTTTCGGACCCGGATGAAACCCCCACCATCTCCCCGAGGATGAGAACATGCCGGGCGTGTTTCGCCAAATCCTGCGATTCGCCCGCGTGCACAGCTTCGATCGAGCGCGCAAACTTCACCATGGCATCGCGGTCAGCCGAAAAGGGAATCCCCATGATACGGTAAGTTTTGGAAAAATAGCTCAAGTGAAGCTGCCGATCCTCAGCATTGAGAGCGGGGACCTCATTCTCACCCGCCTCCGTCAATTGGAATCCAAAATAGGCCATCATCCAAATCGGGATCGAGAGCCGACTGTGGCGCGCCATGATCCCCTGGAGTTGTCGTTGCACTTTCGGGGACGAAATACCGCCGGGGGGATTTTTTCCCGAATCGGTCACGTCACGCAGAAAGAGATCAGTGCGGTAAAAAGAATCCGCCATCGACTTGAAGCTTTTAAAGCGCGGCGCACTCGCTTTGTCGTGAAGCACGATGAAGTCCTTCAGCAAAAAAAAGTTTAGGTAAGCGAGAATCCCCTGCCGGTAGCCGGTCTCGATCCAAACTCGACTCGTCGTTTGAAGCTCCGCCGCGAAATCCGCCCCGAGAAATCCGTCATCAATTTCACCCTCAAAAGCGGGGTCGAATTGCTGGAAAATTTGAAGGTAATCTGGAGAATTCACAACAGGAATTGAAGGCTTGGCGATTGGCGGGCAATTCACAAGATCAACGACTCACGCAGTCATCAAATTTCCGCCCTTTTATGATGTCCACGGATTCCCCCTTCACTACGCTCGCGAGCATGTGCAAATCCGCTTGGTTGATCGCCTTCGCCATCCTCTCTCCTCCTCTGACCTCGGCCGCCAAGCCCAATGTTCTCTTGATTTTGGTCGACGACCTCAAGCCCGCGCTTGGGTGCTATGGCGATCAATCAGCCGTGACACCCCACATCGATGCCTTTGCCAGGACTGGCCTCCGTTTCGACCGTGCTTACAGCAATCACGCGGTGTGCGCGCCCTCGCGCTTCAACCTGATGCTGGGCACCCGCTCGACCAGCTCCGGGATCTATTCCTTTGGAAGATCCCTGCGCAAACCCTACCCGAACGCGGTCACCCTTCCGCAGTATTTCCATCAACATGGCTATAAAACCGAGTCGCTCGGAAAAATCTACCACATCGGCCACGGCAACACCGGTGACCCCGTATCGTGGAGCGTGCCTCATTTCAAAGACTTTGTCATCGAATACGTTCTCCCCGCAAGCAATGAGGGCCAACTCTCACGCGAAGAGGCGATGTTCAACAACGCCTACGGGCGCAGACCGATCAAATCCTTCGTGCGCGGAGCCGCCTGGGAAGCGCCAGAGGTCGAGGATGAAGCGTACGCGGACGGACGGGTAGCCGCCGAGACGAATCAGCGTCTGCAAGCAGCGGCCAAGAAAGCCGACCAACCCTTCTTTATTGCCTGCGGATTTGCACGCCCTCATTTGCCCTTCGTCGCTCCCAAGAAATATTGGGACCTCCACAATCCGGCCAAGCTCCCGATGCCGAAGTATGAGGAATACCCGAAAGGAGCTCCGGAGTATGCCCTCAAGAAAGGTGGCGAGATCAGGAACTATAAACCCGTCCCGGAAGATGGCCTCTTCAAGGACAAGGACCTTATCAGGAAATTGATCCACGGCTACTATGCCAGCACCAGCTATATGGACACCCAATTTGGCAAAGTCCTGAGCGAGCTCACGCGCTTGGGCTTGGCTGAAAACACGATCGTGGTGCTCTGGGGTGATCACGGATTCCACCTCGGCGACCATGGATTCTGGACCAAGCACACCAACTATGAGGAGGCCTCGCGCATTCCCATCATCATCCGTGCCCCGGGGGTGACCCGACCGGGAAGCACCACTCAACAGCTCATCGAAACCGTCGATCTCTTCCCCACTCTGGTTGATCTCGCGGGCCTGCCAAAACCAGTCGTGCCACAGCCCATCGAGGGTGAAAGCCACCTTGCGGTGATGAAAGACCCCGCGACGCGGGTGAGCGATCACGTCTATCTTTGCTATAAGAAAAAGAAACTCGTCGGGCGGGTCATCCGCACCAAACGTCATCGTCTCATCGAGTGGAAAGAACCGGGAAAGCCTGCCTACACCGCCGTCTTTGAACTTTACGATTATCAAGTTGATCCGCTCGAGACCGCGAATCTTGCTTCAAAACAACCCGAAGTGGTGAAATCACTGCGCGCGATCCTCGATCGCTACCCGGACGCCGTAGTGAAGTAGCAGACTTGCCCTTAAAAGGGTAGGTCTACCACCTAAGTTCTCTCATCTTGCTTGAAATGATGATGGTTTCAGACCGTTACCTGTCCCCCCGGTAGACCATCGCTGATGCCTTGCGCTTCTTTGAAACACGGCGATCATGTTCCCAACCCAAGCCCCTACAATTTCATGAAAGCACCCACCATAATCACCTGCGTAATTGCTCTCATCGCCTCGGCAATGAGCGCCACGACCGCATTGGCCGCCAAGAAAAAGATCGAACCAGTGAAGCTCACGCAGACTGGCAAAAAACTGGAGGCGGAATATGTCCAACAACTCGATGACCTCAATGCCGAACTCACGAAGGCCCTGCCGAAAGTGGACCCTCAGAAAAAAACGGCATTCCTGAAAGCACGGGTCGACGAAGTCACTGCCTCCGCCGGGATCAAAGCCGCGCAAGATAAAATGGGAGCGATCAATTCCGGCAAGGCCCTCGTTGCCCACGCCAAAGGGAAGTGGATCGGAGGAGCCGACAAGGGGATCGCGGCCGCAAATGCCCAATTAAAAAAGGCCAAAACAGCGAGCGAGCGTTCCGCCGCCGAGAAAGAACTCGCGCATTGGCAAAAGAATCGCAAAGACGGTCAGGATGCTCTCCAAGAGCGTCAGTCCAATTTGGACAAAGCCGAAAAAGACCGCCCACAGATTGAAAAGGCCTTGAAAGATGCGCAGGTCACTCTCGCCGAAGCGAAAGCCACGACCCTCAAAACGATTGCCGAACTTGGTTTGAAATCCCTCCTCTCAAACGATCAGCTGGACGCCAAATTAGCCCGACATACCGTTTTAAGCGAAGCCACTCCGAGGGGCCTCGCCACTTTCGCCCAACAAGGTGAAGAGCAGGCGGATCTCGTTGGGAAAATGCTCGCGGCCGATGACCTGCTCATTCAGATGGCCATCGCCGATGGAGCCAAGAACGGCAACTACGGGGACGCAATGCAAATTTACAGCAACATTTGGAAAGCCAGCGACAAGGTCGCCGAAGGACCTCTGCGCGACCTCGCCCTCGCGATCAGCCTAGAGCATGCGACCCCGGTCAAGCAACGCAACGCCACTGCCAAGACCGACGCACCTGGGTTTGTCGATCCCGTCAAACGCTACCTCAACTACGAAAAAGCTCTCCTCAATGGTGAGCTCGACCCCGCATTTAAGAACCTGAGCGTGTGGGACTACCGCATGGTGGTCGATGGTGAGGAACCCGATGAGATTCTCACCTGGGGCCGCGAGATGCTTCGCAACTATCGCCCCGATCATATCACGACGGACGACTACCGCTGGCGCTACGTTGCGCTCGTTCGTAGCGATATCCCCTAT
Organism: Akkermansiaceae bacterium; assembly: GCA_047634075.1. GTDB lineage: Bacteria > Verrucomicrobiota > Verrucomicrobiia > Verrucomicrobiales > Akkermansiaceae > SW10. Next base: position 12,710 of record JBLIDI010000098.1, read on the forward strand.
GGATCCCAAGATAACAAATACGATCAAGCCGATCTCCAGTTCTTCCAGAACATCCTCATGAACGGGGGTATCTGCGGACGTCGCGCCTTCATCGGGCGCTTCATGCTGCGCTCTTTCGGCATCCCCACGACCGCCCGCCCACAACGTGGCCACGCTGCTCTCGTCCACTGGACGCCCGATGGTTGGGTGCCCTGCCTCGGGGCCGGCTGGGGAAGCGGTTGGACCAAGGGACAATACGACA
>JBLIDI010000099.1:0-12861 GCA_047634075.1 Akkermansiaceae bacterium
TCCCGAAAGCTGCGAAAAGCGACCTTGGGTCAGTCTCAGTAAAGAGGATCTCCCCCAATCGATTCATGACACCACCAGAGGATCAAGCTCGATTTGAAAATTTCTGTATAAAGATCAGGGCAAGGCCTCGGGAGACCGGGATCACGAAAGCGTCATCCTCTGGACTCGCCTCGCCCCCAAGCCCCTCGAAGCCGGCGGCGGCATGCCCGAGCACCCCGTCGAAGTCCTGTGGGAGATCTCGGAAGATGACTCATTCAAAAAGCCCGTCGCTTCAGGCAAAGTGGAGGCCACCTCCGCCTTGGGCTTCTCCGTCCATATCGAAGCCAAGGATCTCAAGCCCGATCATTGGTATTCCTACCGTTTCCAATGCGGAGAGGCCACCAGCGTCATCGGCCGAACCCGCACCATGCCCCTCCCCAATGACACCCCGGAGAAGCTGCGCTTTGCCGTCACCTCCTGCCAACACTGGGAACAAGGCCTCTTCAGCGCTTACCAGGAGAGGGTCCGGGACAAGCCCGATTTTGTCTTCCACCTCGGCGACTATATCTATGTCAACCCAACAACGACGAGCGCAGCCCTCTCAACGAAGCGGCCCTCAATCCCCGAAACACCCTCCTCGGAGATGGACAGCGCAAGTGGCTCTTCGACTCACTCGAATCCTCGACCGGCACTTGGAACATCCTCGCCCAACAAGTGATGATGGCCTTGGTCGATCGTAACACCGTGGGCGAGACCGCCGCCGACTCCATGGACCAATGGCCCGGCTATGCCGCCGAGCGCCAAAAGCTCCTCGAACACATTCGCGATCATAAGGTCTCCAACGCCGTCGTCCTCACCAGCGACATCCACTCCAACTGGGCCAACGAACTCCGCATCGATGACCGCATCGATGACCGCAAGGACGACCTCCCCACCCTCGCGACCGAATTCGTCGCCACCTCCCTCACCAGCGGCGGTAACGGCAGCTCCAAGACCTACGCCGCCGACTTCAAAGTTATCAGCGACATCAAAAAGCCGGGCGGCGTGACCACCTCGCGGGCCAAATTCGTCGTCGAGGCGGGGAAAGCGATCATTCATCCTGCGTAGACGCAGGCCCCTATGAAATCCCGACACAAAAACCTCGCCGCCTCTGCACTACTCTTGGAATCTTAGATGAGATGCTTGCGCAACCTAAGGGTGAAAATCGAGACCTTGAGCTTCTCGCCGCCGTTCACGCCTTGGAGTATCGCTCCCAGCCAGACCGAGCTCGGAGGATCACGGAGAACATTTCTGACCCAGACCTTAAAGCGCGTGCGGAAGCAATTCAGATCAAGGATCCTTTTGGATTAGACAAAAACTAGATCCCTTGAAACCGATCGCATTACTTTTCATCACCTTCATCGGAACGGCCATCTTGATGGTCCAGTGGAGCCAACGCCGGGGTCTCGAAGCACAAATTCGATCAAGTCAGTCACCCGAGATCTCCCTTTCCGACCGTAGTCAGCGCCGTCATTCCAGCCCAGCCCATCAATCATCAAAGAGGGCGAACTTGATGGCAGGACTGGCAAACTATCTGGCACCGCCAGCAGATCGCACCAGAGGAGTATGGCCCGACAACTTGGTAAAACTTCTTTCAAGTGCGACTTCAGAAGACCTTCTGGACTTGATCTCCGAGATCGAAAAAGATCTTCCCGGGGAGCCAGAAGAAAAACTTCGATACACCTCACTGCTCCAAAGTCTCAGAATGTTCCGCGACGAACTTGATCCGGTCGCCGTCCTCAAATCCGAAAACCGTCCGGAAGCTTTCATGGCGCTTGCAAGGCAATCCCCCGTCGAAGCCTTGCAATGGCTCGAGAGTTCTTCGCTTTCGCCTGCGGAACGAGAGGGATTCATGGGCCTATTCTACAAAATACGAGTTCATCGAGATCCGATAAATCATCTCGATCAGTGGAAAAATATCGAAAACTCTCTCAACATCGACTCCGTTGTCTTACTGGAGCCAGCCGGGATCGAGGGCCTTCTGCCCGTGATTAACCACCCTGAAAACGCAGAGATCCGGGGAAGCCTCATCACCTCGGTGTTCTACTCGTCCTTACTGGAAGGAGATGGGCTCGCGAGATCACGAATCGAGGCGCTCGGTGTCGGAGCAGAGGAAATCATCGCCAGCCTGGAATCTTCGGAAGATTTGGGATCCGAGGAAACTCTGGAGTGGGCCATTGACTTGGGCGGCGAGACTCCCGAGAGAACTTACGACCATCAGGATGTTTTCATGGGCCGGTTTTGCGTGAAGGACTTGGATCGAGCGGGCCAGTGGCTTCGCGAGTTCGAGGGCTCCCCTCTCGTGCGGGACCGACTCACTAACAGATACGCGATGATCCTGGGATTGGTGGATCCTGAAGCAGCCCTGCCTTGGATTGAGAGTATTCAGGACGAGGAAAAGCGAGAACGGACCATGCGTAATACTCTCTACGATTGGGAAACAGAAGACCCCCAGAGCTTCGCCGAGTGGCAAGCACGCTGAAACCTCTATTCTGATACATTTCCCCTCACCATCCGGGGCCCTCAAACTTCTGCTCCTTCCGCTCATTCTGTGCCCCACCTCAAATCAAGCCTCTGCTTTCTCAGCTCGCTCTGTCATCACCCTCTCCCATCAACTATCGCGAAATTTCGCGAAAAAGCAGGCTTGACCGTTCCGCCCCATCCTCCTAGTTTCCCGCTCCCTGCCGGACCCAAGGGATTTTTACCATGGAAAAACATAATCGTGGCGTTGACCTCAAAAACGGAGAGAGCGTAGATCGCGCTCTAAAACGCCTAAAGACCAAACTTGATAGCGAAGGCATTCTCGAAGAGATGCGCCGTCGCCGCGCTCACGAGAGCACCATCACCCGTGCCATCCGCAAGGCCCGCACTGCACCTAAGCGCAACAAAGTTCGTTGGAGATTCCAAAGTGAAGGACAAGTCGCCACCGCCGCTGCAGCTGCTGCAGCCAGAAACGCCGAATAAGACTTAAGAAAATTTATATAGGGTCCACCTAATTGCCGCCTCGCAGGATTTCTCCTACGGGGCGCTTTTTTTGCAAATGATTTAGATTGGCTTTGTAAGTGATTCATATGATTCGTCCCCTTCCCCCTAAAATCTCCACTTGCGGCCAAGATTTGATGCGGTATTATGATCGCGCTATGAACGCAAAAATGAGATTCGGCATTATGTGTGCCTTCGGAGCAATGACCCCGGTAGCTTTCGCTGCCCCGGTTGATGCTGAAGACGTCGCCGCATCAATCATCCAGGGATACAACGTATCCTTCAGTGGTGGTGGATGAGGTGCTGCGAACAAGGCCCGTGTGGCCTTGAAGAAAATTGAGGGGATCGATAAAGTAATGCTTTCGGGCATGACGGCATTCGTGACAACCAAGGGCGAGGAAGCCAAGATCACCCGTGGGACCGTCCGCAAAGCCTTTGACGGCTCCGGAATCAAGGTCGAGCGGGTTGGCAAAAAGGAAATTCCTTCTCCCAAAGAAGCCTACGCCATCTCCATCACGGGCGGCACATGAGCAACGACCAACGAGAGATTGCGTGCCGATCTCGAAAAGTTGGACGAAGTGAGTGCGGCATTTGTGAATGCCGGATCAATTACTCTTCTCATGGCCAGCGCTGGCTCCTTTGATGAAGAGAAAATTGGCAAGATTACCTCCAATCGTAAGTCGAACATTAAGAAAGCGACCAAACTCGCAAGCAGCCCTCTCTAGGGCCTGCTCGCATACACAACTATTTTAGCGAAAAAGCCCAGCCCGTCATCGACGGTGCTGGGTTTTTTTCGGGCAGCCTTCTCGAAAATCTAACATTTTCCCCATTTCTCGGTTTTCATCCAACCATCCTCAACTATGATCCTCAGGTATGAGTATCAAAGTTGGCGATCAAGCCCCTGATTTTTCCCTCGTCGGACTCGGCGAAGGTGGTCCCGAAGTAGTCACCCTTTCCGAGCAGACCGGAGCACAGAATATCCTGCTTCTCTTTGTCCCCATGGCCTTTACCGGCGTCTGCACCCAGGAATTCTGCGAAATTTCCGCAGGACTTGGAGCCTATTCCGACCTCAACTGTAAGGTCTACGGCATCTCCGGGGATAATCCCTTTGCACAAGCTGCCTGGGCCGAAAAAGAGGGCATCTCCCTCAAGCTCCTCTCGGATTACGATCACAAGGCCACCGAAGCCTACGGCATCGCTTACGATCAATTTCTACCCGAGAAAAACCTGATCATGGGAGGCGTCCCCAAGCGCTCCGCCTTCCTCGTCGATAAGGGCGGTGTCGTGCAATACGCCCAAGTCAATGACAGCCCCGGCGACCTCCCCGACTTCGAGGCCATCAAGGCCAAGCTCGCCGAGCTTTCCTAAACACTTCCTCTTCTTTTCAAAGACCCGTCGCTCCCCACCAGAGCGCCGGGTTTTCTTTTTTCACCCTCAAGCCTTATCCCTTCAGTCTTAAATCTCCACTCCAAAGAAATCCCGCAGCACCGCCCGATAGGTCTCTTTCTTAAAATCCGGCAACCAATCAAGCTGAAATTCCTCCGGCAAAATCCACTTCGCCCGGGCAAACTCTCTCGGTTCCTGCATCAAATCCACCTCCGGAGCGCCCTCTTTCACCCGACACTGATAATACCTCTGTTCCTGCCCCACAAAGCGCGCCTTATGAGGCGGCTTGCTCAACTGGACCGCGGGGGGGTAGACGTAGCGGTATCCGCCGAGCGACTTCTCGACCACATAGTCCCCCGATTGGAATCCGATCTCCTCTTCCACCTCCCTGAGAATGGCATCATCAGGAGACTCCCCCTCATCCACGCCCCCTTGCGGGAATTGCCACGCCCCCGGATTCAGAAGCCTCTCACAGATCAAAAGCCTTCCGTTTGCGTTCACCATTAAGGCCGCCACATTCGGCCGATATTCTCCCATACCCGCAGCGTAGCGAAACAAATGCCTTTTTCAACTCGTAGCAATCTTGAAATTCGGACTTTGACCTTCACCCTTCGTCCGACGATATTCCCACCGCTATGAAAACGACAATCCTCCTCTTCGCCTTGGCCCTGCCCATCCTTCCCGCAGCCGCCCAAACTCCGGCTCCCGGCGGACAAGGAACCCCCGCCGAACAGCAGCAAGCCGATCGCGAACAGAAAGAACAAGACGATAAGGCCCTCGAGGGAGTCAACGACGACGAGAACAAAAAGCGCCGCTGGGAATGCAGCCTCCCCGGGGGAGAATACTCTGTCAATCTCGGCGCCATCACTTCCGTCAGCAAGCACTCCTATGTTCTCGATGGCACCCTCCTCGTTACCGAAGTCACCGTTGATACGACCGGCACCGCTCTCGCCCGCTTCTACTACATTGAGCCCATCACCAAGGACACCGCCTTCAACGCTCTCGACCGTATCCAAAAGCGTGCCGAACAACTGCGCCAACGGAGCCAAAATCGCTCCGGCAATAAAGCCGATGAAATGGCCCAGAAAAGCTACCCGGCAACGACCCACGCGCGTACCATCGAATTCCGCATCATTAATGAAGTGGAACTAAATGCTCTTTACAGCTCGCTTTACCGGTCTTGGAACAGCGGCAAAGGACGCACTTTCCGCATCCAATAAAGAATCATCTTTCGCACAAAATTTTGAAATATTCTCACTTGCAGAATCGTCTCATGAACACGAACTTCACGAACAATGAAACACCTTACTAGAACCTTCTTTGCCGCTGTCCTCAGTTTCGCGCCTATCTCTCTCCTCGCTGCCCCACCGGCAGCCACTGAGAAGAAGGCCGATCAAGAAATCGTTATTGAAGGCAACGACCAATTGCAGTTCAACAAAAAGACCCTGGAGATCAAAGCGGGCGAAACCGTCAAGCTCACTTTAAAGCACACCGGGGTCATTCCAAAAGTCGCAATGGGGCATAACGTCGTCATCTTAAGAAAAGGCACCATCCTCGCAAGTTGGGCAGTCAAGGCCATGTCGGCCGCCGCCACCGACTATATTCCCGCCGACAAAGAATCCAAGGATGCCGTTATCGCCCATACCAAAACTCTTGGTGGAGGAGAGACCGACACCATCACCTTCAGCATCGCGGAGGCCGGAGATTACCAGTATCTTTGCAGTTTCCCCGGTCACTTCGCCATCATGCAGGGCACACTCACGGTGAAATAATTAAAGGTCCTTAATCCTATTTTTCAAAAGCGCGGCGCTCTTCGGAGTCCGCGCTTTTCTCTTTTACACACAAATCATCGCCGTCCCTCAAAGGCCCGGGAGAGCGTCAGTTCATCAGCATATTCCAGTCCGCCCCCTGCCGGTAACCCTTGCGCAAGGCGCGTAATGTGGCATCCGGTGCCGGCGAGGACCTCCACGAGATAGTTTGCCGTCGCCTCACCTTCGACATCAGAACTGGTCGCAAGAATCACTTCGGTCCCGGGATTCCCACGAACACGACGAACTAATTCCCCAATCCGCAGATCTTCCGGCCGCACATCATCAAGTGGCGAGAGCTTCCCGCCGAGACAATGGTAGAGCCCGCGGAAAACTCCAGACCTCTCAATTGGTAAAATATCAGTCGGCTGCTCGACCACGCAAAGCAACTGGAGATCCCTCCCCTGCTCGCTACAAACAGCACAACCGGAGAGGCCCGTGAAAAAGCCGCAGGTCGGACATGCTTTCACCCTTTCATGACACTCACGCAGAGCACCAGCGAGATCCATTGGCGTCGCCTTGGGATTCTGTAAAAGATAAATTGCGATACGTTCGGCACTCCTCGGACCAACCCCGGGAAGACGCTTAAGCTCGCCGACCAAGGCCTGCACCTCAGAAGGATATTCGACCTTAGCCATCCGCTTGATTTGAGTGGTGTTGTCTCATGTGATCTCCCTCGAGCCTAATGACATTTTTGTCAACCGATTCCGCCACCCCTTCGCAAGGCATCGAGTGTATTACGGTATAAATCATTCCTGAAAACCACGCCCAAACCACCGAAAGAATCACTCCAAAAGGTTTCCAAAAAATTCCCCACACTGCAAAAGCCGGAATCAAAGCAATGACCAGAATCAAAGCCGAAACCCCAAGGAGGCTGCGTCGCCCGGCTCCAGGAGTTCCCAAAATGGCCGCAATCAATCCGAAAGAAGCTGCCGACGAAATCAAAACACCGACGGTTCCAGGCACGCCCATCTCAGCTTCAAACTTGACTCCCCCACTCTCCCAAAGCTCGCGGAGCGTCATCGTGAGCCCGTCAAATGCCCCCATCACTTCTGTCGCCACTCCAAGAAGGAGCGACACGAAACCAAAGGCAATGAGCGGAACGGGGAAGTGTCCGACAGGTTTTGTGGTTTGGGACATGGGTGTGAACGTGGGGATAGCAGATTTTCAGAACGGTTGGAAGAGATTAGAAGTTCCCACGAGGATACTTTAGACGAGGAACACCCCAAGCAAGGAGCAAACTCCACCTTAAGCTTTCTCTCATTCGCATTCGTCGCGGCCTCTTTTGATGGTGAGCATCATAGTCGAAATTAATGAAACACGTTCCCAGTTGCCCGGGAACGTGTGAGGGGGTCAATCACGCAGGCGCAACTAGACACCTTAATCGCGGGAATCATTCCGCGACGACACGATAGAACGCCTTGGCCTCAGTGGCGGAAATCGGAGAAGTTGTCGTGGCGTCTCCCCCGGACGCAAGTCCGGTCAACACCTCGGCAAATGTCACCAGATCGAGGGAACACTCGACCGTGTAGGTCCGTCCTGCCACCGAGTCAAAGGTGAGAATTACCGTCTCAGCACCAAAAATCAAACCCGTGACCACGTGCGGGGGTTCTGGTCAATCGCCCTGCGAACATGCCCAAGACCAGCTTCGCGCCTTCGTCAAACGCTGGGAATCAGAACAACCCAAAGTGGCCGCCTGGGCCGAAGAAAACCTTCCCGAAGGCTTTGCGGAATTGGATTTTCCGCCAGCGCATCAACAGAAAATGCGCACCTCGAATAGTTGTGAGAATCTCAACAGCCAGATCAAACGCAGAACGCGGGTCGTGGGAGTCTTCCCAAGCGAGGACTCGCTGGAACGCCTCGTCACCGGCGTTTTGATCGAAATATCAGAGACTTGAGAAATCGGAAAAATCTACCTCAAAAACGAAAACAACGAACCAACCAACAACCAACCAACAACCAACCAACAACCAATTAACCTAAACCTTCAGAAAAATCCTTGAACCTTTTTACAGAAAACAATTTGCGCGGCCATACGGTCTGCCGTGCCATCCGCCAGTATGGCAACAATACGCCTATTCTGATGCTGACCGCTAAGGGACAAGTCGAAGATCGGGTGACAGGGTTGAACCGTGGAGCTGATGTCCACTCGGGCCACTGGAAATAGGAGAACACCTTTCCGGGAGGTCTGGTGCCATCACCGCTATTTCCGTCGCCATAGCGAACGAGGAGTTGATTGGAGTCGAAGGACAACTGGTTTCCGGCATTCCGTAAATCCATTTTACCGGCCCGAGAGAGAACTCCCTGACGGCCCCACCTTCCGCTTTGCAGAGGGCTGAAAAAGGCAACTTCTCCGGCATAGCTGAACGGAAAGGTGCCGTTTTGATCCCCGGTGATGAGGAGACCCGGGGCGGCCGCCATGGCATCTCCGAGTACTCCGTCAAGTCCGTTTTCGGACGGGTTATTGTTGATTACCTGGCGGTAGCTGGAAGCCCCGGTCTCGAAATCAAAATCGAAAAGGAACACCCGGTTCGCGCCCGAGAGCCAGAGACCGTCGGAACTAACCTCGAAGTTTTTGCCAATCTCCTCAACTTCGCCAGCGATGCCATCCGGCAATTCGATGGGAGCATCAGCCGGTTGGAAAGGGACATCGAAAAAATGGGTGGTCCCCTTCGTCACACCATCAGATCTCACCGTGTCAACCCGCCAGAAGTAACGGTTTCCCAGCGTCAGGGGAGAAGTGAGCGTAAAGCTTGTCCCGGATGAATCGCCCAAGAAAACGGTTGACCCCGGTGACGGTCCGCTGGCTGAGGTCACTTCGTCTTCGTTCGTGCCCAGGTAAACGCGATAGACTACGGCTCCCGGCACCCCGGTCCAGGTGAGGGACTCCGGAGCCTCGTTCAATCGCTTGCCGGGCCGCGGAGCTGGAATGATCGGATCCAAAAGCGAATCGAGTGGAATTGAAACGGTCTCTCTCTCAAATTCATCCCATGCCAGAAGATAACGATCATCGGACGAGAACGTCACCAGAGCATAGGCTTTTGGAAGGGAGGACACCGGAAATCCGGTTTCAGCCCAATAGAGTTTTGAACTCCCCGAGACATATTCCCCATCTCCGGAAATCGACTGGCAAATTTCAGGGACGTCCGAAATGATGTCTGCCGAAGAAGTGATAACCGTTCGATCAACCAAGATTCGCCCACCTTCGCGGCTCAGGGAAGGGAAAATTGAGAGATGGCAGTTCGGTTCCGGAGGAAAGGTCAAAGATTTGAATTTCATCGTCTTGCGACTGAAGAGGAATGTAGAGTCGATCTTCAAGAGGATGCACCGCAAAGGTGGTGGCATAGTCTTTCAGTGAATAGCTCCGGAGATAGTCGCCCGATGAAGCATCAATGCTGACAATGTAACCAGTTGCGCCCCCTCTTTCTCCTGTTTGCAAACTATAAACGACAGGACGATTTGGGTCCGGGATCAGCTTCGATAATCTGACCTCGAATAATTGGAGATTCACCGGAACAGTAATCGTAATGCCATCCCTCATGACCTCGACGCTCCCCGACTCGAATCCCGCTGCCAGATCCCCGGGAATGAGATTCACCACTCGGAACCAAAAATTGCCGCGGTTTCTTCATGACCGAGCCACCCTACGCAGCTAGGGATCTCCTGAAAACGACAACTCCTGCAAATCGTCTGACACCTTAAAATATGACACCTTAAAATACGTCTATCAGGCATGAAAACCATTCCTTAATACGTCTATCAGGGTCTCCAGAAAGGTCATTGACGCGGATGGTGGTGAAGCTATGATAGAGGGCGTTAGGCAGCGTAAAACCCTGCAAATTCAAGGACCAAGCCCCCGGCGTCAACGCGGACACCTTCCGGATAGACGTATTAAGGCTTGATCCTGACGATACGAATAAATACTGTTGTGCAAAGAAAATGAAGATTATAGCTCGCACTCTCGCATTTTTCGCATTCGTGACTTTTGCTCACGCCGAAGAGGTCGCGAAGATCACCGCTGACGACGTCCTCAAGAAGTTGAACGAAGACGGCCTCATCGACATTGTCTTTTGGATGAAGCCGGACTTGATGCACCCCGAGCCAAAAACCACCTTAGATCCACGCATTGATCCTATTTGGATGGCGACGATCGCTAATCATTCGGAGCAGAACGTAGTCATCAATAAATATTGGTTTTCCTGGGACGACTGGTTTAATATGAAAGACGTTAAATCGGGCGAGGCTGTTGCAAGATTCTCGGGCTTCCCAAGCAAGAAGGTTGAGCCTCTTGTAATTGCGCCCAAGCAAACGATAGACATCAAGGTAGGATGGAGCGGATTCAGATGCTTGGTAGGATCTTCGACAGACGATGGAGTTTTTTATTCGCAACCTGGAACCTACCTAGTTTCACATAAATTGTTTCCCGCCGCAGGGCTTCGATTCTCAATCACTGCGGAGGGTGCGATTACAATACATTTCCCCGAGATTTACCCGACAAAGAAGAACAACTAAAAGAAGCACAACAAGTCGGAGATGGCGACGCCGAGGAAGCCGTCTGATTAAATTTGAGCTTCACCCCGGCGCCGCCATTCCTATAACGTTCGACTAGAAAATTAAAGCTACTACCATGAAATCTTTCTCTAACAATCAATGGGTGAAAAATATCATTAGCGGGATTACGTGTGTCCTGTTTTCCATCGGACATGCAGTTGCTACAACCCAAGAGAAGGATTTGATCATTGTGGAGGGGCATCGCTATTACACCGACGAGTATCCTAGTCTAAAGGAGGCTTTTCCTGACACTAAGCTTCCCGATTTTGTCATGTTGCATACTGCAAACTATAAGGGATATCGAGCGACTTGGGCTATTGTTGATGGGCAACTTCTCCTGATCGGAGTTGAAGGGAAAATCAAGGGCGACGATTCACATCGACTGCATCGAAGTAAGGAATTGTTCCCGAAAATTACGTTTCCCTATCGAGTGACTTCTTTTAGTGGTATACTGGAGCTGAAAGGTGGCAGCGATGACTACGTGATTGAAGGGCAGTTGATTCATACTACTAAGAGCGTAAAGATCACCCTCAAGGAGGGTAAGGTCACATCTACAAAGAATGAGACATCAACAACGAAGCGGTAAGTCACACCTTGCGACAGGACAATCAATATAACCGAGATGTCGAACAAGTCATGAGAGGCGACTCCTTTCGCTCTAGGAGTTTGTTTTTGAATTCGGAGTTTTATGTTCGCTCAGGAATCGCCTCCACTCTACGTTCTGCTAAAAAATGGGATTCGATCCGACAGAAATACTCCTTGATGACGGCGATCTCCCTCCGCTTTACGAGTCGTTACAGAATCGAGAGTTTGAATCAGCCGCGAAGCTCATTTCAGACGGAGCCAAACTTGATGACCTCATTGAGGACGATGGAAATACATTCCTCCATGACGCTGCTCAGGCTGGGGAACTCAGGATGGTTGATTTTTTCCTCGATCACGAATGTCCGGAAACCCTTGAGAGTTTTGATTACATTTCGAATACGCCGCTGATTCGCGCAGCCGATAGTGGGCGGACGGAAGTTGTAGTCCGACTTTTGGCGGCTCGCGTGAATCCGAATGCAAATGACGAGGAAGGAATCGGCAACACTGCGATCCGAGAGGCGGTTCGAGGTGGTCACACGGAGATCGTTTCCCTACTTCTTCGAGCGGGAGCAGATCCGACAATACCAGGATGGATGAATATTTCCGCCGTCGATCAAGCTTGGTATTCAATTGAGGGGGCGCACGAGACGATGCGGGAGATCCGGGCATTGCTCGCAAACTACCCAAGCTCATTGCGCAACAAACAAACCAAGCAGAACAAGTCGTGAGATACGACGCTTTTCGCTCTAGGAGTTTGTTTTTGAATTTACAGTTTTAACCTTCGCTCGATCGCGCATCCACTCTAACGTTAGCCTGAAGAATGGCCCACCATATCAAATGCTCCAGTTGCACGTTGGATTTCATCTCGGGCCAGAGTCATCACGAAAAGAAGCTCTTTGCGATCTGCCGAGGTTGCGGTGAAAGCTATGGCTTTTCACACCGGGAATCTGAATGGGGTTTAGTTGCGGGAGAGCTATGCACCCTGATGCGTTACCGTCCCAAAAAGGGTAAGTGGGTGGACACTGGTCAATCGTTTGCAGCAATAGCCCAAGATGAAATTTTTGAAGGGAAAACCTACAAGGGTGCGACTGTAGAACTAAGTGAAGCGAAGTGTGATTCGTGCGGAGGTAACTCTTTGGCCTATACTTTAGAGGTGGACTCGGATTGTCCAAAGTGTAAGCAGGGAGTCATCGAAAATCATGGACTAGTCATTTTCTAATTCCCACAATGAGCAAGAACCAGACGGCTAACAAGACATCGATCCTAACGCCTGCCCCGCTCCGAGTCGAAATTTTCATGACCATTCAACCATCAACTCAGAAGTCGAAGCGCGCCCTCGGTCAGGCGTAGGATGACTTCGACGTTCCTGAAATAATTTTTCAGGTGTTGAGCAGAGGGTTATTCCGAGCGTTTTGGTATTTGCCTCGTGACGAACTTTTTACTGAGCGTTTTGATTCCGGGCCATTGTTCGGAATTGATAGATCAAGATCGGGGATCGTTTGGCGGTGGTTTCGTCTGAGCGTATTTCACG
>JBLIDI010000100.1:0-12815 GCA_047634075.1 Akkermansiaceae bacterium
CTTAATCGCGAGGTTGCGATCAAGCGGGTTCTGGCGGATGGGGGATATGAGAACCAGGAAGAGGCGACCGAGGCGATACTGCGGGAAGCCACCGCGCTCTGCTCAATCCAGCATCCTCACATCGTCACCGTTTATGACGCTGGCGTCGATCAGGACGGCCCTTATGTCGTTATGGAGCTTTTGTCCGGACGAACCGTCGATGAAATGGTGCAACGTGGCGTCCTCACCCGGGATGATTTCCGGGAGCTTGCCGTTCAGAGTCAGGAGGCTCTCATCGCGGCCCAGGAACTCGATCTTGTTCATCGCGATATCAAACCAAGTAACCTCATGGTGACCTGGTTGCCCAGTGGCCGGTTTCACACCAAACTCGTCGATTTTGGCCTCGCAAAATTTTCGTCGAGACCTTCACACCAGACAATCGATCACGCCGATGCCGTCTTTGGCTCGATTCGCTTCATGGCGCCCGAGCAATTCGAGCGGACCCCTCTTGATAAGCGCACCGACATGTATGCCATGGGTTGCGTTTATTATTATTGCCTAACCGGACGCTACCCTTTTGATGGGGAAAGCGCGCCGCAAGTGATGACGGCACATCTTCAGCATCAGGTCACCCCGGTTTCCGAGCTTCGCCCCGATCTTCCGGGCTGGCTTTGCGACTGGGTCATGTGGCACATTTCCCGCTCCGTGGACGACCGCCCTGCTGATGCCCGACAATCTCTAAAAAAATTCCTTATGAGTGAAAATAACCCCGAAGCTGGAACTCCCGAGGTTCCCCAAGCAGCCTTGCCCTCTGAAGCGCACGCTCCTCAAGCCGATAGCAATCCGCCCCCTTTGGAGGATCTCACGAGCGCGATCGATTTGGAGACACCTCCCCAACCGATTCAGGCCGCAAGTCCTGCTCAGCAAGCGCCCAGGCCCAAATTAATCATCCCTGGTCAGCAACCAGCGCCTGCCGCTCCCGCGCCAATTGAGCAAGCACCTGCTCCCGTTCAACAAGCTCCCGTTCAGCCTGCCCCCGTTCAGCCTGCCCCCGTTCAGCCTGCCCCCGTTCAGCCTGCCCCCGTTCAGCCTGCCCCCGTTCAGCCTGCTCCCGTTCAACCAGCTCCCGTTCAGACTGCTCCCGTTCAGACTGCTCCCGGTCAACCAGCTCCCGTTCAACCAGCTCCCGTTCAGCCAGCTCCCGTTCAACCAGCCCCTGAGCCACTCGCTGCTCCCGTGACCGAAGCCACTGCTCCGCAACCTGTTGCCGCCCCCCCTCAGCTAGCACCTACACCAGTGGCCAACCCCTTGGTGATTCCAACCGCGCCTGCTTTCCAAACCGCGCCAGTCCAGCCGGTCGCCCCTGCTCCAATCCCACAAGCAGCGCCAGTCCAATCGTTTGCTCCAGCGCCAATCCCACAGGTCGCCCCGACGCCTGCGCCACAAATCACCGTGCCTCTGAGTGGATCCCCGGCCATTCCGGCGGCACCAGTCCAGCAGGCCGCGCCACCGGCAAACCCCCTGCTAGTGGCAGCCGCACCTGCTCCACAGGCCGCCGTACCCGTCGCCACTCCTTACGGAATCCCTCCACAACCTGCCACTCCTTTCGGAGCGACAAAACCTGGCGGAGTGGGAATCGGATCAATCGCCCCCGTCCAAAAAAAGGGCATGAGCAGTGCCGTCAAGGGCATGATTATAACCACTCTGGTAGCAGCGCTGATCGTCACCGGAATTATTTGGAAAGGCAATTCAAACGCCAATGATCGGATTGCACGACTGAATGAAATCACCTCCGTTTTTCAGGACCCCGATAATATGCCAGATGAAGTCCCGCTTTCAGAAAGTGACGTCCAACTCCTTTTGGACGAGCTGTCGGACGCAGGAGTCAAAGACAAGCTGGAACGCCCCGCCTACTTCCAGGCTCTTCTCAGGGGAATAGCGACCGATGGTGCCGATATCAGCGCCAAAATCGCAGCTTATGCCAAAGACGTCGATATGGGGCCCGATCTTCAGATCAAGCTTTTCAATGTGGTCGGATCGCGCGGCGACGAAAGCGCTCTCCCCGCACTCATCGCGTTTGCGACAAGGACCGACGAAACCGGTCCCGGACAAGCCGCGATCAACGCTGCGGAGAAGATGGCGACAATCTCGAATTTCGAGAGCCTCCTCGCCATCGTCACCAGCTCCTCCAGCGCCTCAATCAAGAACTCCGCAGTCGATGTTTTGAGTAAAGTTGTGAGGGGATCAGAGGATCCCGGAGCCTACGCCAAGGGAATCGTCAGCACTTATCAAGGAACCCCCGATGAAGACGGAAGAATCGCACTGCTCCGACTCATGGGAGCTGCCGGCGGAGACGAAGCGGCCGACATCATCACCGACAGCCTCGCTGGCGATAATGCCAAGCTGAAAGTCGCCGCGATTTACGCGCTGCGAAATTGGCCGGATCACACCCAGTTCAAGGCCCTCTTTGAGTTTGCCTCTGAAGCGCAGGACGCCCGCCTCCGCAAAGAAGCATTCGCCGGACTGATCGACTTCCTCAAGGACGGCCCTGAAATGGACAAGGATGACAAATCCCTCTACTGGTATGACCTTGCGAGCGTCGCGACCGGGGACAACGAGCAGCGAAACGTCATCGATTCCATGGTTTCGCAAAACGGAGGTTGGGCAGACGACATTCTCGATTACTTCAGGGAAAGCGGTGACTCCGATAAAGTGATCGCGCGTGCCGAGGACGCCAAAAGTGCCTTCTTCAATCGCATGAAGCAGGTCAAGCGCGGGAGAAGCACCGAAAATAAGAAAGAAGATAAGAAAGAAGATAAGAAAGAAGATAAGAAAGAAGACGAAGACGAAGACGAAGACGAGGACGAGTAAGAGCCATCTCATTCATCTTCATAATCTCTGAAAGGCGGCCTTTCCAGGTCGCCTTTTTTTGTGATAAATGCTTCGCTTCGCCCGACTCCGAGTGAGTCGTTTTTCAGCTCTCCAAGAAACACCCCATGGCCGATCTTGTTCCACTCATCCCGCCCCTTGTTGCCCTCACCCTCATCCTGATCACCCGGCAGGCAGCGGTCTCCCTCTTCTGCGCCGCCATCGCCGGGGCCTTCCTCCTCGCCGGCCCCTCTCCTATCCTCGCCTTCCGCTGTCTTTTCGAGGACCACCTCTTCCCCAAAATTGGACAGAGTAGCTGGAATCTCAGCGCCATCTTCTTCACCCTGACCCTCGGAGCCTTCGCCACCCTGATCGAAAAAGGCGGCGGCTTCGCAACCATCCTCAATCGCCTCCTCGCCAAAAAAGGAGCCGATCCTAAAAAGAAGCTCCTCTTCGGCGTCTACGGACTCGGTCTCCTCTGCTTTTTCGACGGCCTCGCCAACGCCGTCCTCCTCGGCCGAGTCGGACGCCCCCTCGCCGATAGCCTCCGCATCTCCCGCCAATTCCTCGCCTACGTCATCGACTCCACCAGCGCTACCGTCGCCTGTGTCGCCTTCATTTCCACTTGGATCGCGACCCAACTCGCTGTCATCAAGGATAACACCGTAGACGCCCCCTTCGACGCCAGCCCCACCGCCCTCTTCTTCGCCTCCATTCCCGCAAACCCCTATTGCCTCCTCAGCCTTCTGCTTGTCCCCCTCGTCATCTACAAGTCCTGGCACATTGGCCCCATGAAGAACGCCGAACCAGAACCACTCGATGCCAGCGCGGCGAGTCAAAACGAAGGATCGCCACTCATGGCGCTCATCCCCATCGCCGTTCTCGTTCTTTCCCTCCCAGCCATGATCTACCTCTGGCAAGATGGTCCTGATCAATCTTGGAGTAACGCCTTCAACTCTGATGGCGTCCCCTACGCCATGGTCGTTTCCGGCCTCATCGCGCTCCTCTCAGCCTACTTCTGCTTTCCTAAGAACCGCAGAGAAGAAGCACCACAGCATATGATCGATGGAGCCGCGGCCCTCTTCCCAGCCCTCATCATTCTCATCTGCGCGTGGACGCTGGGCAGCATGTTCGAGAGCCTCAAGACCGCAGAGCTCATCAAGCAATTGCTCGGCAATCGCCTCGCAACCATGTCGATCCCCCTCTGTATCTTCCTTGTCGGAGCCGTCATGTCATTCATGACCGGCACCTCATGGGGCACCTTTCTTCTCCTCATGCCGATGGCCCTCCCCCTCTCGCTCGAGCTCGGTAACGACCTGCCTCCAGACCAATTGGCCAGCCTCATCTCGATGACCATCGGAGCGGTCTTCGGTGGTGCGGTCTTCGGAGATCACTGCAGCCCGTTTTCGGACACCACCATCGTCTCGGCCCTCGCCTCGGGATGCTCCCCGACCTCACACGTCGCAACCCAACTACCCTACGCCTTAATCGCCGCCATCGGAGCTGCCATCGCCTACTCACTTATGTGGTTAGGGCTGGCAGCCTGGCTTTCGACCGCACTTGCGGCCGCCTTACTGGTCACGCTGGTCCTGTCCTCAGGGAAAAAAGACCGGTCTTAAAATTCGCAATGTCCCGGCGTCCGCGCAAACGGAATGACGTCGCGGATATTCTGCATTCCCGTGACATACATCAGGAGGCGTTCAAAGCCCGCCCCGAAGCCGGCATGGGGCACCGTGCCATACTTCCGTAAGTCCAGATACCAACCGTAATTTTCGAGACTGAGATCGTGCACTTCCATCGCCGCCTTGAGCAGATCATACCGCTCCTCCCGCTGGCTCCCGCCAATGATTTCGCCCACTCCCGGCACCAGCACATCCATCGCCGTCACCGTCTTTCCGTCGTCATTTGCCCGCATGTAGAAGGGCTTGATCGACTTCGGGTAATTATAGACCGTAAGCGGCCCTTTCACCACTTCCTCGCAAAGATAACGCTCGTGCTCCGACTGAAGGTTAATTCCCCACTCGACCGGATAGTCGAACTTCTTCCCCGACTTGATGAGTTCCTCAACCGCTTCGGTATAGCTCATGCGCCCAAATCCCCCCGACGCCAAACTCTCAAGACGAGGACGTAATCCCTTGTCGACGAACTTCTCGAAGATGGCAAGATCCCCTTCATTGTGATCGAGGACATCCTTCACGAGGAACTTGATAAAGTCCTCCGCTAGATCCATATCGCCCTCGAGATTACAAAAAGCCATTTCCGGCTCGATCATCCAGAACTCCGCGGCATGGCGCGAGGTATTGGAATTCTCAGCTCGGAAGGTCGGCCCGAAGGTGTAAATATTCGAAAGCGCGCACGCGAAGGTCTCGCCCTCCAACTGACCGCTCACCGTCAGATAGGCCTTCTTCCCAAAGAAATCCTCCTCGGCCTTGCCCGCGCCATTCGTGGTCACCTGAAACATCTCGCCCGCCCCCTCACAATCACTCGCGGTAATAATAGGGGTGTGGACGCAGGTGAAATCACGCTCATTGAAGAAACGATGCACCGCATAAGCGAGGCGGCTCCGCATCCGGAAGGTCGCCCCATAAAGATTCGCCCGCGGACGCAAATGCGCAATCGAGCGCAAAAACTCTGGGGTATGTCCTTTCTTCTGGAGCGGAAAATCATCCGGCACTCCGCCGACTAACTCTACTTCCGTCGCCCGCACCTCCCAACTCTGCCCCTTCCCCGGACTCTCCACCAACTCCCCCACGACACTCACCGAAGCTCCCGTGCTCATCTTGGCGACCTCGTCCGACCCCGGAATCCCCGCATCAATGATGACCTGAATCCCCTGAAGACAGGAGCCATCGTTCAACTCGATAAAGGAAAAAGACTTCGAATCCCGCCGCGTCCGCACCCAACCGGAGAGTTCCACCGTGTCTTGAGCCGATTCGCTATTGAGGAGATGTTTGACAGAAGTTCGCATGAAGAATCTCTAGCCTTCAAAGCCCAGTTCATCGACTGGAAATTTCAGGAATTACTCACTCAGCTGCATCCTCTGAAGTCTCAGAGTGTGCCCGAGCCACCGGAATGATCGCTGTCAAAAGCGAAAACAAGAGTGCCATTCGGAGTGAAGCCCACTTTAGAAAGACCATGTCTTCGGATATCAAGCCCTGCCTAAGCTGGCAAGGAGCAACAAACAGCCCCTTCTCAACACAAAAAATCTTGCATTCGGTCCGCCGGAGCATAGAACGCCGGTCCAATGGCCCGCAAAGCTTGCAAGTCCAAAACCAGATCGTCCGTCGCCAAACGCTTTAAAGTGACTGGTACCGGTAAGATTCTGCGCCGTAAACAGGGCAAACGTCACATCCTCCAGAAGAAAAACCGGAAACGGAAAAGAAATCTGGGGAAACCGACGCTTGTTTCCGCCGCAGATATTCGGAATGTGAAGAGAAATCTTCTCATGAAGTAACACTTACCGTGCTTTCGCTGCGAATCCGCAGACGCACGATGCCCCCGCCTGCAAAATAGGTGGCCTCCAGATAGCCAGCCTTTCTCCGGAAAGGACACCGAACGAGTGAGACTATCGGAGTGAATTCGAAACCCAACGACCCGTTCACCCACAAGAAAAAATGCCAAGAGCAACTAACAGTCCGGCCAGTCGGAAACGCCGCAAGCGTATTCTTCTCCGTGCCAAAGGCTTCCGCGGCTTCCGTTCCAAGCTTTTCCGCTATGCGAAGGATGCCGTCTACAAAGCCCGTCAATACGAGTATCGTGACCGTAAGAAGCGCAAGGGACAATTCCGCCGCCTCTGGATTCAGCGTATTTCCGCTGCCGTCCGGAACGAAGGGATCACCTACTCCCGCTTCATCGAAGGCCTCAAAGCCGCGAACATCGAACTCGATCGCAAGGTCCTCGCTGACCTTGCTGTCGTTGACGCTGCAACCTTCTCCGCCATCGTGGAGCAGGCCAAGTCCGCCCTCGAAAAGAAGGCCGCGTAGACTCAGCCCCGCTGACTAAACTTCCATGGCCGCATCCACGAGGATGCGGCCATTTTTCTGCGAAAGGAACCGTGGTGCCCCCGCCACTTTTTAACCAAGTCACGGTAGCCAAAAGCGGCCCTTTTGCTCGTGCACGCTTTCAATAGTGAGCAGCCGTTCTCCGGCATTGACCAAATCCCTCCCGTCCCTTAATTCCCTCTCCCAACATGACCGAGCAAGCCGCCCAAATCCAAACCGAAGCCCTCGCCGCCATCGCGGCCGCTTCCACCGAAGCCGCCCTCGAGGATACCCGCGTCAAATTCCTCGGCAAAAAGAGCCCTTTCAATGCCCTCGCCGCCGGCATGCGCAACCTCTCGAACGAGGAAAAGCCCAAGCTCGGGGCCGCTCTTAACGCCGCCCGCCAAGCGATCGGATCCGCACTGGATGACAGCAAACAAAAACTTCAGGACGCTGCCGACGCAGCCTCCGTGGCCGACCTCGACGTCACGATGCCGGCTCGCGAACTCCCCGTGGGCTCACTCCACCCCCTCACCATCGTCAAGGACCGCGCTATTCAGATCCTCCGCCGCCTCGGCTTCGCCCTCGCCGATGGACCCGAGATCGAAACCGAATTCCACTGCTTCGACGCCCTCAACACGCCCGCCGACCACCCCGCACGCAACGACTCCGACACCTTCTACTTCGACTCCGGCAAGCTCCTCCGCACCCACACCTCCTCGGTCCAGGTGCGCACGATGGAGAAGCAAGCTCCCCCTATCAAAATCATCGCCCCCGGCTCCGCTTACCGCCGCGATGAAATCGACGCCACCCACCTCTCCGTTTTCAATCAACTCGAAGGCCTCTACGTCGATAAAGACGTCCGCCTCTCCGATCTTAAAGGCACCCTCGAGTTCTTCTACCGCGCCATGTTCGGAGACAACACCGAAGTCCGCTTCCGCCCCCACTTCTTCCCCTTCACCGAACCCAGCTTCGAGATCGACGTCAAGCTCCAGGTCAAAGGCGAAGCGCCCAAATGGATTGAAGTCGCAGGCTGCGGCATGGTCGACCCCGCTGTCTTCGACGCTCTCAACAAGAGCCGCGGCGACAAAGCCTTCGACCCCGCCAAACTCACCGGCTACGCCTTCGGGATGGGCCTCGACCGCCTCGCCATGATCCAATACGGCATCAAGGACATCCGCCTCCTCATCGAGAACGACACCCGCTTCCTCAGCCAGTTCGCATAAGGCCACTATGCCCCTCACCCCCTCCTCCTACCGCGCTCCGCTCGGCCTGCGGGGAGGTCATTTTGCGACGATCTACCCCACCCTCTTTCGGCGGGTTAGCTCGCCAGCAATCGAGCGCGAGCGCCTCGAGCTTTCTGATGGCGACTTCCTTGACCTCGATTGGTCTCAACGCAAGCACCAACGCCTCGCCATCATCGGGCACGGCCTCGAAGGCGAATCCTCCGCCAAATACATTCGCGGGATGTCGCTCGCGCTCCAAAAACGCGGCTGGGACACCCTCGCCTGGAATTGTCGCGGCTGCTCTGGCGAGCCCAATCGCCTCCTCCGTTCCTACCATTCCGGCGTGAGCGATGATCTCAGCTCCGTCGTCGATCACGCCCTCTCAGAAGGCTACCAGGAACTTGCCCTCGTCGGCTTCAGCCTTGGCGGTAATATCGTCCTCAAATACCTCGGCGAGCAAGGTTCCCAAGTTCACCCCGAAATCAAAGCCGCCGTCTCCTTCTCCGCGCCCTGCGATCTCACCTCCAGCTCGCTCCGCCTCGGTGATTGGGACAACCGAATCTACATGTCCCGCTTCATGGACGGCCTCAAAGACAAGGTCATTCAAAAGAACGAAGTCTTTCCCGGCAAACTCGACCTCACCGGCCTCAAGAAAGTAAAAACCTTCGCTGAGTTCGATAACCGCTTCACTGCGCCGCTCAACGGCTTCACCGATGCGCGTGACTACTGGACCCGCGCCAGCAGCAAACCCCACCTACGAGCTCTCACCGTGCCCACTCTGATGGTGCAAGCTCTCAATGATCCCTTCCTCCCGGAGCCATGCTTTCCGCGAGAGGTCGCAGATCAAAGCCGCTCTCTTTATCTTGAAACCCCACCCCATGGCGGGCATGTTGGCTTTATCAGCCGGGCCTCGGAATATTGGTCGGAGACCCGTTGTGCTGAGTTTCTGACTTCCCGCTAATGCCATGATCCACGCCCTCATTCTTACCCTTGCCCTTTCGGTCGCGATCCAAGCGAAAGACCTTAGCCTGAAAATCCCCGACCTTCCCCATGAGATTCTGATCTCCCTTCCGGAGAATTTTGATTCCACCCAAAAGCACCCCACCCTCTTCTACTACCACGGAACGAGCGGTCGCCCGACGACTGAACTCATGCGAAGCCATACCGGCGATGACGACTGGATTATCGTGGGCATGACCTATCGTGAATCGGGGCAATTCCAACTGACGCCGGAATCCTTCGCAGCAGAGCGGAAGATCTACGACACCGTGCGCAAGCTCGTGATGGAGAAACACGGTGCCGACCCCGCTAAGATTTACGCCGCCGGTTTTTCAAAGGGCGGCTGGCACACAAACCTCATGCTGCAGGCCGAGCCCACCCTCGCCGGGGGCATCATCCTGGGAGCCGGACACTTCCACCTCGCCCCGGGTGCGATGCAAAAATACCCGTCCAAGAAACCCATCCATATCGGGATCGGCCGCAAGGATGGCAACTACCCCCTCGCCCTCAAGGCACTCCTCCACCATCGCCAGCTTAATGGCAAGGTCACCTTCGAAGTCTGGCCGACTCTCGGTCATTCCTACCCGAAGAACGGTTCTGACTCGCTCAAACAATGGCTCGCCTTACAGGCGCAATCCCCCAAAGAGATCACCCCAATCGCGACGAAGACACTTGCTAAAATGCTGACCGCAGCCCAGTCGCTCGCCCCCCTCGAGAAATGGGATCAACTTCGCGAAATTAAGGACATGCCTTACTTTGATCTCACTCCGCAATCATGGCAGGTCGATTTCAAAAAATCTTTCACCGCTCTGGAGGCCACGCCCGCGATCGCCACGGAAGCGATGCTCCTCGCGAAGCACCGCCGACTTCTTCACCAAGAAATCACCACCAATACCCTTTCGTCTCTGAAACAAGTGAGCTTCGCTTACCTTGAACTCTCCGGAACGTATCCTAAAACCCGTCAGGGCAAGCTTTTGCAAGAAGACTTCAAGCGCACCGACGCGATGCTCAAAAACATCAAAGTCACTCCGGCCCCAAAGCCAACCCCGACCGAAGTCCCGACCGGCCCCGTTCCCGAGCGGAACATTCCGCGAAACCCGCTCACTCGTTAGTTCGCTAATTCTTGGACGACT
The DNA here is from genome assembly GCA_047634075.1 of Akkermansiaceae bacterium. Taxonomy (GTDB): domain Bacteria; phylum Verrucomicrobiota; class Verrucomicrobiia; order Verrucomicrobiales; family Akkermansiaceae; genus SW10. The sequence continues at coordinate 10,186 of JBLIDI010000100.1, forward strand.
TTACGGTGAGCCTTCCAGGCGATGCCGTCATCTTGAATCCGTCTGAGAATCGCACCTCAAGGTCAGACTCTCCGAAGTGATAAGCCGCATAGGTTTTGCGCCCATCCTTCTTGAAAACATTCACGAAGGGATGCCATCCCAGTAGGTATCGGCAAATTCCTCCTTACGAATGGCCGCCTCCTTTTTGAGATATCCGCTTAAGCGATCTCGGTCGGCAATCCCCTCCTTGGGCAACATTGGAAGCAGTCCCTGAATTGGCACCGCTGTCTTGAAACCATTGCCACTGGCAAGCTTCATGGCACCGCGAACCGAGCGATAGGCCTGACCGGTCAAGGTCACCTCAGAATATTTCCACTGATGGGGATAGAGCGACACTAAAATATCCCTTCGAGGATTCATTGGTCACCGTCATCCCGGACAGTCCGGTCCACTTCGAACCGGTTGCGCCAAAGAGCCCGTAGTGATTCCCGCGAACCACCACCCCGATGACGGGATCACCTTCGCCTCCACTAAAGACCATCGGCTGATCGACGAATCGCAGCACCGCCTCACCTCCCGCAATCCGATTATAAACGAAGGGGCTTCCGTGACCAAAAGAGGAACGCAGATAGGCTTCCCCTTTTCGAAATTCCGCCGTGATGAACCATTCCGAATATCCCGCAAGCTTTGCGGATGGAAAATCCGCACATCCAGTATGGCCAATCACAAAATCGCCGGTCTTGGTGACCCCGCCGCCCATGATGTGACCACCCCGGCCATCAATCCCCGCCCCCGGATAAGAAACGGCCAAACCACCTTCATGGCAGACCATGGCAAGAGGATGTGGGAAGAGATTTTGAGAGTAGTTCTCCCACACGAGCGAACTCCACCATTGATTCGTCGGAATCGCTCCAGTCACATCCGGAGTCACTGAAATATCTCCCGGGAGAGCCTCGCAGTCAGCGGGACGCGTCGACGAATAGCTTCCTCCGCCCACCTCAACAATCTTCCCGGACGTGGACAGCGAGCTAAAAGTCAACCCCAGGACAAGCCATAATCGCAGTGCAATTTTCATTTCCATTTCATTCTAATTTTCAAATTAACGACGAAAGTCCATTCGCAAACCCGCAACGACAGCCAAACAAATCACCACTCGTTTCTCATGATCCGATCATATTTGGGTCATCCAAGATCTTTCTTCCTCCGTCAAGGATATACGCTCTAGGGGCCAGGCGCAAACTCCGGCGGCTAATATTTTGCATTGATTTGCAGTTCCCTTGGTCGCGAACCTTGCCAAACTTTGAAGCGCGCTCCACAGTCTCGGGTAAGCGCTACTAGAAATGAGAGTCTCGTATGTCTAAAGTGAACCAGAAAGCGATTGCCGACCAACTCGGCATCTCGCGGGCAACGGTATCGCGTTGCTTCACCAACCACGCGGGTATCAACGCGACGACACGAGCCAAGGTCTTCCAACTGGCAGCCGAAATGGGCTACACCCATCTCGAATCCCGCAGCCCGGCGGTCAAAAAGGCCAAGAAACAAGCGAGTTTCAATGTCCTCATTTGTAGTGATACCGAGGAGTATTTTCGAGGAGCCTACGCCAGCCCTGGTGAGCAAATATTGGTGGGGGTTTCGGAGTATGCCCAAGCCCACGAAATTCGCGTCAATGTCGATTTCATCCCACCTAAAACCGCCAGCTTGGCCGATCCCGTGTTTGCCGAAATCAAGAGTCTCCGTTTGCGTAAGAATCGCGGCATCATCTTGATCTACCCCTTTGCCAAGAAAATCGTAAAGGATCTCGCTCTCAAGTATCCCCTCGTCTCCCTCGTCGATCAATTAGAGCTCGAATCAATTGATTGTGTCGATGTCAACCATTGTTCGGGGATCTCGATGATCATCGACCAACTTATCAAAAAGGGCCACAAAAGGATCGGGTTTCTCACCCGAGACTACGCCATCACAGCGAGTTGGTCGTTTCGGAGATATAGCGCTTTCTTGGAGAAAATGGCCCGCGAGAAGCTCATCGTCGATCCACGCGATATCATCGGGATCTTCCCACGCACCTTCACATCAGCTGCGGACGGAATTGCAGAAGCTTTCAATCGGACCCGTGATGGCGTCACCGCCTGGGTTTGTGCTGCCGACCACCAGGCCTTTGACCTCATCGAAGGCCTGAATCACGGGGGTCTCAAAGTCCCACAAGACGTCTCCGTCACCGGGTATGATGGCATTCAGCGTGAAAATAGCGCCACCACACTCACCACGGTCAAGATCCCCTTTCGCGCCATCGGCATGAACGGGGCCGAGCGCCTTGCCACCCGGATCCGCAAGCCCTTTGGGGGAAGCCAGCACGTCGATATCACGGGTGAGCTGCAGGAAGGAGAAACAATCGCTCCGCCGCCTGCGTAGGTCTTCCGTTCGCCTATTCGTCCAGCTTTCGGCGCTCAGCAAGCTCCGTGGTGATTGTCTGCATTTGAGCCTCAGTTAGCTTGTAGAAAATCAAGACGACACCATTGGCAATCCCGAAGACCCCAGGAATGATTGAGAACATAATTTTGATCCCATTCAGGGTGCCTTCCGAGGGTTCGGCATTGGCCTTAAATCCGTAATACGCTAGGAGCCAGCCGCCAATTCCAGAGCCAATCGCGAGC
>JBLIDI010000101.1:0-12753 GCA_047634075.1 Akkermansiaceae bacterium
TTGATCTTTCTAAGACCGCCTTGGTCTTTGGTGAAGATGATTCCCCCACCCGCAATCGCCTCGCTCTAGGACTTGCGGGCAAGGGAGCCACCATCATCTCTTACGAGGCCGTTTCTGGTGAACCCCTCCAAAAGGGCATTTCCCATGTCGTTGATTTTTCCAAGGCGACCCGAATCCTGTCTCTCGACTGCGATTTTCTCGGGGTTGACCCAATCGGAAACAGCAAGGAATTTTCAAAGAAGCGTCAGGGCGGAAACGGCGATTACACCCAGGGTGTTGACGACGTCGACGCTTCCAAAATGAACCGCCTTTACCAAGTAGAGACGCAATTTAGTTTGACCGGCGGAATGGCCGATCACCGCCTACGGGTCGCGCCGAGCCGCGTGGCCGTGATTGCCGGTGAGATTGCGAGGGGTTTTGGAGTCGGTTCCTTTGAAGCCAGCGAGGACGACAAGAAAGCTCTCTTTCAGGGTGCGAAAGATCCAGTCATCGAGTTTAACTCGTGGATAGATGAGTGCATCGCAGACCTCAAGAGTGTCCCGGCTGGTGGTCTTGTTCTTGCCGGGTCGCGCCAAACCAAAGAGGTCAAGCAAATTGCCGCTGCTCTTAACAAGCAACTCGGTTCCGCTGCCATTAAGGCCGTCGAAACGGATCTTGGACAATATAGCTCGCTCACTGAGCTCAGGACCAAGCTCGAGGCCGGCACCGTCACCAACGTGGTCTTCCTCACTCCTTCGAACCCCGTTTTTGATGCCGATTCCTTTGCAGAGGTTCTCGCCAAGGCTGAAGTCTCGATCCATTGGGGACTTCGCCTCGATGCGACCGCATGGGCTTGCGATTGGCACATTCCTTCTGCTCATTACCTGGAAAGCTGGGGCGACGCCCGGAGTGAATCCGGGGTTGTTTCGCTGATCCAGCCCATGATTATGCCCCTCTACGGTGGCATCTCGGAACTCGATCTTCTCCACGTCCTCGGCGGTGGCGATTTTGCCAAAGGGGAGTTTTTCCCGGCGATGGGCGAGGTGAAAACGACTTTCGCGGAAATCACCGGCAAGTCCGACGATGAGTCTTGGCGCAATGCTTTGACCGACGGTTTTGCAGAAGGCACCTCATACCAAGATGGCGAATTGAGTGTGACTCCTCCAGAGATCAAAGCGTCGGCAACACCCACTCCTGATTCTCTCGAGATCGTTTTTGCAACTGATGCTTCTCTTCTCGATGGCCGCTTTATCGACAACGCTTGGTTGCAGGAGGCACCCGATCCAGTCACCAAGTTGACTTGGGACAATGCCGCCCAAGTTTCACCTGTCACGGCCAAGGAGCTGGGCATTTACGACCAAGTCATCGCACTCGAGCCCAAGACTTCCGTTGCGGGGATTGAGGCGAAGGTCTCCGACCGCTATGAGACCGGCGAAGGGGAGGGGAATCATTCCCCCATGATCATCGTGATCGTCAATGGTCGTGAACTTAAAGTTCCTGTTCTCATTGCCTACGGACATGCCGATAATGCCATCACTCTCCCGGTCGGTTACGGTCAGGCCGCTGATGACGGTCGGGAAGGATCTCACGCTTTGGAGAGCGACAAGCGGACGGTCGGTGATGTTGGACTCAACGCCGGTTTCAACGCCTACCACCTCAGGACCTCCGAAACTGCTTATTTTGCAATCGGGGGCGAGGTGAAGACCACGAAAGAGAAGTATCCAATGGCTCTGACCCAAGAGCATAATTCTATGTATGGACGTGCTCTCGCTCGCGAAGTCTCCACGATGCCGGTCAAGGGCAAGGGGGACTTTGAAGAGCAGAAGAAGAAGGTGAAAAAGCAGGGAATGGATTCCCACGCTCCTCCAAACATCTCTCTCTACAAGCCCGAAGGCAGCGAAACTTGGTCCAAGACTGAGCTTGCAAAAAAGACTCACCTTGCTGATGAAATTCACCAGTGGGGAATGGCCATCGATCTGAACACCTGCACCGGATGTAATGCCTGTCTTGTCGCCTGTCAGGCCGAGAACAACATCCCGGTTGTGGGCAAAACCCAAGTTGCAATGGGTCGCGAAATGCACTGGATCCGGATGGATCGCTATTTTGCCTCGCAGGAAAATCCGGTCGATGAATACGGTCACGTCAATAAGTCAGAGGAGAATCCGGCTTGGATCACCCAAAATCCGGAGTCGATTCCCCAGCCTGTTGCTTGCGTCCAGTGCGAAATGGCACCCTGCGAAACGGTGTGCCCCGTAAACGCAACCGTTCACACGGAGGAAGGGCTTAACGCAATGGCTTACAACCGTTGTATTGGAACGCGCTACTGCGCGAACAACTGCCCCTACAAGGCCCGTCGTTTCAACTTTTTCGACTACAACAAGCGTAATCCTCTTATCAAGGGCAACCTCTATAAGGGGCCATTTGGCGAGAAGCAAGTGGGTGAGGCTCCTCATCTTCAGCGCAATCCAAACGTCACTGTTCGCATGCGGGGCGTTATGGAGAAATGCACCTACTGTGTGCAGCGTCTCGAGTCCGCCAAGATCAAGCAGAAGCAGCAACAAAAGGTAAACACCTTGGCCGCTGGTAAGAAGTCATACGATGTCGCCGTCAATCGCACCAAGGACCTTCGGATCAAGACCGACAGCGTCAAGACAGCGTGTCAGGATGCCTGCCCATGTAGCGCCATTTCCTTCGGCAACCTCCTCGAGAACAATTCCCGCGTGGTGCGTGCGAAGGGAAACGACATGGACTCCGTCAGAATCATTCAAGGAGCAGATTACAAACCAGTTCCGGGGAGCCCCCGCAACTACGATTTGCTTCAGTATATCAATACCCGTCCGCGCACGAGCTACTTGGCCCGTGTTAAGAATCCGAACGATAAGATGCCCGATGCGAAATACCTCGGTCAGGCAACAATCAACATTCATTAATCCGAGAAGCCTTTCCCGTGACTGAACCTATGTCCGAAGCGACCACACAGTCTGAGACCAACATGAACACGGTGAAAATCCCCGTTCTCGAGCGCGAGCAGTTGATTCTCAACAAACGTTCCTACCATTGGATCACCGAGCGTATCTGCGGTGTTGTCGAAGGCCGACAGCCCTTCCTCTGGTGGATTCTTTTCATCCCTTCCGCCCTCGTTGCCCTCGTCGGCGTCGTCGGTGGCCTGACTTATCTCGTTTCGACGGGAGTTGGAGTCTGGGGAAACACCAACCGCGTGATGTGGGGGTGGCCCATCGTGAACTTCGTTTTCTGGATTGGTATCGGCCACGCCGGAACACTCATCTCGGCGATTCTTTTCCTGACCCGCCAGAACTGGCGGACTTCGATTAACCGGGCGGCTGAGGCCATGACGATTTTCGCGGTGATGTGCGCCGGGATCTTTCCGGCCTTCCACGTCGGTCGTGTCTGGATGGCATGGTTCCTCGCTCCTATTCCCAACTCGAATGCGGTCTGGCAGAACTTTAAGTCGCCTCTCTTATGGGACGTCTTCGCGGTCTCGACCTACTTCACCGTTTCCTTGATCTTCTGGTTCCTCGGAATGGTTCCCGACCTCGCCACCATACGTGACCGTTGCAAGCCTGGTATCCGGAAGTTTCTCTATGGCCTTTTCTCGCTCGGATGGCGCGGCGGGAACCGCCAATGGAGCCACTATGAAATGGCCTATCTCCTTCTTGCGGCCCTCTCAACTCCCCTTGTGCTCTCGGTGCACTCGGTCGTTTCGTTTGACTTTGCGACCTCGGTAGTTCCCGGGTGGCACACCACGATCTTTCCGCCTTACTTTGTCGCTGGTGCCATCTTCGGGGGATTTGCGATGGTGCTGACGATTATGATTCCGGCACGTGCCCTTTACGGCTTGCACGACATGATCACGATGAAGCACATCGACAATATGGCCAAGATCATCCTCCTGACGGGAACGATCGTGGGATATGCCTACTTGATGGAACTTTTCATCGCCTTCTATTCGGGGGCCAAATATGAGATTGCCGCCTTTACCTTCCGGGGAATGGGACCCTACTGGTGGGCCTATACCGCAATGATGAGTTGCAACGTTCTTTCTCCCCAGATCTTTTGGTTCAAGAGAATGCGTGAAAACCTCTGGGTCGTGATGGCCGTCGCGATGTGTGTCAACATCGGGATGTGGTTTGAGCGCTTCGTGATCATCGTCACCACCTTGGCCCGGATGTGGCTTCCGGGTGACTGGAAGACCTACAGCCCGAGCGCGGTTGATGTCCTGACCTTCGTCGGAACAATTGGAATGTTCCTCGCTCTTTTTCTCCTTTTCCTCCGCTTCCTTCCTTGCATTAACATTGCCGAGGTTAAGTGGACCCTCAAAGAGAGCGACGCTCACGATGAGGACAAGAAGGCTCACCCTGATGATGGCGTCGAGTTGATCGAAGCCTACCAATACGAGTTACATGAAAATCCCGAGGGCGCTGCACGTGAGGCAGGGACCGAGATGAAACCTTCAGCTGCCGTCACTAAATGAGTACGAAAGTCCGCAGAGTTTACGGCTATCTGGCCGAATTTGAAAATGCTTCGCAGCTCTACAAGGCTGCTGAGAAAGTCCGCGATGCCGGGTTCAAGAAATGGGATTGTTATTCGCCGTATCCCATTCACGGGCTCGACGATGCCATGGGGCTCAAGCGCTCAATTCTTCCTTACTTCGTCTTTGTTGGCGGGGTGGTGGGATTCCTGACTGCGATTGCTCTCGCTTACACCACTCAGGTTGGTCTCTACCCAACTGTGGTGCAGGGCAAACCTGCGAATATCTTCACCACCGCGGCATTTTTCCCGGTGATGTTTGAGCTCACGATTCTCTTTTCCGGTTTCACCGTTTTCTTCGGCCTGCTCGGTTTGATTGGTCTTCCTCGTTGGAACCATCCCATTTTTGCGAGTAAGCAATTTCTCCGAGTCACTGATGATAAGTTCTTCATCGCGATCGAAGCACGTGACGCAAAGTTTTCCGCGGAAAGCACCAAGGCTCTTCTTGATGACATCGGCGGCGATAACATCGAACTGGTGGAGGACGACTCCGAGTAAACCATGAAATATTTTTTCCTCTCTCTTATAGCACTTGCGGTCTTGGTGGTCGGAGTGTTTGGATTCCGCGGTGATAAGTTCTCGCAAGCTCCGATCCAGGTTTTTCCTGATATGGATGATCAGGACAAGGGCAAGGCGCAGACTGCAAGTCGCTTCTTTGCCAACGGAATGAATTCGCGCAACCCGGTTCTCGGGACCGTCCCAAGGAACGCAGAAGCGGGCGTGATGCCCTTGGAATTTGGTGCGGGACGTTCGGGATACTATTTTGACGGTAAGTCGGAAGGGACCTTCGGGAATGGTCTTCCGAAAGAACTCGAGATCAAGGAGGAATCCCAGATGGTGGGGTTACTTGGTCGCGGCAAGGACATGTTCAACGTCAATTGTGCGATCTGCCACGGCGCGGCCGGCGATGGCAAAGGGGTTGTTTCAGTCTACTTTGGCCAAGCCGATCCGATCATTGCCGTCCCAAGTCTCCACGATCATCCTCAGGATAAATCTCCCGATGGTTATATCTACGAGGTCATTTCCAACGGGAAAGGCTCTATGGGTGCCTACAAGCACAACCTTCCGGTGCGCGATCGTTGGGCGATCGTTTTCTACCTCCGGGCTCTTCAGGCTTCTGCCAAATAAACTTTTTATCTGACTCATCAAGACATGGCACATCAAGTGACATCAAAAGACATCCCGACAAACGGGGAACATCTGGAGAAGAGCAAAGTCGCGAAGCTCCAGCTGATTACCGGCGCGCTCGGCGGGATCGGTTTGCTTGCAAGCATTATCTTCCTTTGGGTTGGTGAGGGGGAAGCCCACGGGAGTTACGCCTTCTCATGGCTCTTTGCCGTTTTCTTTGTCACGACCATCGCTCTTGGTGGATGTTTTTGGACCTTTCTTCATAATCTCTCCAATTCGGGGTGGGGGACTTCAGTCCGCCGCATGATGGAGAATCTCGGTTTTGTATTTCCGTTTCTCTTCGTGCTCTTCATCCCTTTTCTGCTTCCCGATGTGCAGCAGTATCTTTGGGAATGGATGACTTCATTCCGGAACGTTGTTGGAGAGAGTAGCGATGCCAAGAGCGCTCTTCTCAACGACGCTGATCCTCACAACCATCTCCTCGCAGCCAAGGTTTTCTACCTCAACCCAACTTTTTGGTATCTCCGATTTTTCCTCTACTTCATTGGTCTCGGTTTCTTTATCCGACTGGTCAGGAAGTTCTCAATTGCCCAGGACACCGACAAAAATCCTGGCACCAAGAACCTTTTCGCGGCTCGGAAACATTCCTCATGGAGCATGATTATCTTTGGAGTCACTCTAACCTTCCTGTCCATTGATTTTGTCATGGCCTTGGACTACTCATGGTTCTCAACGATGTTCGGGGTTTATGTCTTCGCGGGATCCGCGCTGAACTCGATGGCTGTTCTTATTCTGACCGGAATCATTCTCCAAAAGATGGGTTACCTCAAAAAGGTTGTCACTCAGGAGCACTATCACGTTATGGGTAAGCTCTGCTTCGCCTTCACCGTTTTCTGGGCCTACGTTTCCTTCTCTCAGTTCTTCCTGATCTGGTATGCCAACATCACTGAGGAGACTCGATACTTCCTCCTTCGGAACACCGAGAACTGGAACCTCGTCAGTTTGGCTTTGGTCTTCATGCACTTTGCCTTGCCTTTCCTCGCCCTTCTTCGCTCCGACGTGAAAAAGAGCGCAAAGTTCATGACAATTCTCTGCTTTTACATTCTCTTTATGCACGCAGTTGATGTCTACCACATGATCATTCCCGAGCGTGGGCCTTCTGTGAGCATCGTTCTTGATGGACTCGCGGGGCACGATGAGGCCTTCAAACCCTCTCTCTGGCTGTCCGGTTCATGGGTCGGTGATATTTTGGCCTTGGTCATTGCCATTTCCTGTTTCCTGTTCTTCTACCTTCGGAACCTGACTTCCGCTGCTCTCTATCCGAACCGCGATCCTCGAATTCTCGAGTCCGCCAATCTTCATAACTAACGTCATGGATCACACTCGCGACAATCCTCTTAAAAGATTTACCGCCTTCTGGATCGCCATTCTCTTGGTCTTCTGTTTCGGGGTTGGCTTGATCATCTTGCGGCCCCTAACCCATGCCAACTCTGAGACGGCTTATGATATGAGACGCGACGACAAGCTTGCGGTCAAAGCCGACATCGATCGCGCGCAAGAGGGTGCTTTGAATAAGGCGGCTCTGCAAAAGGCTTTTGACGAACAGAAAGAGTCCTTCACGACAAACACCGTGGCAGCGGGCAGCATGGCTGTCCCCGGCGCTGCTCCGGCACCAGTTCCAGTTGATACCCCCGCCGATACTCCTGCCGAATAACTCTTCACCAAGGATCCAAACCGAAATTTTCTGATGGCTGAGACCACTTCCACTGCTGAATCCAGCGACGTCGCTCTGCGTTCGTCGATCGATCGCTCCCTTCGTCACCCGGTGATGTTTTTCTTTTCAAGCGGAGCTGTCTGGCTGGCCCTTGCCATCGTTCTTGGATTGGTGGCTTCGGCCAAAAAGCACTCCCCTGAGTTCCTGTCTTTCTTTTCATGGCTCGATGCCGGCAAGGTTGATGCTGCTCATATGAGCGCGATGATCTATGGATGGGGCTTCCAGGCTGCTTTTGGAATGATCATCTGGTTGATGGCGCGGCTCTCCCGAAAAGAATGCACCGCTGTGGGCACGATCTTGTGGGCTGGTCATGTTTGGAATGCCGTTGTTTTCTACGGAGTCATTCGGATCATGATGGGTGAGGGCTCCGGGATTGCTTGGATGGAATTTCCTGGTGAGGTCTGGCCTGTTTTACTCCTGTGTTACGCTGCCATTACCATTTGGTCGCTGATTCAGTTTCAGGTTCGAGATGCCGGACACGTTTTTGTGAGTCAATGGTATTTGCTAGCTGGGCTCCTTTGGTTTCCTTGGATTGCTTTGACCGCTTGGATGTTCGTCTTTGTCTTCGATGGGGGTCATCCTCTCATGGTAGCCGGAATTGCGGCCTGGTTTAAGGCCACCCTCTTTTTCCTCTTTTTCCTCCCGACTGCTCTTGCGAGTGCTTATTATTTGGCACCAAAGGTCACGGGGCGTCCGGTTTATAGTTATAACATTGCCCTCTTCGGTTTCTGGTCACTTGCATTCTTCGGTCCATGGGCCGGCATGCAGCGCTTAATGGGCGCTCCGATTCCGCAGTTCCTGCCCTATGCGGGCGCTGCCTCGATGGTCTTGATTTTGATTCCTGCGATTGCGGTCGGTTACAATATCCTCAAGACGGTCATGGTTAGCAGGGAAGTGGTGGCAGAAAGTCCTTCGCTGCGCTTCACGGTCAGCGGGATCCTAGCCTTTATTGCCTTTGGAGTTCTTTCGATGCTCCTCCATACCGTACCATCAATGAAGATGACGCAGTTTAGCTACAGCGGTTATGGCCTCGATATTTTAGGGATCTACGGTGTCTTCTCTCTTTGCGCTTTCGGTGCGATTTACTTCATCGTTCCGCGCATCACCCGCCGCGAGTGGCTGTCCCGTCGTTTCATTACGTGGCACTTCTATTTTTCCCTCTATGGGGTGTTGGCGATCGTGACCTGTGCTATCATAGGAGGGATGAGCCAAGGTCAGGGAATCGAGGACTTAAGTCAGCCGTTTTCAACGATGGCCGGCCGTGCCAGCCAGTTCGGCTGGGGAGTGACACTCGCTTGGGGATGTCTTTTGTTCGCAAACTTGTCCTTCTGTCTTCACCTTCTTCTGATGTGGGCCCGTCTTGGACGGCGTTCTTCTCACCCGACTCTGCTAAGGGGGCACTCTGTAGGGAACCCTCATGGTCCCGAGGGCGAGATTGACAATTACACTTCCGCTTCGGTCTAAATTTCTCAAAGCATTTAATCATGACTTTTAAAGCATTTATTTTTGGCCTCCTCGGAACCTTCGGCATCCCTTGGTTGCTTGTGGTGGTGATTCCATATGCGACCATGCGGACGCCCGTGCCGGTTCAGTATGAGGAGGGTTCACAACTTTCCGGGGCCTTTATCCCTGGTCGGGAAGGTCGGATTACCGAGGGCTCCAAGATTTACGGTCAGGAAGGGTGCTACCAATGCCATACTCAAATCATTCGTCCGACTTATGCCGGCAATGACGTTCATCGCGGCGAATGGGCCGGGCTTCGCAAGGGACCGGACGTTAAGGTCGACACCCGCCGCGAAACAATCGCCGATGATTTCCAGCAAGAGGAAGTGGCACACATCGGTCAAAGCCGTGTCGGTCCGGACCTTTCAAACTTTGGCCGCCGTCTCGCTCATTACTTGAAGGCAAACAAAAGCGAGCTTACCTCCGAGGAGTGGATTTTGATGCACCTGTATCATCCACGCGACCTTCCCGGCTATAAGGACGGGGCCAAACCCTACGATTCGGCCTGCCCTTCCAAGGGGGGACTTTTTAACGAGATCGAGGTCTATGGTGCTGGAAGCGGAACCCTCCCGGTCAACATCAAAGAGGGTCGGGCTGTCATGCCCACCGACCGCGCACGTGCCCTTGCCAGCTACCTTCTTTCTCTGAAAAAAGACACTCTTGGAAATCCTCTTCCTGAGGCTCTTAATTATAATCCCGAGGCACCCGTAAGCGATAAATAGTCATGTCTGATTCCTCATCATCAAGCGATCCGCGTCCCGATCTCGCAGAGTCGATCAACGTTCCCAAGGCACATGGTGCTCTCAAGGACGATCCGGCGGCTCGACGTGAGAAAAGCCTTCACGAAAACGGCATGGAAGCCGTTTCTCTTTGGCTTGTTCTGATCTCTGCGGTTGTCGTCCTCGTGGGCGGTGCCGTCATGGGACAGGGTGGTTCCTTCTTTGGCTATGGCGAACTGACCAAGGCGGGCTACATGCGTGGTAAGTCACCGGTAGATGATGTCATCGTGCCGGTTCCACTCCCGGCTCTGGTGCTCCTCCAGAAAGAGGGCGCCAAGATCTACGCGAATTGTTCTTCCTGTCACCAGCCGAATGGCTTGGGACAAACTGGACAATTTCCTCCCCTCGCAGGGTCGGAGTGGGTTCTCGGAAATACCGAGAAACTTGCCATGATCATCCATAATGGGATTGCCGGACCACTTGAGGTCGCTGGCGCCAACTACAACGGGAACATGGGCGCGGTGGGTGCAAATCTTAGCGCTAAGGAACTTTCGGCTTTGATGACCTACATTCGGACCTCCTGGGGAAATGACGCAAGCATCGTGACCCCTAAAATGGCGGAAGCGGCACTCGAAATTTCGAAAGAAAGGGGCGGAGGACAGTCCAGTTCAGAAGAGTTGAAAAAATCACATGACAAGATGCTTCTCGGTGACACTTTAGCCGCGGAGACACTCCTTGACCCAGAAACTTGGGAGCCGGTTGCTCCTGAGCAATAACCCTCAAAACCCCGACCATCGACTACTACCATGAGCGCGGACTCAGCCGATCATCACGACGATCACCATCACGTTCTTCCTTTCTGGAAGAAGTACCTCTTCTCTACCGATCACAAGACCATCGGGATTCAGTATGGCCTCGCAGCGGGAGCATTCCTCCTCTTCGGCTTTTTCCTGATGATCGTGATGCGTTGGAGCATTGCCTATCCTCATGAACCGCTCCCGGGCTACATGAGCTGGATGTTCACCGACGGCTGGAAGGCCCGCTGGTTGGACGACGGCAAGGTCACTGGCGAGACCTATAACATGTTCGGTGCGATGCACGGAACAATCATGGTTTTCCTCGGGGTCGTTCCTCTTGGCTTTGCGGCCTTCGGCAACTACGTCACGCCTCTCCAAATCGGTGCTCCCGACATGGCATTCCCCAAGTTGAACATGGCCAGTTTTTGGGTCTACCTCGCTGGTGGTCTCGTGATGTGCGCCAGTTTCTTCATGGAATCGGGTGCCGCTAAATCCGGCTGGACGAACTACTCTCCACTCGCTGGCTATGCCGACCGACAGATTGTCAACCAATTACTAGCGGGGCAGACGCAATGGCTGATTGGCCTTGTCTTACTTATCACCTCCTCGCTTTTGGGAGCTGTTAATTTCATTACGACGATTATCCAGCTCCGCGCGAAAGGGCTCACTTGGATGCGCCTACCTTTCTTCGTTTGGGCAATGTTGGTGACGGGGTTCCTTCTCCTCCTTGCTTTCCCACCTCTTGAAGCTGCTGGCATCATGCAGCTGATGGATCGCATGACAGGTTCTAGTTTCTTCATGCCTTCTGGTCTCTATTCGGCCGCTAGTAATGCCCCGATGGACATTTCTGGTTCCGGAAGCCCGTTGCTGTATCAACACCTTTTCTGGTTCCTTGGTCACCCTGAAGTTTACGTTCTTCTCCTGCCGGCGCTCGCTTGTGTCGCAGAGATTATTCCCTGCAACACCCGCAAGCCTCTTTGGGGATATAAGCCCATGGTTTGGGCGGTCATCGTTCTTGGCTTCCTCTCCTTCATCGTTTGGGCCCACCACATGTATCTCACTGGAATGGGGCCGGTCATTTCGACCTTCTTCCAGACGACCACGGTTCTGATTTCAGTGCCTTCGGTGATCTTACTGACTTCGATGATTATCTCGCTCTGGGGTGGTTCGATCAGGTTTACGATGCCCATGATCTGGGCGGCAGCTTTCCTTCCCATGTTCGGTATCGGCGGACTGACCGGATTGCCACTTGCGTTCAACCTCGCGGATTTGCACCTTCACGATACCTACTACGTCATCGGGCATTTCCACTATGTCGTTGCTCCAGGTATCCTCTTTGGCCTCTTTGCTGGAATTTACCATTGGTATCCAAAGATGACGGGCCGTTTCATGGACAACTTCCTCGGGCACCTACACTTCTGGCCGTCTTTGGTCTGCATGAACCTTCTCTTCTTCCCAATGCTCACGCAGGGGATGGCAGGGTTTCACCGCCGTTGGTATAACGGGGGTGAAGGTTACATTCAGAAGGGTGCGGAAGGGATTAATGTCTTTGGTCGCACCGTTGCCGACAATATTTCCCTGAATGAGGTCATGACAGGTTCTGCGATTGCTTTGGCAGTCTTCCAAATTCCTTTCTTGCTCAACATGTTCATTAGCTACTTCTGGGGTAAGAAGGTTACCAGTGACAACCCATGGGATGCCACCACTCTCGAGTGGGCCACCCCAACTCCTCCGGGACACGGGAACTTCACCTTCGATATCGCGGTCTACCGCGGGCCCTACGAATATAGCCGCCCCGATCATGACTCCGACTTCTTTCCACAGTGGGAGGAGCCAAAGCGTGATACTCCAGTCGTGGAGCCCGCCGTGAAGCCTGAAAAGGAAACGACCAAGGCCTAGTAGGCTCCCACACCTGTCTCATTCCCTCTTGATCCATGGAAATTCCATTCATTGTTAACGTTCGTAAAGATACTGGCCTCTTCAACTCGAAGGTTGGCATCTGGCTCTTTTTGGCCTCCGAGGTCACTCTCTTCGGAGGATTGTTTTCGGGCTATCTTTTCCTGCGTCTTTATGCCGACTACCCTTGGCCCGAGCGCGCCCTCCCAGTGCTCCCCGGTCTTATTAACACCTTTGTGTTGATTGGATCTTCGGTGACTGTCGTTTTTGCATGGGCCGCGCTGAAAATGCGCGAGTGGCGTAAGTTTCAGGTCTACATGAGTATCACCTTGGTTTGTGCCCTTCTTTTCATGGTTTTGAAGGGGATTGAGTATAACGCCAAGCTCGGCCACCAGGCTGTTCAGATCGA
>JBLIDI010000102.1:0-12719 GCA_047634075.1 Akkermansiaceae bacterium
ACAATGTAAATACAAATTACATATTTATTTAATTTTCCACACGCCTTATTGTCCTAAATAACTGATAATAAGTAACTTGAAGATAGGAAATAATTCCATCCTGTATGGTGCGGAATGCCTGATAAACAACCATTTCGCCCAGGGAAAGGCCCAATGGCCCGGAGCGATAAGATTGGGGAAATTTCGCTCGCATCCAAAACACGATCCCACTGGGCAACCTCATCAATAAAGCTATTCCACTCGCGATTGCTGGCACCGGTCTGAGGATTTGCTCCGATCAAGAAATCGGCATGAACAGGAGCGATGGTTCCTTGATCATTAATCATGACCCAGAGGTATCTGCCAACCTGTATCGCGTAGGAACGGTCCTGAAACCACGCTGATGTTCTGCTAAACCATAAACCCTGTGTGGTTCACGAGATTTCTCGGTTCCTTTTCCTGTCAAGCTGAAGAATTCAAGCAAAGAAAAAGCCCCACTTCCGGTTCAAGGAAGCAGGGCCTAAAAATCGACGAGAACGTCCTCCTAGAATTGGTAGTTCAGATAGAAGTTAAACTGTCCTCCGTTATCAGCTTGCTCATCGGGAATCTCGACCGGGACGGCATAATCCACTGCGAGAGGTCCGAGCGGCAGATCAAGACGAAGACCAAGGCCAACGTCGCTGGCTAAAATACCACTACTGAAGTCCCAAGGATCTTCATTCACGAGTCCCACATCAAAGAAGACCGCACCACGGACCCGCTCCACGATTGGCAAGGTCAATTCAAGCGAACCAAACATGCTGGTCGCACCACCCAGGGCTTCCTGGGTTGCGTTAGGTCCTTCACTATCGCGAGGTCCGATGTCGCGAAACTCGAACCCGCGGAGATCTCTCGCGCCACCGAGGAATTGGCGCTCGAAAATTGGAATTCGATCGCTGTCACCATGGGTATCTACCACCGCAAATGAACCACGAGCAGTCAGGATGGTGTCCCAGGGAAGATTCCAGTGCTTCGTGCCTGCTCCCGTAATCGTGAAGGTATCGACATCTCCACCGAGAACTCCCCCAGAATAAGTCATCCCCAGATCGACCTTATGACCACGACGCGGCAGCTTGTTGCTATCACGGCTGTCATAAACGTAGTTCAACGAGACGGCGCTGCGGAGAAATTTATCGTCTTCGTCAAGAAAAGCCTGCGAGGTATCGCTTTCAGCCTGAACATCGATCGATTCAATTCGATACTCGCCCTTGACATAGGCTTTCCGGCCAACGGGCTTTCTCAGGAAAACCGAGGCCCCCACGTTGGTTTGATCAAACTCGGGACTTAGGAAAAGGAGATCGCGATAGTAAAGTTCGGTTCCCAGCGAGAGCTTCTGACCGAGGAACCACGGTTCGACAAGCGAAAGGCGGAAATCTGTCCGCTGGGCACCCGCTCTCAAACTCACACTGAAACGCTGACCGGCACCGGTGAAATTCCCCCAGTTAGTGATGTCGAAGTTCGACTGCTCAAGATTCACGAAGCCGACGATGTTATCAATCGAGCTGAAACCAAGACCGAAGTTGATCGATCCGGTTTTCTTTTCGCTTACGAGAATATTGACGTCCCGGAAGCCACTCTGCGAGCTGTTCGAACTTGTGACCTGGACGTCACCAAAGTAGTTCAGGTTTTGAAGCCGACGTTTTGTGGTGTCCAAATCGACCGAGTTGAAATTCTCACCCGGACGCATCGGCACTTCTCGTCTGATGACACGGTCCTGACTCTTGGTATTCCCTTGGATATTGACCCGGCCCACCTTCTTCCGTGTTCCGGGAGTGATCCGGTAGAAAATATTAACCGTGGCACCATCGGCCTCGCGGACATCAGGCACGACCGAAACATCTGCATATCCCCGCGATCCGTAATAACTCCGGATCATCCGGATATCGTCGCGCATTTTCTTGGAGGAATAAGGCATCTTGCCCACCAAACTCAGAGCCGGCAAAAGCTCTTCCCGCTTGAAGATCTTGATATTCGGGAAGCTGACGGCATTCACGGTATAACGCGGTCCTTCAATCACCGGAATGACCAAATCGACCCCATCACCCTTACGAGGCACCCTTTTCGGCGAACCCACTCTGGCTCGCCAGAAGCCCTTGCTCTTATAAAAGTCCTCCACATTCTCGATATCTTCATCGAGGATCAACGAATTAATCCGACCCGATTTGGTAAAGAACGAGAACCATCCCTTCTGTTTGGTGGTCATTTCCTTCCGCAAATCCGCATCTTTAAGGGCACTGTTTCCTTCGAAGCGGATGTTAAAAACCTGGTTCTTCTCGCCCTCTCCGATCAGAAAAACAAGATCGGCGTAGCCCTGACGGCTGGTCGCCTGCAAGCGGTGCCCCACTGTGACATCCGGATATCCAAAGCCCTCGTAATACTTCTCAATATTACGGCGTGCTTTGATAATCTCGGCATCACTGAGGATTTGCCCCACCGTGACCTTCGTCTCAGCCGCCAGCTTTTTATCAGTGAAAGTGGTATTGCCATCGAAACCCAAGCCACGAATCAATGGCCTAGTGACGACCTCGGCGATCACCTTGACGCCCCCGTCCACGTCTTCCGCAAAAAATTCCACGTCATCGACCAAGCCACTTGCATAGAGAGTCTTAATGTCTCCATCTAGGACAGTCTGGGAATAGGTCTTGCCAGGAGCGACGGCCATGTGCGTCCGCAGTCTCGCTTCGTTCACCGTTTTGGCGCCCCGATACCGGATCTGAACCGAGGTGATCTTTTTATCGTCAAATTGAGCAGTCTCACTCAGGAAATCCTGCGCCGAAGCGACCGTCACCATGACCGGGCTGGTAAATAAAAGACTACCAAGGGTGAAGGCCCTGAAGGATTGTTTCGGAGTGACAAATGATCGCATAAGGTAAGAAAAATCGTTAGTGGTGATGATTACGCCGATCACACCGTCTCCCGTCAAGATCAATGACCCGTCAATCTCTTCACTTCGGGCAACCAAAACCAAAAAATGAAATCCCATTTCCATCCCTTGACCTCTACGCACTTCCTCCCTAGCGTCTCGCCCCCCCGCAAAAAGCACAAGTTTAAGCCGTCATGAACATCCGCCTGGAGAAAAAAGAAAAATGCCTCACCACCCTGAGCATTGAGGTCCCCGCTGAAAAAGTCGCCGAAGAGCGCAGCAAGGTTATTAAAGCCTTTGTGACTCAGGCCCGTATCCCTGGCTTCCGCCCGGGTAAGGCGCCCAAGGCGGTCATTGAGAAAGCCCATGGAGCTGACATCACCCAAGAAGTGGAGTCCCGTCTCATTCAGAACAGCTTCCAGGAAGCGCTGAAGGAAAACAAGGATCTCAAAGTCCTCACCGTCAAAAACCCTGAGAACGTCACCCATCAAGCTGACGGTTCCTTCACTTTCGATGCCGATGTCATCACCTCCCCCGACTTCATCCTCCCTGACTATAAGGGCCTCGAGATCAATATCCCCAAGGGAGAAGTCACTGACGAGGTCATCGTCGAGAATCTCGAGCAACTCCGCCAGCGCTTCGCCGACTACGAAGACATCGAGGGCCGCGCCGCCGAGCAAGGCGATCTCGCCATCATCGACTACACCGCAACCATCGATGGCAAGCCCCTCGACGAAGTCGGCGGCGAGCAGGCCAAGCCTCTTGCTTCCAACGAGGGCTACTGGATCCGCATCGAAGAAGAAGCCTTCTTCCCCGGCTTCACCGACGCCCTCGTCGGAACCAAGGCAAATGACGACAAGGAGATCACGATCACTCTTCCCGATGACTTCCCCATCGAAACCATCCGGGGCATGGAGGCCGTCTTCGCCGTCACCGTCACCGGCCTGAAAACCGAAAAACTTCCAGAGCTCGACGACGACTTCGCAAATCAAATCGAAGCAGGCAAGTCCCTCGATGACATCAAGGCTCTCATTCGTGACGACCTCGATATGCGCCAAAAGCGCCAAATCGAGGAAATTAAGATCAACAGCGTCCTCGCCAAGCTCAATGAACTCGTCGATTTCGACGTCCCCGAGGACTTCCTGAAATCCGAGACCCAAGGCCAAGCCGATGCCATGGTTCGCGAAGGAATCGAAGCAGGCATGAGCGAGGACGAAGTTCAGGAGCGCCAAGCTGGGCTCTTCGATGAAGCTCAGGGCCGTGCCAAGAACAGCCTCAAAACCAACTTCCTTCTCACCGAAATCGCCGAGAAGGAAGAGCTCAAGGTTGAAAACAGCGACGTCCTCCAGCGCGTCACTTTGATGGCCAAACAAGCTAAGAAGCCCGTCAAAGGCTTTATGAAAGAGCTTCAGAAAAACGGACAGCTCGGAAATATTCGTCAAAATATGCTCTTCAGTAAGGCCATTGACTTTTTGGTCGAGCACGCGACCGTTAAGGAGGTTGAACCTGAAACTGAAGAAAAATAATTCATGATCCCCACCTCTCATTCCGGAGCCTCAACTCCGCAAAACAACTACTACATCCCTACCGTCATTGAGTCCGATGGCCGGGGCGAACGTGCCTTTGACATTTACTCGCGTCTCCTCAAGGACCGCATTATTTTCATCGGCACCGGCATTGATGATGGCGTCGCAAACTCCGTCATTGCCCAGATGCTCTTCCTCCAGATGCAGGATCCTAAGAAGGACATCCACATCTACATCAATTCACCCGGTGGTTCGGTGACGGCAGGTCTTGCGATCTACGACACCATGCAGTTCCTCACTTGTGATGTGAACACCTACTGCATCGGCATTTGCGCTTCCATGGGCTCGGTCCTCCTAACGGCCGGCACCAATGGCAAGCGCTTCGCGCTCCCAAACTCCCACGTCATGATTCACCAGGTCAGCGGCGGAGCACAGGGAACCGCAGCCGACGTCGAACGCACCGTCGAGTTCATGTATTCCCTCAAGCGGCGCCTCAACGAGATCCTCGCCCACCATTGCGGCAAGACTTCCGAGGAACTCGAGACTGCCTCGGACCGCGATAATTACATGTCGGCCGCCGAAGCCGTCGCCTTCGGCTTGGTCGATAAAGTCCTCGAGAACCGCAAGGAACTCCCGGAACCACCGAAAGAAAGCTAGTCAGGCGCTCTAAAAAATTTGAATATGCGGCAGTCCTCCGACTGCCGCTTTTTTTGACCTTAGTCCTTGGCAGGATGGCGGTATCCCTCCCGATAAGGCCTCGCCAACCGCCCGTTAGCTTCATCTTCTCCCGTGATTTTCGTCGCCTTGGCATCCCATTCCAACGACCGGCCCAGTTCTTGCGACATATTTGCCAAAAGACAGGCCGACGTTGACCGATAGCCCTCTTCGATATCCGCCACGGGCCGCCCCCGGTCTTCGATTCTCGCAAGTAAATCACGCATGTGCTCCCGCACCGCAGGAGCAACGTGCCTCTCGATTCCCTCTTCAGTCTTATCCTCGGGATACTCCTCGAGCTCGTAGACGACCTTCCCGCTTAGCTTCTTACCACCCTTTCTCGGGAGGAACTCCCACTTGTGAACATCCGCTTTCAAGGTTCCCTTTTCACCATACAGAAAAAAGGCCCACGGATATTCCGGATCGGGCGGATCACCCCAGCTCCGGTGATTCCAGACCACTTCGAGATCATCGAAAGTAAAGGTCGCCGTCTGGGTATCGGGAATATTTGCGATACTCTTGGTATCGAGATAAATCCCGCCACTCGATGACACCCGCTTCACCTCGCCCAGCCCCAACATCCAGCGCACCGCATCTAGCATATGAATGCACATGTCGCCCACGATGCCATTCCCGTATTCCTTAAAAGCTCTCCAGCCACGCGGATGAACGACAGCGTTGTAAGCCCTCATCGGAGCCGGTCCGGTCCAGAGATCCCAGTCCAGGTAATCCGGTATCGGGGCCAAGGCCTCCTTCAAAGTCTTCCGGGATCTCATATGATAGTAACAACACACCTCGGCATGCCCCACTTTTCCGAGCAAGCCCGCATCGACGACCTGCTCTTTAGCATCCCTCAAATGAGGAGTCGAGCGGCGCTGGGTTCCCACTTGCACCACACTCCCCTTCTTACGAGCGGCGTCCAAAATTGCCTTGCCCTCCGCGATATCCAATGAGACCGGCTTCTGTAAATAAAGATCCGCGCCTGACGCGATCGCGGCCATCGCGGGAAGCGCGTGCCAATGATCCGGCGTATCAATCAGGACGATATCCGGCTTCAGCTTATCCAAGAGCTCTTGATAGTGCTTGAACGTCGGGGGCTTTTTCTTCGAGAGCTGCCTCGTTGCCACTAAATCGGCCGCTCCTGCCAACATTCTCGAATCGACATCGCACAAACCAACGACATCCACCGGGGCCACCTGCACCAGCCTCAAGAGATCGATCTTGCCATACCAACCCGTCCCGATCAGCGCGACCCGTTTCCTGGCATCACCAAACTCGCCATACTTCGCACCGAGTGACCGGGAGGTCGTTAAAAAAGGAGCTGCCGCAAGGGCAGTCGAGCCACTGACAAAGGAACGTCGCTTCATGACCAAAAACTCTGACGAATTCGCGGGCGCTTGTCCAATACTTCACTCGACCAGCCTACTTTTCTGGAGATACTCCGCTGCGATGAATTGGAAAAGAATCGCTTTTGGAAAATGGTCCTGGAAGCGCCCCTTCTACACCCTCGCCTCGGTCTATCTCCTTCTCGCCATTTTCATCTCGTTTATGGCCGATAGCATGATCTTTCAGCCTCCCGGAACAGCATACCCAGAAAACCGTGCGGGCTTCACAAAGCTCGGTGAGGGAGAGAACGAAGTCGCTATTTTTCACCTTCCCGCGGGCCCCGGAATGCCCACTTTACTCTGGTCACACGGAAATGCCCAGAACCTCGCCTCGGTCAAATCAGCCCTCGAGTCATTTCACATCCAAGGCTTCGGAGTCATCTCCTATGACTACCCCGGGTATGGCGAGAGCGGCGGCACCCCAAACGAAGAAGGCTGCTACCAGAACATCCAAAAAGCCTATCAATACCTGACTCAGGAAGCCATGGTCGACCCGAGTGAAATCATCCTCGTGGGTCATTCCGTCGGCACCGGCCCCACCTGCTGGCTGGCGGCCCGCGAAAAACACGAAGCCGTGGTCCTCATCTCGCCCTTCCTGAGCGCTTTCCGCACCGTCACGTGGTTTCCACTCTTCCCGGGCGACCGATTCCCGAACTACAAAACGATCAAAAAAATTGAGACTCCTCTCCTCGTCATCCATGGCGAGGAGGACAAAGTCATTCCCTTCTCCAACGGCAAAGCCCTCTTTGAACTCTCACCCTCCGCTGAGAAAACTTTCCTCCCCGTCCCCCATGCCGGACACAACAACCTCTTCATCAGGGGCGACTTCGACCTCGCCAGCCTCATCCTTGAACTCAATAAAAAATAAGGATTTTGGTTCAATCCCACCGTCATCGGTGAGCTTGACGAAGGAGCGCAAATCTTTAGCTTTTGCAAATGAGTAACCAAGAGTGGCGTGTTTTAGACGGAGAAGGGAACGAACAAGGGCCTTACTCCTTCGGAGATCTTCAGAGCTATTACACCTCTGGGAACATCACACACGAGACCATGATCTGGACCGAGGGCCTCGCCGAATGGGTCCCTGCCGGACAGGTTGAAGGCCTCCTGCCCGATATGCCCCAGGTCGTCGCGCTCGCGCCCGCTGTCGCGCCCATCGCTCAGCCCGCCGCCGCCGGGGGAATACACCTCAGCCCCCAGATCCCGGGAGCCACAGGAGCTCCCCAAGGTCAAAAAAACAAGAACGGCGCGCCCACCTGGATCAGCGCCGTCACCATTCTCAGTGGAGTTGTCGCACTCGTGCTCTTCTTTTTTCCTTGGGTCTCCCTCTCCCAAGACATCAGCCTGACCGTGGAAAAAGACATTGTGAAGCTTTTCACTCAGACGGGGATGCAATCCATCACCCAAAATGAATCAATGGCCGACGAAATGATCGCGGCCGCCTCAACGAAGAGCGATCTCAGCGAAGATGAGCCTAAAAAGAAAATAGCAGAAAAGGAGAAAGAAGCAGAAGAGGAAGAAGAGGAAGAGGATTCCAAACCCGCTTACGAAAAATCGACGCTTAATCTGATTGCCCTAATCGGAATAGCCCTTGGCTTGATCCTAGCTTTGATTGGATTCCTCAATCAAGGCAAGCCACTCGTTCTGGTCTCCCAAGTCCTTTTCGTCTCTGCTGCCATTCTCATCAGCACCCAGATGGCCATGCAATTTCCCATCATTGCCAAATATATCGAGCGGCAAGAAGAGGTGAATAAAAACGCGGAAGAATTCTCCAAAACCCAAGAGGAACTGGCTAAGACTTCCACAAAAATTACCGAGGCCGGAGCCCAAGCTGCCGCAGAAGTGGGGGACAAAGAAACGACCGCTGAACTCAGTAATGAGGCCGCCAAGACCAAAACCGAAATGAAGAATGTCCTTGTTCAGACGAAGCAAAAGCTCACCAATCGCTACCAGACCACTTTCGAACCGAGCTGCTTCGTCACTATCGGACTCCTCGGGTGCTCCCTCCTACTTCTCGTCGTGACCATGGCATCAGGCGATGCTTCGACGATCATCATTCCCCAGCCCGGAGCCCCACTTCAGCAAGGCGGGCAACCGCAGCAGCCCCGACAAGCGGGCAGCGGACTTAAATTTCACTAAGACCCAAAGGGCCAGAAGGTCTTCAAAAGGTTCTTCATCTTACCGGCGGCAATCGACGGGCGCTCCTCATCGAGGATTTGCGCGTATCGGATCAAGCCCAGCGCCGTAGCGTATTGAGGATCCTTAAAGTAAGCGTGCACCCCACTCACATCAGGTTGCTCCGGCTTGTAAACCGGGAGGTCAAAAACTTCACAAGCCAACTCACCAATGCCACGCATCTGACTGGAACCTCCGGTCAAAAAGACCCCCGTTCCAATCTTCTCGAGAGATCCTTCCGGTAAACCTTCAATCACGAGGTCAAAGGCCTCTTCAAGACGCCCCCGGATGACATCATTCAGTATCTGACGATTGATCTCAAGCGGAGGAAACCCCTTCTCGTCCTCCACCTTCACAATCCCCACCGAACTCGCCGGATCCGCCGAAGCATTCCCCTCGGCAATCTTCACCTTCTCGGCCTTTGAAAAAGGAATATGCGTCACCAGGTGAATATCATTGGAAACGTGATTCCCGCCCACCGGCACACACCCCGAGGCCGCAATCGCCCCGTCGAGGTAGAGAACGTAATCCGTTGTCTCCCCACCGATATCAATCACCAAAGCACCATCCTCCTTGCGCTCCCGATTTAGGCAAATCTGGGCCGAAGCAATCGGAGCAAAGACGACATCATCGACATCCAGCGGAATCTCACGAACACACTTGATGCTATTTTGAATCCGAGTCCGGACTCCGTGCACAATGTGATAATCAGCATCGAGAGTCCGCCCCAGCAAACCATAAGGGACGGTTGAGTGAGCCTGTCCATCCAGGGTAAAGTGCCGCGCCAAGTGGTGCAGGTAAACATGATCGCTTGGAATTGCGATATCCCGGGCGATCTCCTTGACATCCTCGAGATGATGGCGGTCCACCTCCTGTTCGCCCTCCGGCAGTCGAAAGGTCCCGGTATTATTGACCCCCTTAATATGAGCGCCGGTGACTGCGAGAAAGACACTCTTGATCACGACATCACTCACGTCCTCCGCCTCCAACAACGCTGATTTGACGCACGCCCGGACCTGCTTGTAGTCGGCTATTTCGCCTTTCCGCACACCGGCCGAACGCGTCTCCCCCATTCCGAGAATTTTTGCCGACTCATCAGGCTTGATTTCCGCCACAACCATGACGGTTTTGGTGGAGCCAATCTCGAGACCGACGTGAATCTTAGAACGTGCCATTTGCTTAAAATAAAAAGTGTAACTTCAGCGATAGTGAACCGGAATGAAGCGACGGGGAATAAGATTTACTTTATCGAGATCTTTCGCCTGACGGCGGGCATGTAAATTAGCCTTAATGAGATTATCTAGCTGCCTTTCCTGATCGTAATAAGAGAGGGTCGCGAGAACACCACCGAGAGTCTTCATCTCAAGCATGATTTCATCCTTCACCACCACCCAAGCCGGGCGATCAATGCCCACCAACCTCTCGTTAGCGAGCTTCACCAGATCAAAGGCAAATCGTAACCCTTCATGTTCGATCGCCTCTCCGGGTAAAATATCGTTGGCCTCTGCCGTCTGCACCATGATCACCGGCAGCTTCAAGCCAGCTTCCCAAAGCTCGCCGGAGTCACATTGAAAGGTCACCCCTTCTTCGTCCACCATGAGACCTGAAGACCGATCCCGCTCTTTAATCCCAAGCGAGCGGCACGCCACCCACGCCACCGGCCGCCGTTCATCGACTTCGATCTTCAAAATCCCGGGGAGCCGGCGGCTCACCTTAGCACTCCTGATCTCCGGAAGAGCCTCAATTGACTCCTTCAATTCATCGGTATCGATCGCAAAAATCGTCTTCTCCAAATCAATCCCCGTCTTCGCCACAAATCGCTCGTGGGTCAAAAACTTCGTCCCCTCACCATCAGGATTAAAAATCTCCACCTTGCTCACCACGAACTCATCGTTTTCGACGAAGAGCTTCTGCCATCCATAACCCAAGCCGATTCCCACCCCAACCATCATTAAAATGGCAATCCCCAACTTCATGAAGCGGGCCGAAAACTTCACCATGTCAAAAAAGACAATGCGAGGAGAGCTCACCTTCAGGTGAAGCATCCGCTCGCGTGATTTGCGAGTTCTGGCTGATGTGCGACGGGAGAACATGACATGAAGGTTTTTTAAGGCCGGGCGGCCAACGATAACTCGGCAATCTTCACGCAAAGATCCGCAAATGAATAACCTGCTTCAGCCGCTCCCATCGGAAGGAGGCTGGTTTCGGTCATTCCCGGAATGGTATTGGCTTCTAAAACGTATGGACTTCCGAAAGAATTCAACAACACATCGACGCGCGAGTAAACCTCAATCCCCAAAGCATCGTAGGCTTTTTTCGCAGCAGCCTGCACCACCGCCGTCTCCTCTGCCGTCAAAGCAGCGGGACAGGTATACTGACTCCCGACCTCTTTTCCACTCAACCACGGGTATTTCGATTTCATATCATACCATTCGCCTTCCGGCGGCGCAATCTCGACCACCGGGAAAACCTCCCCATCTAAAACGCCCACCGTAAGCTCTCGACCCTCCACAAATTCCTCAACGAGAAGGTCTCTGCTGAACTCCGCAGCATGCTCGATCGCCGCCATCGCTTCATCTGCGACTTTCACCACCCGAATCCCCACACTCGATCCCTCACGAGGCGGCTTCACCACAAAGGGCACCGGCATCCCGGGCAATTTTGCCCCTCCCGAGCAATCCAGAAGCTCCGACCTTGGAGTGGGGACCCCATGCGAAACAAAGCGTGCCTTACTGTGATTTTTATCGAAAGCGAGCTTGCTGCTCGCCACCCCGGCCCCGGTATACCGAATCCCAAGCCCTTCCAAATGTCGCTGCAACCCCCCGTCTTCCCCAAAAGTCCCGTGAATGACATTGAAAGCCAAGTCCGTCCCCTGAGGCATCTCCGGCTCAAGATTCACCACCTCCACTCCCACCGCATTGTAGCCCTTCTCCTGAAAAGCCCTCAGCACCGCCTTGCCTGAGGCCATTGAAACCTCCCGCTCAGCTCCCGGTCCACCCATTAAGACCGCAATCAGCATTTCTTTGCTCAAATTCATCGTGCCCCAAACCTCTCTCCTCAAATCCCATCTTTCAATTTTCAAATTTCGTATTTGAATGAAGCCATCCCATGGCTGACCAAAAAAAAACCAACCCCAACCGATGGCTCTATTGGTTGGCGGCCATCTATTTACTTTTCTTTGTTTTCGTTTTTCAAGGAAAGGACCTCTATTTCCCCATCCGAATGGCTGGATTTTTCCTACTGGCCCAACTCCTCGTCCAAGTCATCTTCCCTCAGTTCCGCTGCTCAAAAAACGCAAACCTCAATGTCGCCTCCATCATAATCGTAGGCGTCATCATTCTCTCTCTCGAATCATGAAATTACTCCTCGGCTTCATAGCCCTCATCACCCTCGCCTCCGCCCAAGATCGCCCCAATGTCGTCATCGTCATCACCGATGACCAAGGCTACGGCGACCTCGCCTGCCACGGCAACCCCGTCATTAAAACCCCCAATCTCGACAAACTCTACTCCGAGTCCACCGTCCTCACCGACTACCACGTCGCCCCCACTTGCTCACCCTCCCGCGCCGCCCTCCTGACCGGCCATTGGACCAACCGCACTGGCGTCTGGCACACCATTCAGGGCCGCTCCATGATCCGCGAGAATGAGATCACCCTCGGCCAGCACTTCGCCAAAGACTACGCCACCGCGATGTTCGGAAAATGGCACCTCGGCGATAACTTTCCCTACCGTCCCGAAGATCGCGGATTCGAAGAAGTCTACCGCCACGGCGGAGGCGGCGTTGGACAAACTCCCGACCTTTGGGATAACTCCTACTTCGACGGCTCCTACTTCCACAACGGTAAGATCGTTCCCGCCAAAGGCTACTGCACCGACGTCTTCTTCCGGAAAGCCCAAGACTTCATAAAGGCCAAAGCCGCCACCAAGGAACCCTTCCTTGCCTACATCTCCACCAACGCCCCCCACGGCCCGCTTCATTGCCCGCAAAAATACTTGGACATGTATCAGGACCAAAAGGCCGACATCGCCGCCTTTTTCG
>JBLIDI010000103.1:0-12632 GCA_047634075.1 Akkermansiaceae bacterium
CTCTTAGGGCTGGAGGCTTTATTTTTAGGGGCTTCCCTCTTCATAAAAGCACCCTATCAAGCCGCTCTCCAACGGTCGATCTTTTTCGGTATGCCAGGCGTATTTTTTTGTATTTTTTTGAGTTGAGTGAAAGCTAACCCGTCTCTTGAAGGTAGCCATCTCACCAATGAAAGTTCCTATCAAACTACTGACTCTTATTTTGGCGCTTGCCAGCATGAACGCTCTGATTGCCAACACCTTGGAAGAGAAGCCCCTCTTCGACGGCAAAACCCTCAACGGCTGGACTGCTCTCCCCAGCGGCACCTGGACGGTCGAAAACGGTGCGATTGTGGGCAAGAGCCCCAAAAGCGAACATCGCCACGGCATGCTCCTTTCCGACAGGCAATACTCCGATTTCGTCGTCACTGCGAAATTCCGCGTCCTCTCGGGCGATAGCGGCTTCTACTTCCGCTCTGAGCGCGTCGCAAGCAACGTCAGCGTCAACGGCTTCCAAGTTGAGGTCGATCGCTCCCAGGAGACCGGGGGCCTCTACGAGACCGGTGGGCGGGCTTGGGTTCACCAACCCAGCGAGGAGATCATCGGCAAGCGCGGCTACAAACCGGGCGAATGGACAACTTTGGAACTCCAAGCTGTCGGACGCGATCTCGAAGTCAAAATCAATGGAGTCGTCACCTCAACCCTCACCAATGACAAGGGGCGCTTAAAAGGACACTTCGGGCTACAACTCCATGGTGGTCAGGACATGCATGTGGAATTCAAGGATATCGCGATCAGCGAGATCACAACCGGGTCCGGGTTCGAGGAAATGTTCAATGGCAAGGACCTAACCGGCTGGAAAACCAAAGGGAATTGGGTCGTCGAAAAAGAGAACGTTATCACCCTAAATCCTCGCCCCGGCGAAAGCGGATGGCAACGCTACGATGACTATCTGGCTACCGAAAAAAAATACCGCGACTTTGTTCTCGATCTGGAATTCAAATTCGAGCCCACCGGCAACTCCGGCGTCTTCATGCGTATCGGCGATCTCAAAAACCACGTCACCAACGGGTTCGAAATCCAGATCCTCGACACCCACAATAAAAAGAAATTTGGCGCTCACGACTGCGGGGGCGTCATCGGAACCTCTGCTCCCAAAAAAATGGTGGTAAAACCTGCCGGCGAGTGGAACCGCTACCTCATCACCCTGAAGGGCTCACTCCTGAAAGTGGTTCTCAACGATGTTCTCATTCAGGATCTCGATCTCTCCACGACCGGCCTGAAAGAACGCCCAATGAAGGGGCATATCAGCTTTCAAGATGAAGCCAAAAGAGTCTCGTATCGAAATGTCCGCATTAAAGAACTGAATTAAGCGACGACGAACTCCAAACAGGAGTGCCTCTTATTTCTTCCGCCTAAATACCCCCAAGAGGGCGAAAATCGTCAGGGCGGTCGTCGCAGGCTCCGGAATAGAGGGTGTAATGGGAGCAACCTCGATGATCGCCGAGAATGGAAAAGCTTCAAAGAAGAGCGGTTTGTCCTGATAATCATTCCACGTTCCTTTTGGCACAAACGGATCAAACATCGGCGTGTTCGCCAGATAAGCGAAATCATGACTTCCATCCGGATCGTTCGGGAGATTGTCGGCCCAACGAGTGTGGTGAACCTCATCGCCATTTTCCCAAGTAAAAATACCCTCAGCGGAGCGGTCGTGCAGACCGATCCAGATCAGCTGGGACATTGCGTCAGAACCAGAATGGCCCGTCGGGAAATGTTCCTGAATCCACTCTTGCTCCGAAGCGCTATTGATGGAGACCAAGCTAGAAGAATATCCATCCCGATAAAGCGATTTTGCGTAGGCATCCGCCTGCGTCCAACTCAATCCGCCACGGGGATTTGCTTGGGTCGCCCCTCCGGAGATCAAGTGATAAGTGTGGCCGTTCTCCGTGTTCTCAACTGTCTTCACGGTCTCGACCAGTGGGCCGAGGCCTGCATCAATCACCGTTGCGGCGTGGCCGCTTTGGGACAGACCAAACACGGCGCCAACGAAAGCCACAGATCTCCTTGGAATCTTGTTAAAGCTCTTAAAATTCATTTTGCAGCATTCTTTACGTCCAGGAAATGTAATTTCTTATAAAAATAATAATTTGCAATGAATTAATTTCCCAACAGGCCGAATTGATTTTTGTAAAAATTAAAATTACCGTAAATGTTATTAACAAAATTAAAACTCTCTCTGGCGCAACCGCTTCATGAGAGTCCTTTCCGCGCAGAATAAGGGAAAAAATATTTTTGATATCTAGTTCCCCCAAATTATTTAGTTCTATAAGAGATCTTGCTTACCAGAAATTCGCGCTCTCTTTCGTGAATTTGTCTGATTAGGCTTGAAAGCCCCAGATCTCATCTACCGTTTTATTGAGCTCAAACCGCACCACAGCCATGATCCGATTTCTTCTCTATTTTTTCCTGCCCCTCACTGCTTTCGCGGCAGATCGACCGAACATCCTCTGGATCACCACCGAGGATAACGCCTCACACTGGTTGGGCTGCTACGGTAATCCCGATGCCCAAACTCCGAATCTCGATAAGTTAGCCTCCCGCAGCACTCGATTCACGGCGGCCTACTCGAACGCCCCGGTCTGCGCCGTGGCACGGGCCACCATTCTCATGGGTCGCTACTCCCCATCGATGGGCACGCAGCATATGCGCAGCCGCCATCGCATCCCGTCCGATCTCAAATCATACGTCCATCACCTCCGTGAGGCGGGTTACTATTGTTCTAACGCCTCCAAGACCGACTACAATTTCAATGGCAACGATACGCAGCACTGGGACGATTGCTCCAGAAAGGCTCATTACAAGAATCGACCTGCTGATTCGCCCTTCTTTGCCATTTTCAACCTGACCTCCTGCCACGAGAGTTCACTCTTCCCTCCAAAATTCGAGCGTGCCCGTAAACAAGGGATGGTCCCACCTAAGACCAGATTGAACCCGGCCACTCTCACCCTCCCGGGACACCTTCCCGACCTCCCCGAAGTCCGACGCGATATCGCCCGCTACCACGACATCATGACCGCCACCGATAAGCAGATCGGTAAGATTCTCACACAGCTCGAAAAAGACGGCCTCGCTGAAAGCACCCTCATTTTTTACTATGGTGATCACGGCGGCCCCACTCCCCGGGGAAAACGATACCTCTACGACAGCGGCGTCCGTATCCCCATGATCGTTCACGTTCCCGAGAAGTGGCAAGGACTCACCCCCTTTCCCGCCGGAAAACCCAGCGATGAGGTCGTGTCCTTCGTTGATCTCGCTCCCACCGTGCTCTCGCTCGCCGGGCTGAAAAACGATCCCAAGATGCAAGGCCGCCCTTTTCTTGGGAAAAACCGCGTGGAACCTGCCAAGAACCAGTCCGCCTTTCTCTTTGCCGACCGTTTCGATGAAATCTACGGACTCCGCCGCGGCCTCACCGATGGCCGCTACAAATACGTCCGCCATTTCACCCCCCACCTCTGGGCCGCTCCCTATTCCTTCTACCAATTCCAAATGCCCTCCTGGGTCGCTTGGCAGAAGGCCTGGAAAGACGGCAAACTCACTGGAGTCCACGCTTCCCTCTGGGAGAACGACCAACCGGTCGAGGAATTCTACGATACCAAAACCGACCCTTGGGAGATCAAGAACCTCGCCAGTGACCCCGCCTACGCCAAGCCCATCGAAACCATGCGGACCGCCCTTAAGGCAAAAATGACCGCAATTCGCGATACCGCCGTCGTCCCCGAACCGCTCTTCGCCGCGACCGCCGGAGAGCACGCCATCGCCACCGCGGTCTCCGCCAAAGCCTTCCCCTTCAAAGAACTACTCGGCCTCGCATTCATGGCCTCGGCACGCGATGAAAAACACCTGACCGCTTTGCAGGAGGCGGCCCAGTCCCAGAACCCCGTCAAACGCTACTGGGGCCTCAGCGGACTCGTCACCTTGGGCCAAAAATCAACCCCCGCCAAAGAACTCCTTCTTAAGGCCCTGACCGACTCAAAAACCATCAACCGAGCCCAAGCAGCCCACGCCCTCTATCGCATCGGCGAAAAAGACACCGCGCTCAAGGCCCTTGCCACCGAACTCGCAAACGAGGCTCTTTCAGGGGCAAACCAAGCCCTGATCATCAACACCTACATGCAAATTCGCGAGGTCAAGGCCATCCCCGACTTCTGGATTCAAAGGGCCAAAAAAAGCACAAGGGGACACCCCAAGCTCAGCACCCTCGCAGCAAGCCTAGAACTCCTCTAAACGAGGCCTTTGGACGCTGGGGGGCCTCCCCAAAAACCACCGGACGGACGCCCATTCCTCGCGGAAACGGGAACAGTCACCGCAGCCACTTCTCCCGGCGCGCTTTCCCCATCTCTTGGCACTTGCCATCCCGCGAGAAAAAGCCAGTCTCTGCCGCACCCAAAACCCGTCATACAAATGAGCGAATTCCACGTAGTCCCAGCCGATAAACATGATCAATTGGTCACCGCAGCCTATCAGGCTCGTGGCTATCATGCCGACGAATCCGCAATCGCCGCCCAAGTCTGCCAAGAGGCCTCCCGCCACGGGATCCGCACTCACAACGCGCTCAAGGCCCTCCACCTCGACCACCTCTTCGGCTCCGCCACCGGCGGATGCGTCCCCGGGGCCCAAATCGAAATCGTCAACGACCGCTTTAAGGCCTCCGAAGTCTGGAACGCCCACAAAAAACTCGGACAAGCCGTCGCCGTCGCCGCCATCGACCGCTGTATCGAAATGGCCGACGAATTCGGCATCGGCCAAGTCGCCATCGACAACGCCTTCCACTACCTCTGGGGCGGTGGTTACGTCATGAAGGCCGCCGAAAAAGGCTACATTGCCTACACCAACTGCACCTCCACGCTCGCCGAAGTCGTCCCCTTCTTCGGAAAGTATCCCACTCTCGGCACCAACCCCCACTCCTGGGGATTCCCGACTCAAGAAGCAAACGGCTTCCCCATCGTCATCGATTGGGCCACCTCCACTGTCGCGATGGGTCGCGTCCAGCAACTCAAGCGCGAGGGTAAACCACTCCCTCCCGGCGCCGCCGTCGATCAAGACGGAAACGAAACCCTCGACCCCAATAAGGTGGCAGCCCTCCTCCCCTTCGGGGCCCACAAAGGCTACGGCATGTCCCTCATCAACGAACTCGTGGGCGGCTTCATCGGCGGGAACATCCCCACCGAACGCGGTCGCGAAGGTGCCAAAACTACCTCCTGCTTCTACTTCCAAGTGATCCACCCCGATGCCTGGAGCAGCGGATCCTTCGTCCACGGCTCGCAATCCGCCAACATGAAGGCCGTTCTTGATGACGTCCTCGGTCACGGGAACGACAAGTGCCTCCTCCCCGGCCAAATCGAAGCCGGCTTTCGCAAGCGAACCGAGGCCGCCGGCGGTCTCCTCTTCTCCGCCGCCGAAATCGCCGAGTTCAAGGAACTCGCCGATGAAGTTGGCATTTCCGGATGGAAAATCGCAAACTTCCCCGCCGAACAAGCGTAAATTTTATTCCCATGCCAAACTACGACTATAAATGCGACACGTGCGCTCACGTCTTTGAGATCTTTCAGAGCATGAATGACACTAAACTCACCGACTGTCCGCAGGAAAACTGCCACGGCCAGGTCAAACGCCTCCTAGGCACCGGTGCCGGTATCATCTTCAAAGGCTCCGGCTTTTACCAGACCGACTACCGCTCCGAATCCTACAAAGCGGGCGCAAAGAAAGAATCCGAAGCAAGCGCTCCCAAAAAGGAAAAAAAGGAAAAGAAAGAATCAAAGCCGGGGAAATCCTCCGACTAATGCGACCCCCAGGGATGGACGCTCTCCAGCGAGTCCAACCGTCCGAGCTCCGAAATCTTTCATCCCCGAGCTTGCGAGCTTGTCACCCACGGGATCATCGCCAAACTAGGGAACATGAAACGCTTTTTCATCCTCTTCACCCTCGCCTTCGTCGGCGCCCTGGGCTTCGGAATCTATCTCAGCTTCCAAAGCCAAAACCTCGACGAGATCGACGGTCGCAAGAAGGACGATCGCCAGCGCAATCCCTCCATCGTCCCCAAGCTCATCGAACTGGCCGCCAAAAACCGGAACGGCGTCACCATCACCGAACGCCAAATCAACACCTGGCTCGCCGACACTCTCAAAACGCGCCAGGAAGGCCTCCTCGCTGATCACGTCGAAATGAAAGGCGTCTGGGTTCGCTTCGATGAAGAAGAAGGCGGCCGTGCCGAAATCATCATCGAGCGCGAGATCAAAGGATATCCGCAAACCGTCTCCATGTTCGTCCGCATCGAGCGGAAAAAGAAAGAAGACGGCACCTTCACCACCTACGTCCATAAAGACGGAGGTCGCCTCTGGGGCCTTCTCGCCGTCGGCGGGAGATTCGGACAAGCCCGCGTCCCGCAGGGCTTCCTTTTCTTCACTCAAGATGCCTTCGCCGCCCTCGGCGAACTCTTCGAACAAGAACTCGCCTGGATGGAGAACGAAATCACGACCCGTGGTGGTGGCCGCATCCTCTTCGAAGACGGCCAGATGCGCATCGATTTCCAAAAAGACTGATTCAGGATTCCGAGCCCCGAAGGGAACGCGCGTCCCGTAAGGCGATCGTCGAAAATCCTGGAGGGACATTCGTCATCCCTAAAATCTCCTGAAAGGGTTGGCAAGAAACAGCAGACGAAACCGAAAGAAAAACCTCCCTAGATCCGGAAAAACACCTCTTTCTTGTAAAGATACCGGGAGAGCAGGAGGAGCAAAAACATCCCCCCAAGTGCGATCAAAAGCTCCCCAAGTCCCGGGACCAGATGATTCACCCAATCCGCCATCGGTCCACCCAGCACCCGACCCGAGATCACATTGAAATCGACGACACTCGTCAGCAAATAGATCGCGATGGGATTCATGCCAATCCAGACAAAAGGCATCGCTAACTTCTTGAAACCAGCGAGATCGACCAAAAGATAAAACGCCCCCAACAGGATCAAACTCCATCCTCCTGCTAAAACGACGAAGCTCGACGTCCAGAGGTTCTTAATTACCGGAGAAGATTGACCCCAGAAATCGCCCGCGAAAACTAAGGCCGCTCCCGCCGCCAAAAGAAACGCTCCCTTATTCACCCTTAGGATCCTCTCACTCCTTAAAATTAAACCCGCAAAGACCCCAAGCAAACACGTCCCAATCGCAGGAAGAGTGGAAAGAATACCCTCCGGATCATACGTCCCTTTCCACTTAAAAAACGGCAGATATTTTGAATCAAACCAATTGGTATAGTTTCTTCCCTCCTCGAAACTCACCATCGCCTGCCCGGGCACCGCCACGAATGTCAATAAGGCCCAATACCCCGCCAGCAGCGCCACAAAAACCACCACCAATCCGCGCACCGGCACGTAAATGAAGAGCAAGCCCGTCACCAGATAACAAATTCCAATCCGCTGCAATACCCCCAGCAACCTCATTCCCTCGTTCGCGCCCGCATCATAAAACCCCTTCGAAATCCCTCCGTAATAAACGATTCCGATCACCCAAAGCAGCAACCCCCTCTTAATCACCCGCCGCGTGGCATCCCTCCGATCACCCGGAGCAATCAACTGACTCAGCGAAAATACCAGCGACGTCCCTACGATAAAAACAAACGACGGGAAAATGAGATCATAAAACCGGAACCCCTCCCACTTCACATGGGTCAGTTGCGTCGCAACCGTATTCACCACCTCCGACTCCATCCCTTGCATACCCGCCAGCGCCTTCGCAATCGCCTCTCCCCCCACAATCCAAAACATCACAAACCCCCGAAAGGCATCGAGCGACGACAGTCTCCCCACAGGAATCGGACTCGAATAAGGCGAACTTTCTTCTGACATAAAACGACCCTAGTCACCCATCCCCTAATTCCTAATCCCAAAATTCAAAAATTCCGAACCCCACCCCTCGAGCAACCCCCTCTACCCTTCCTGAAAATCCGTGCGCTCGCCCACGCAAGCTAAGCCCCACAAGCAAGTTTCTCGTTTTTCGAGTATTTCGCGGTTCCAAAACCCTCACCAAGCGAGCCCCCTCAACCGTTCTGGTTCTACCGCTCACTCTGTGCCCCTTACTGGTCTAGGCCACCAAAACCCTCCACTCGCCCGCTCCTCCGCGTGAGACTTCCCCCCATCCCAAGAAACTTCAAACTTCCCCATTTCCTCAAAATGTGGTCCTAAAGCCTCCGTCATGACCTCCGCAGAGATCCGCACCAGCTTCCTCGACTTCTTTAAAGAAAAGCAGCACACCATCGTGCCCTCTGCTTCCATCCTCCCCCAGTCGCCCGGACTTCTCTTCACCAACGCCGGGATGAACCAATTCGTGCCCTACTTCCTCGGCACCGAAAAGCCCCCCTACAATCCCCCCCGCGCTGCCGACACCCAAAAGTGCATCCGCGCCGGCGGCAAACACAACGACCTCGAGGACGTCGGCTACGACACCTACCACCACACCTTTTTCGAAATGCTCGGAAATTGGTCCTTTGGCAACTACTTCAAAAAAGAAGCGATCGACTGGGCCTGGGAACTCGTCGTGGAACGCTGGGGCCTCCCCGCAAACCGCCTCTACGCCACCGTCTACATGCCCTCCGAAGGAGACCCCTCCGAATTCGACCAGGAAGCCTGGGACCTCTGGGCCGTCCACTTCGAAAAAGCGGGCCTCGATCCCAAGGTCCAAATCGTGAACGGAAACGTCGAAGACAACTTCTGGAAAATGGGCGACACCGGCCCCTGCGGACCCTGCTCCGAACTCCACGTCGACATGACGCCCAATGCCGACACCGGCGGCAAACTCGTCAACATGGACTCCGACCTCTGCATCGAGATCTGGAACCTTGTCTTCATCCAATACAACGCCGAAGAAGACGGCAGCTACCGTGACCTCCCCGCCAAACACGTCGACACCGGCATGGGTTTCGAGCGCGTCTGCTCCCTCATCCAAAACACCAAAGACTTCACCGACTTCTCCGAAAAGCCCACGAACTACGCCACCGACGTCTTCCAACCGATCTTCCGCAAGCTCGAAGAACTCAGCGGCAAAAAATACCACGACATCTACCCCGGGGACCCAGAAAGTAGCACGGACGTCCCGCCTATTTCGGTGGAAGAGGCCATCGCCTTCCGCGTCATCGCCGACCACATTCGGACCCTTTCATTCTCCATCGCCGACGCCATCATGCCCGGCAACACCGGCCGCAACTACGTCCTCCGCCGCATCCTCCGCCGCGGCGTCAAATACGGCCGCACCCTCGGCTTCACCGGCCAAAAACCCTTCCTCCCCGACCTCGTCG
The DNA here is from genome assembly GCA_047634075.1 of Akkermansiaceae bacterium. GTDB lineage: Bacteria > Verrucomicrobiota > Verrucomicrobiia > Verrucomicrobiales > Akkermansiaceae > SW10. The sequence continues at coordinate 9,319 of JBLIDI010000103.1, forward strand.
ACACCCTCGTCACCGAATTCGGTCACATCTTCCCCGAACTCAAAGCCCGCAGCGCAGTCATCAAGGAAACTCTGGCCGCTGAGGAGGACTCCTTCAACGAAACCTTAGATCGCGGGATGGCACTTTTCGAAAAGACCGTGTCGGATATTCCTGACCCGTCCGACCCGTCCGACTTCCCCCCCGAAGAGGCCTTCAAGCTCTCCGACACCTTCGGTTTCCCCATCGACCTCACCGCCCTCCTCTGTCGCGAGCGCGGCATCACCCTCGATGAAGCGGCCGTCGAAGCCCGCATGGAAGAAGCTCGCGAACTCTCTCGCGGGGCCCAAAAGAAAACCGTCATCCGAGCCACTGACCTCTCCACCGAGGCCGTCACCGAATTCCTCGGCTTCGACAACGACACCTGCGAAGCCACCATCCTGGAAATCCACGGCGACCTCGTCATCACCGACACGTCCGTCTTCTTCACCGAAATGGGCGGTCAGGAAGGCGACCTCGGCACCCTCAACGGCCACCTCGTCCTTTCTACCCAAAAAATCGGAGGCGCGATCGCGCATCAATTGGAAGTCGAAAGTTCGACGTTGAACGTTGGAAGTTCAGCGTCTCTCCAGCTCGACAGAGCGCGCCGCGCCCCCATCGAGGCCCACCACACCGCGACCCACCTCCTCCACTGGGCCCTTCACGAAATCGTCTCGCCCGACGCCGCCCAACAAGGCTCCTCGGTCTCGCCCGACCGCCTCACCTTCGACTTCAACTCCAAGGCCCTCACGAGTGCGCAAATCACCGCGCTCGAAGAAAAAGTCAATGCCTCCATCGAAGCAGCCGATACCGTCTCGTGGACCGAAGTCCCACACGCCGACCTGAAAGACCGTGCCGACATCATGCAATTCTTCGGCGACAAATACGGCGACCTCGTCCGCGTCGTCCAAATCGGCGGCGGAGACCAAACCCTCGACGGCTACTCCATGGAACTCTGCGGAGGCACCCATGTCCGAAACACCTCCGAGATCGGCCTCTTTAAAATCAAATCCGAAGGCTCCACGGGCTCCGGCGTCCGCCGCATCGAAGCCCTCTGCGGCCCTGCTGCCGAAACCTACCTCGCCGAGCAACAGGAAAAGGAAGCCACCGAAAAAACCGAGTCCCTAGAAAAACTCGAAAAGGCCAACCAAGCCCTCGCAAAGCTCGACGCCGATCTCTTCAAGGTCACCGAAAGCGCCACCGCTACCGAGGTCAAAGCACAGGCCATCGAAGCCGAAAAAGCCCTTAAAAAGGCCCAGTCCGCCGGAGCCGCCCGTATGGCCGACGCCCTCCTCGCCGAGCAAAACATCACCGGTAACATCCTCATCAGCACCGAAGGCTCGCCCGCCCTCCTTCAGGAACTCATGAACGGCCTCAAGAAGATTCACTTCACCCAAGCCGCCTTCCTCATCGTCGATGACGGAGACAAGCTCCACCTCGGAGCTCTCTGTGGCGCAGACGGCAACAGCGCAGGCCACGGCGCCGGAAACCTCATCAAAAGCCTCGGGCCCATCGTCGGTGGCAAGGGCGGCGGCAAGCCCGACATGGCCCGCGGAGCCGCCCCCGAACGCAACAAACTCGCCGACCTCGTGACAGCCGCCGCTACGGAGCTTGGGTTGAATGCCCCTGGGGTCCTTTAGTCTGAGTAAGCCTCAACCAAGCTTCCCAACCCATGCGTCCCCAAGAAAGACGTCGCGAATTTTTGCAGTCCCAAGGCTACCTCATCGTCCGCAACTTCTTCGCCCCAGAAGAAGTCACCCGCGTCCGCCACGCTCAAGATGCCTATTACCAAGGCGAGTCCAACCTCACCCCCACCTTCCAGTGGCCCCAGTCCCGCCCCTGCTCCGTCCGCTCCCGCAAACACCCCTACGTTTCCTTCTTCCGCTCCGAGTTCCAAAACCTCCTCCGCGACGGCCGCCTCGCCACCCTCATCCGCGAAACCTTCTCACTCCAGGAAGTCCGCTTCTGGCACGACCAACTCCTTTACGAAGAACCCCGTCCTTCCGGCGGCGTCGACTACCACTGGCACCGCGAGCAGTCCCGCTGGCTCACCTGCCACGCCACCCAAATGCTCACCGCCTGGATCCCCCTCCTCGACTTCACCCCCGAAATGGGCCCCATCACCATCATGGCAAATGAGCAACCCCACCGCATGACCCTCAAGGCCGGCGACCTCGTCCTCTTTCCCTCCACCACCCTCCACGGGAACCCACCCAACTTCGGCGACAAAGCCCGCCGCGCCCTCGCGGCCCACTTCGCCTCCGCCGACCTCCATTACCAGTCCGCTGGAAAATTCACCCACGTCAACGAAGGCCTCGTCCGCAAACTCAACGGCGTCCCCGACTTCCAAGACCCCGCCGTCTGCCCCCTCATCCCCTAGATGACTGAGAGGTCGCTCGGAGCCCCCGACCCCATCAAATGAGGCTGAGGTCAAAGGAAACCGATTCATCGGCATTGAATTCCTTGCCAAGACATGCCCGGACATTTTGAAGTGAAACTGGTGAAGTGACCTGTAAACCGCACAGCTTGTCCGTGGAATTGGTCGCCATATTGATCGCTTGTGCTCCGCCAGGAGTGCTGTTGGCGTGGAGTTGCACCATCACGCTTCCTTGGTCGGCGTGCAGACAGTATTCGCCACCGCCGCCGCGGATTCGAGTAACTGCTGGCACCGTTCCCGGCGGCGGGAAGAAGAACACGTTCTTTGTTTGATCTTCCAATCCGTCCATTATGAACAAGGTCTTGGCTTCGGAATAGCCCTCCTGGAATTGATTCTTCTCGTCCCAGCCCCATTTGTTCCCGGAAGCATCTTCATGCTCCACGTTTGCATCTCCGGTCACGATCGCGTAGAGGATTCCGAGGCCGTCTTCGATGATACGAGGACGGGTGCGGCTGTTCCGCCAAATCGAAATCGGCAGGGTATAGATCGGCTTCCCAGTGTAGTCGGGGCGAACGCGAGCAACGACAGCGGGCACACCCGGTGATGCTTCGACAGCTTCTATATCGGCGCGATCGTAACAGAATTCATTAAGCTCCCAATCAGTGCCAATGAAGCGCCTTTGTCCCGGAAAGTTATTGCCATAAATTTCGATCGTGCGGTAGCGGGGAATCGCCGGATCCCCGCTGACCGGAGTGGCATCCGCAATCTCATCATCACTGTCAGCAGACACCTTGAAGCCCAAATGAACGGCAACCGGAGTCACGCCGTGCCCGCCGCGGGGGTGTAATCTTTCGTCTGTAAAAGCGGACTGATCTTGACACACGCTAGGATGCGCTTCGCGCGCTGAAGCGTAGCGGAAGCG
>JBLIDI010000104.1:0-12463 GCA_047634075.1 Akkermansiaceae bacterium
AATCTTCCTGACAAGAAACAATGGCAACGGGAGATCGGCCTCATCAAACCTGTCGGCTGGATCCGACTCTTGAAAAATGCAGGCTACCCCGGCGCGAGTGGCCCGAAGTCCAAACTTACTCCACCCGGCATCAAAGCCCTTGCCAAACCACCCGCCGAAATCATCTGCGAACTCTGGAAAAAATGGCCCACGACCAACAAGTTTGACGAATTCAACCGGATCGATGAGATCAAGGGACAACAGTCAAAGGGACACATGACCGCCAAGCCACCCCGCCGGGAAGCCATCGCCGACGCTCTCTCAGAATGTCCGCTCAACGAATGGATCGACCTCCAGAAATTCGGCGCTCTCATGCGCGCCGAAGGTTTCGACTTTGAAGTCAGCCGCGACCCCTGGAAGTTCTACCTCTGTGAGCGGGAATACGGAAACTTCGGCTATGATGGATACGGGGGTTGGGAGGTCATTCAAATTCGCTATCTTCAGGCCCTCCTGTTCGAATATGCCGCGACGCTCGGCCTCATCGATATCGCCTACCGTCACCCCACCGATGCCCTTCCCAACTTTAATCATCAATGGGGAGCCGACGATCTCGAATGGCTTTCCCGCTACGATGGCTTGCGCGCCTTCCGCATCACGAACCTCGGCGCATATTGCTTTGGAATGACACCCAAGTTTAGGCAAACACACTCTCTCACTTCACTCCAACTTACCCTCTCTCCCGACCTCACCATTCGCCTCCTTTCACCACAAATTCAAGCTGCCGAACAACTCCTGTTGGAAACCTGGGCCGAACACACCTCCCTTGGCATCTGGCGTCTCGATGCCCTACGCTCCCGCGATGCCATCGAGCGCGGACAAAACATCGATGACTTCGGTGACTTCCTCCGCAACGCAGATAAATACCCCCTACCCGAAAACGTCGAAGGATTTCTAAAGACCGTCAAACTCGACGCCACCGCCCTTCAAAACCTCGGCAACGCTCTCCTCTACAACTACCGCGATGTCAAAACTGCCACCATGATTCTTAAGAAAAAATCTCTCAGAAATCTCTGCCACCGCTGTGGCGAAACCAAACTCGTAGTCCCCCCGCAAACTTGACAAAATTCCAAAAACAAGTCCGCGCCTTAGGCCTCGGCATCATCTAAACTCGAAGCATCGATCGGCATCGTCTCCAGCTCATCGAGACAACTAAATATTCTTCCCCGCAGTTCCAAATCCCGCCACCAATCGATTCCCTCTGTCCTCCAAACCTGATCAATTCACCAAGCTCCCGAAGCGAAAAAGAGATCCCCAATCATCCCAAACCCGCCGGGATACCGGGGAATCGCGGGACATTCCTCTGGCGAATCATGGTTCCGCCGGATGATTCATCACCTCACAACGAACATGCGCGGGATTGACATGACGTGCAGGTTTCAATATTAATACGTCATGCCAAAACTCACTCTCCACATTCAAGACGAACTCATTGCAGCCGCCAAAATCGAAGCCGCCGAGCGCAAGACCTCTGTCTCCAAACTCGTGAGTGATTTCTTCCGCGCCCTCGCCGCTGAGGGCGAAACAGACGCGCCAAAAAACCTTCCCCCCATCACGGCATCGCTCATAGGCTCATTGCAAGGAGCCGATACCCAGCATGACCGCAAAGACCAACGCAATCACCTCGACGCGAAACACTCATGATCGCCCTCGTTGATACCAATGTCGTGCTCGACGTCCTCCTTAAAAGGGAACCTTACTTCCCTGCCTCAGCTTCCGTCATGGCTGACATCGAAAGGGGTCTTTGCCAAGGTGCCCTCTGCGCCACCACAGTAACTACCATTCACTACCTCGCCGAACGGACCTTGGGCGCAGTTAAAAGCCGTAGGAAGATTGCCGACCTCCTGACAATCTTCGACATCGCCGCCGTCAATCGCGCCGTCCTCGAAAAATCCCTCGTTAGTAAATTTGATCACTACGAAGACGCCGTCCTCCACGAAGCAGCCCTCATCGCCGGGCTCGATTGCATCATCACCCGCAACACCAAGGACTTTGGAAAGGCACAAATCCCGGTGTTCACACCGAGCCAGTTTTTAGAGCAGCTGTGATTTGAAGAGAAAGCCGGACTGACGAACACAGGCAAGTAATCAGTCTTCCGGTAAAAGCGTGACGCCATACATCAGCCTGAATCTGTTCCCGACGCTGAGCTGCCTCACGGACCTGAATGATGCCGCTCGTTCGTTGTCGGCTAAAGACAGTGCAGACTGCTCGCCGGGCAGCACTGACGTCTGGTCCGATGATGGCCGTTGGAGCTTCGGTGAGGAGATCGAAGTAGAAAATTACTTGGGATGACCCATCGTTTTGTACGCTACGATGTTTATTGCGGGTGTGGGAAATCGATTTTCAATCGGGGGAATTACAAAGCTCAGTGGCAGGGCCCCGCCTGCGCTCCTTAAACCAAACCGTGGTGTTCTTGCAGCGGGGTGACGGTGAGCTCGTTTTCCTGGAGGGAGCGGATGGCTTTGACGCTGGCCTCGGCGGCGCTGAGATTGGTGCAGTGGCTGATCTTGTGCTGCACGGCACCGGAGCGGATTTTGACTTCGTCCTCGCGGGCTTCGTGGCCGCTTGGGGTATTGATGATGAAGTCGATGTCGCCGTTCTTCATCATGTCGATGACGTTGGGGCGCTTTTGCTCGGCGAGTTTATAGAGACGATTGACCTGAATACCTTCGGCTTCGAGGCGTTTGAAGGTTCCGCCGGTGGCATGAATTTTGAAGCCGAGTTCGGCGAGTTCTCTCGCGACGGGGACGGCTCGGTCTTTGTCGCGGTCGTTGACGGAGAAGAAGACATTTCCTTCGGTGGGAAGCGGATTGAAGGCGGAGATCTGCGCTTTAGCGTAGGCCATGCCAAGATCTTTATCGGCTCCCATGACTTCGCCGGTGGACTTCATTTCCGGTCCCAGGACGATGTCGATGCCCGGGAAGCGACCCCAAGGGAAGACCGCTTCTTTCACGCAGAAGCAGGGAGGCATGATCTCTTCGGTGAAACCGAGGTCGACGAGCTTTTCACCGACCATGATTTTGGCGGCAAGCTTGGCGAGAGGGACGCCGATTGATTTGGAGACGAAGGGGACGGTGCGGCTGGCGCGGGGGTTGACTTCGATGACGTAGAGTTCGTCGTCCTTCACCGCGAACTGGATGTTCATCAAACCTCGTACTTCCAGTTCCTTGGCGAGGGATTTGGCTCCGGCGAGGATTTCGATTTTGATCTTTTCGCTGAGCGAGAAGGCGGGGATGACGCAGGCGGAGTCGCCCGAGTGGATGCCGGCTTGCTCGATGTGCTCCATGATGGCACCAACGACTGAGGTGTCTCCGTCGGAGATGCAGTCGACATCGATCTCAGTCGCGTCTTCGAGGAAGCGATCGACGAGGATGGGGCGATCTGGGGCGATGTCAGTGGCGTTCTTGATGTAAGTACGAAGTTCGTCGTCATTGTAGACGATCATCATGCCTCGTCCGCCGAGGACGAAGCTGGGGCGAACTAAGACGGGGTAGCCGATTCTATCGGCAATGGCGACGGCTTCGTCTTCGGAGACGGCGGTGCCAGCTTCGGCTTGTTTGAGGCCGATACGGTCGAGGAGGGCGGAGAAGTGTTTACGGTCTTCGGCGAGCTCAATGTTTTTGGGGCTGGTGCCGATGATGGGGACGCCGTGGCGTTCGAGGTCGGCCGCGAGGTTGAGGGGGGTTTGGCCACCGAACTGGACGATGACACCAAAGGGCTTTTCTTGGTCGCAGATATTGAGAACGTCCTCAAGGGTGAGGGGTTCAAAGTAGAGCTTATCCGAGGTGTCGTAGTCAGTGGAAACGGTCTCGGGGTTGGAATTCACCATGACCGATTCATAGCCGAGCTCGCGTAGAGCGAAGGAGGCGTGGACGCAGCAGTAATCGAACTCGATGCCTTGCCCGATGCGATTGGGACCACCACCGAGGATGACGATTTTTTTGGCATCGGTCTCGCGGGCTTCGTTTTCGTCACCGTAGGTCGAGTAGTAGTAAGGGGTGGCGGCTTCAAACTCGGCAGCGCAGGTATCGACGAGGCGATAGGTCGGAATGATCCCTTTTTCCTTACGCTCGGCGCGGATGTCGTCTTGATGGACACCACGGGCGTGTGCGATTTGGATGTCGGAGAAGCCCAGTTTTTTCGCACGGCGGAGGTCGAGGTTGGCGAGGTTGTTGCCTTCCTCGACAATAACGCGCATGTTCTCGAGGAACCAGGGATCGATTTGGGTGGCGTCAAAGATTTCCTCCATGGTCCAACCTTGTTCGAAGGCGACCTTGAGCCAGAAAATGCGCTCGGCATTGGGGACGTGGAGTTTGCGTTCAACGTCTTCGCGGGTCGCGATGGGATCCTTGCCATCGAAACCGAAGCCGAAGCGACCGGTCTCGAGTGAGCGGAGGGCCTTTTGGAGAGATTCCTTAAAAGTGCGTCCGATCGCCATGACCTCGCCAACTGCTTTCATGGAAGTGGTGAGAACGGGATCCGCAGTTGGGAACTTCTCGAAGGTGAAGCGGGGAACCTTGGTGACGATGTAATCGATGGTAGGCTCGAAGCTGGCGGGAGTTTTCTTGGTGATATCGTTCGGGAGTTCGTCGAGGGTGTATCCAACGGCGAGCTTGGCCGCGATTTTTGCGATGGGGTAACCGGTTGCTTTGGAAGCAAGAGCGGAGGAACGGCTGACACGCGGGTTCATCTCAATGATGATGCAGCGGCCGGTCTTGGGATCGACGGAGAACTGGATATTTGAACCCCCGGTCTCGATACCGATCTCACGGATGACGGCGAAGGAGGCATCGCGCATGATCTGGTATTCGCGGTCGGAAAGGGTTTGCGCGGGAGCGACAGTGATGGAGTCGCCGGTGTGAACGCCCATCGGGTCGAGGTTTTCGATGGAGCAAATGACGACGCAGTTGTCGGCGTGGTCGCGCATCACTTCCATTTCATATTCCTTCCAACCGAGGAGGCATTCTTCGACAAGTACTTCGGTGGTGGGAGAAAGATCGAGGCCGCGGGTGACGATGGTTTCAAATTCCTCTTTATTATAAGCGATACCGCCGCCGGTGCCGCCAAGAGTGAAGCCAGGGCGGATGACGAGGGGCATCATGCCGATGTCTTTTGCGATCTGCTTGGCCTCTTCCATGGTGTGGGCGACACCGGAGATGGGGAGATCGAGGCCGATCTTGATCATGGCTTCTTTGAAGCGGAGGCGGTTCTCGCCTTTGTCGATGGCGTCGGCATTGGCACCGATCATTTTTACGCCGTATTTTTCGAGGGTCCCGGCATGGAAGAGATCCATCGAGACATTGAGCGCAGTCTGGCCTCCGAGGGTCGGGAGAAGGGCATCTGGCTTCTCCTTGATGATAATTTTTTCGATGACTTCGGCGGTAATGGGCTCGATGTAGGTCCGTTCCGCAAATTGCGGATCGGTCATGATGGTGGCCGGGTTGGAGTTGACCAAAACGACCTCGTAACCCTCCTCGCGAAGGGCCTTACAGGCCTGGGTACCGGAGTAGTCGAATTCGCAGCCTTGTCCGATGACAATGGGGCCTGCTCCTACGACGAGAATTTTTTTGATACTGGTGTCCTTCGGCATTTTTTAAAAGCGGTGCAGCTAAAACTTCATCTATCTGCCAAGGAGGGGCGTGTTTGTAAAGGTTGATCGCGCTCAGAAACGACAGAAGTCCGGGAGGATCTCTTTAAAGCCCGCCATCGGGGTTCTGGTTGGACTTGGGTTTGTCATTCTCCTGGGTCGGCGGAAAGGTGAGATCACCCTCTCTCAAATCATAAAAAAGCCCGTCTTTATGAGAGAAGACAGGCTCGCAAAAGAGAGACGTGTGAGCTTACTTGAAATTTTTTGAGATTGAGTTGGAAAGCGACAGGAGTAAGGGATGGGGCGCAATGGCGACGAGACAGTATCGACCTGAAATCGACGGCCTTAGGGCGGTGTCGGTCATCGGGGTCGTGTTGTTTCACCTCGGGCTGGGGTTCCCGGGGGGATTTGTGGGGGTTGATGTCTTTTTTGTGATTTCGGGCTATCTCATTACGGGAATTTTGCTGAGACAACTGAGTCAAGATCGCTTTTCCTTGGTGGATTTTTGGGCACGTCGGATACGCCGGATTGCTCCGGCGGCGATCGCGATGGTGATCGGGACACTACTCATCGGAGGATATTTGCAAACCCCTGAGCGTTACGCCGGGCTGGCGCGGAGTGCGATGGCGCATGTCGTGATGGCGTCCAATTGCTACTTTACGCGCGATGCGGGATACTTCGCGGAGAGCTCGGACTTCGAACCGCTACTGCACACTTGGTCGCTTTCGGTGGAGGAGCAATTCTACCTGATCTTCCCCCTGTTGGTGCTTTTCGCATGGAGGCGGTGGCCCGAAAAAATTGCTTGGATCATGGTAGCGAGTGCCGTGGTTTCACTTGGCTGGAGCTCTTTGGAAGTCCCGAGAGATCCCAAAGAGGCTTTCTTTTTGCTCCCAAGCCGAGGATGGGAACTCCTGGCCGGAGCGATCATGGCAGCTCTTCCGCGACCCCAAATGAAACGGGCGGGCAGCGAGGTTCTTTCGGCTCTCGGGCTAATTTTGGTGATGGTTCCCATGTGGATCTATGATCGTGAAACGGCCTTTCCGGGACCGGCGGCGCTCCCGCCGGTGCTCGGTGCAGTGATGTTGCTCTGCGCTGGCGGAGCAACCTACGCGGGGCGTATTCTCAGCTGGAGGCCACTGGTGGGAGTCGGGCTGATCTCCTACTCACTCTATCTCTGGCATTGGCCGCTGGTGGTCTTTGCCCGCGAGGTGACTTTTGAGCTGACCGTGGCGTGGAAATTTTCCCTTCTCGCCGCTTCCACCGTGATCGCTTGGCTTTCTTGGCGCTGGATTGAGACGCCCTTTCGGTCAGGGGGAGTTTTAGGAACGAACGCCCGGGCTTTGCGGTTCGGAGCAATTTCGGCAGCAGGGCTCTTTGCGATCGCGCTGGGGATCAAACTCAGTGGCGGTTTCCCTTCGCGCTTGCCGGAGGATCTCCGCGTCATCATGGCTGATGTGGCATGGAACGGAGGGGATTACACCAGCTCGAAAAGCGAAGCCTCGGCCATCGGGGAACGAAAGGAAGGCTCGGTAGACTTTGTCGTTTGGGGAGATAGCCACGGGGCTTCAGCTGCTCCAGCAATCGATGCCGCGGGACAAAAACTTGGATTGCGGGGACGGGCTTACTTGAACAACGGCACCCCACCGGTTACGGGCCTATGGTTCGCCGATATGGACAGGGAGGGAGCAGCCGCGATGGTCGCAATGAACGAGCGGGTCTTGTCCGAAATCATCAAGACCCGCCCAAAGGTCGTCATCTTGGTAGGTCGCTGGGTCGCACGGTGCGAGGGCTATAACGAGGTCGAAATGGTGGGTGAGCCAGAAAGTCATCGCTACACCACGATGGTTGTCGATTCGATGATCCCCGCGCCAACCTTTGCCGAATCATCGACGGCTTTGATCCGCCAGCTTCAAAAGATGAACGAACACCTTGTTAAAAACGGGATCGAACTCCTCCTCGTCCAGCAAGTTCCCGAAAGCACTGTCGGCCGAATCGCGGCCCGCTTCTATCTCAAGGAGCGATTTCCACGATTTTCTGACCTCCCGCAGTTTACGACAACCCGCGAAGACCACCGCAAGAGACAGGCCAGAACAATGAAAACTCTAGCCGATTTATCGAAGGAGGACATCACCATCGTTGATCCCACCAACCAATTTTTCAAAGAAAGCAACGCGCTCCAGGTCTACGCCAACCGCTCATTCTACCGCGATGACGACCATCTCACGTGGGCCGGTTCCTTACACTACCTTGAGCCGGTCTTTGAAAAAATTATGCGCCGGATTCCACGCGTAAAATCGCAATAACAAGCCCGCGTTTTTCTCCGAAAACTTCCGCGATTTCGGTGAGATGAGCGGCATCCTTGAAACCCAACTTTTCATTGACGCGACGCGACGCTTCATTGTGATCAAAATAGAAGCTGAGAAGGTTCTCTACTCCCAAACGAGGACATTCCGCGATCATCTTCTTTTTTAAAAGCGTCCCCAATCCCCTCCCTTGATGACTCGCAGAAATGTAGGTGCTGATTTCGGCCGTCTTATCATAAGCGGGCCGGCCTGCGTAAAACGAACGCAGGTAAACGCAGCCAACCACCCGACCCTCTTCCTCCGCGACCCAGCACGGGCGGCGATCCGGATGAAATTCCTGAAACCAAGCGACCCGTGACGGCACCGTCACTGGGGTGAGATCCGCGGTCGCCTTGCCACTGGGAATCGATTCGTTGTAAATCGCAACAAGGGCAGGCAGGTCGGTTTCGAAGGCATCGCGAATGGTCATTGCGCACACCTTACCAACCAACTTCCCATTCGCAAATCAAAGGCCTCGCCTTACTGTACACTGTGTCTCTGAAGTTCGATCCCCGCTCCCTCCACTTCCATGATTTAGCACTGCGGCTCGATCCCCATCGTCCCGCGCCCTTTGCCTTTGTCTCGCACGGACATGCCGACCATTTCGCGCGGCATGAGCGCGTTCTTTGCTCAAAAGGAACCGGCCATATTCTCGTAAAACGCTACGGCATAAAGGCCTCCAGCATTGAGGCGCTCGACTGGGGTGAGGAAAGGAAGATCAACGACCACACCATCACCCTTCATCCCGCCGGTCACATCACGGGATCGGCGATGATTCGCATTGAGCACGAGGGCCAGTCTCTCCTCTACACCGGCGACTTCAAAACGCGCACCTCACGCACTGCCGAAACTCCCAATTTCCCAAAGTCTGATATCCTCATCATGGAGACTACTTTTGGGAAACAACACTTTGTCTTTCCCCCTAATTCAGAAATCGAAAGCGCGATCGTCCGTTTCGCCCGTGAAACCCTCGACGATGGCGAAACGCCCATCTTCCTCGCCTATTCACTTGGTAAAGCCCAGGAAGCCCTCGCCATTCTCGACGAAGCGAACATTCCCGTTGTCATGCAAAAGCCAGTGTTCGAGATGACAAAAGCCTGCCGCGATCTCGGGGTGAAACTCTCCGAGCCCGTCCTTCTCGAAAAGACCATTCCACCCGGCGTCGCCGTCATTGCGCCACCCAGTGCCGTCCGCTCCCGCGTCATCCGCAACCACAAGAAACGACGCACCGCCATGCTGAGCGGTTGGGCTCTCACCCCGGGTTCGCACTACCGATATCAAGTGGATCTCGTCCTCCCACTTTCCGATCATGCCGATTATCCAGGCCTCCTCGAAGCGGTTGCACTGGTCTCCCCCGCCCTCGTCTACACTCTTCACGGAAGCACCCGCGAATTCGCAAGCGACCTCCGTGCCAAAGGAATCGAAGCTTGGTCAATCTACGGCGATGACCAACTCGAACTCCTCGACACTTCGCGAAGCGAAGTCCTTCCAAAAAGCGAAGTCCCCCGCCCTGCTTGCGACCTCCGTGACTTAAGCGGGCTCCTCGAAACTCTCACGACGACTGCCTCACGTCTCAAGAAAATTGAGCTCCTCTCAATCTTCCTCCGCGATCGCTCCGATCACGAACTTCCACTCGTGACTCGATGGCTGAGTGGAGGCGGCATCACCCATCTTGGCTCTGCCATGGTCCGGCAAGCTCTTCTCGAAGTCACCGGTTTCCCACTCGCAAAATACAAGACCGTTTCCGCCAGCCAAAACGACTCCGCACGCACGGCGCGGATTCTCCTAGAAGAAGCCACGCTTAAACCATCGAGTCATTCCTTTGACCAAGTCGCGACGCACTTTCACGCCCTTACCTCGGCCCATGGTTCTCTCGCCAAAACCCGCCTTCTCGCTGACTGGCTCCGCCAATGCCATCCCGCCGAAGGCGAAACAATCGTCCGCCTCCTCACCGGAGGACTGCGCGCCGGGGCTAAGGAAGGCCTCTATGAAGAGGCCGTTGCCGTTGCTTTCGATTCTCCCCAATCGGAAATCCGCTACGCCGCTATGCTTACGGGTGATCTCGGAGAAGTCGCGATTGCCGCTAAAAATGGCCGCCTTATTGAGATCCAGCTACGTCCCGGCACCGCTATCAAGCCCATGCTCGCCTCTCCAACCGAAACGGCCCAAGAAATTCTCGACTGGCATGGTCATCCAGAGACCCCGCTCTGGTTGGAACCTAAGTACGATGGAATTCGGAGTCAACTTCACGTCACGCCCGAAAAGGTAAGACTCTTCTCCCGTGATCTCCGTTCGCTTGACGACGAATTTCCTGAAATCCTAGAAGCCGCCCAATCTCTACCACCCTGTATTCTTGATGGCGAACTCATCGCCTATGCCGAGGGGAAACGCCTCACCTTTTTTGATCTTCAGAAACGCCTTGGTCGTAAGAAAATACAAGGGGACCTCTTTCTCGGAGCCGCCATTCCGGTCAAGTTCATTGCCTTTGACTGCCTTCATCACCAGAAAGGCCTTATCGACTCCCCTCTCGAAGAACGCCGCGCCGCTTTGGAATCTCTCGAACTCTCCGGACCATTTGCAACGGTAGCGCTTGCCCGCCCCCATGGCACCGATCTCACTTCACTAGAAAATGAGTTTAAAAAAGCAATGTCCGATGACCATGAAGGACTCATCGCCAAGAATCCTTCTTCCCCTTATCAACCCGGGCGTCGTGGCCAATCCTGGCGGAAGCTCAAGGGTGTCATGCCCACGCTCGACTGCGTTGTCATCGCGGCCCAGCAAGGCCACGGAAAACGTGCTGGTCTACTTTCGGATTACACCTTTGCGGTGCGAGACACGAAGTCAGGGGAACTTCGTACTTTAGGAAAAGCCTACTCCGGCCTCACTGATGATGAAATTGAGGAACTCACTGAGCACTTTCAAAAAACCACGATCGAAAAGATCTCAAGTCGCGTCGTGAAAGTCGAACCCACGATCGTCTTGGAAATTGCCTTCGATAAAATCCGTCCTTCCAAACGTCACGACTCTGGCTTCGCCCTCCGCTTCCCCAGAATCAAAGGGATCCGTCGAGATAAGAAGGTCGAAGAGATCGATACCCTACAAACGGCACAGCGACTCGTGTCATTCGGAGCTTAAGCTGGACCGAAGTGGATGCTCAAAGCTTGGCTGAATTGCTTCAGCCTTTTCTTTTCGCGGGGATCGATGAGAACCAAGGAGATTCCTTTTTTTCCAGCACGGGCAGTGCGGCCGCTGCGGTGGGTGTAATAATCAATCTGCTCGGGAAGCTGGTGATGAATCACGAAACTCAAACCCTCGACATCGATCCCACGGGCAGCGACATCGGTCGCTACGAGGAACTGGGTCCGCTCTTTCTTAAAAGCGCGCATGACCTTGTCGCGCTCGAGCTGGGTAAGGTCGCCTTGGAGAACACCAACGGAATGGCCACCTTTGGTAAGTTGCTTGCACAGCATATCCGCGCCATCACGGGTACGGGTGAAAATGAGGCCACGTTTCTCTCCTTGACGATGGAGGAATTCATCAATGAAATCGCTCTTGTCTTCCTTTACGCAAACCGCGAAACGGTGGTCGATATTGCGATTAACGACGTTTCTTGTGTCGATTTTGACCGTCTTGGGATCGGGCGACATACAAAACTTTACGAGATCGCCCAGAGCAGGAGGGAAAGTGGCAGAGAAGAGCCAAGTCGCTTTGCGGAATTTGGTAATCTCGATGACATTCCGAATTTGGTCCTTAAAACCCATTGAGAGCATCTCATCAGCTTCATCGAGGACTAAATATTGGACCGCATCGATTGAGATCGCTTTCCGCTCCATGAGGTCATAAAGACGACCCGGAGTTGCGATGAGAATATGTGTAGGACGTTGAAGGCGAGTGACTTGTAGGTCAATCTTGTCGCCACCAGCGACGACTTCGAGAAAGATCCGTTTTTCACAATATTTCGTGAATTTGAAAAGAGCCTTGCCAATTTGCTTCGCGAGTTCCCGAGTTGGAGCGAGGATGATCGCCTGGACTTTTTTGTTGTTGGGATCGATCTTGGTGAGAAGGGGGAGGCCAAAAGCAGCCGTTTTACCGGTCCCGGTTTGGGCCTGGGCCACAAAGTCATGACCACGTTCCATTAGGTAGGGAATCGATTGCGTCTGTACCGGGGTGGGTTTGTGGATACCCAATTCCTCAAGGCCTTGGATGAGGTCGGCTGGGATGCCAAGGGTTTTAAAATCGTTCACAGTTCCCGTGGTGTAGTCGGAGAGGGGGGGAAAGCCAAGCGTGGTGATTGAAATACAGGCCCTTCCAGTAGTGTTCGGCACAGGATGAGCTTTGGTCAGCCTGAGGTTATGTGACGGAAATGTCACTTATACGATTTGCTCCGTCCTGATTGACTCTGGGTGTGGGCAAGGGCAGCAAGAAATCATCCAAAAAGAAACCTGTGGAGACACGGGATCTTTCCAATTGGAAGATCATGCGCAAATTCCGCCAGCGC
>JBLIDI010000105.1:0-12260 GCA_047634075.1 Akkermansiaceae bacterium
GCTCTCACCGGTTTCGGTAAACTCGCGCTGAAGGCAGAGCCACTTCTCCAGAAAGAAAAGTCTGTATCAAAGCATCGTGATTTGGTCTTCTCTCCCCTATGGATTGTCGCCATGGGACTGCCTTCCTTTTCCTCGGAATTCTATGGATCCAGCTCTGCTTCGTTCTCTTTCCAAGTTGGCAAAATCAGACCTATTACGATTACGGGTGGATTGTCGCACCCTTGATTCTCTTTTTTGGGTTTCATCGATGGCAGGATTTTTCGAGCAAGGATCCCCACCCCACTCGCGCAGGATGGCAGATCGCCGCGATAGCGTTGGGCCCCTTGATCCTTGTTCCGATTAGGTTCGTAGAACACGTTGATATTTACTGGCGTCTTCCGCTCTGGATTCACGCGCTCGTGGTCCTCACCCTGAGCCATCTCACCATCGCGCTCCTTTATGACAGGAGGACAAGCCAGAACCTTCTCCCAGCCACGCTCTTCATTCTTCTGGCAGTTCCCCTTCCGAGCCGAATCGAGACGCCCTTAGTCCATGGGCTCACCCAGGTTGTTCTGGAGTTCACGAGCTTTCTTCTTCCGCTCAATGGCTACCCGATTGAGACCTCCGGCACATCCTTTATCGTCAACGGGGAAATCTTTGACGTCGCTGAAGGCTGTAGCGGGATTCGCTCGTTCCAAAGCGGGATCGTGGCGGCCCTCGCGCTCGGAGAACTCAACCGTTTTTCGAGCGCGAGGCGTCTGACCTTCCTCGTCCTCTCCTTGGGATTGGCAGTGCTCACGAATTCCCACCGGGTCTACGCTCTCGCCCAAATCGCGCACGAAAGTGGTCGGCAGGAAATGAACGCCGCCCACGATGCCCTCGGGTTCGGGACAATGATAGCGACCTTCAGCAGCATTGCCCTCTTGGCATGGTTCATGGCCCGGCGCCCCAAAAAACCGTCCCCGAAAAAGGGCCCGTCCCAAAAAAAAGGCCCTCCCATCCCCTCAAAAAGCACGAGGACAGACCTCCGGCCCCTTTTCATTTCGGTGATCCTCCTCCTCGGAGCATCCGAGGGATTTCGCCTCTGGTGGTTTGAGCTCCCGACCCAATCGGCAGCGTCACCTTCCCCGCTCATCTGGAACGTTCCCGACGAAGCGATCGATCGCAGATTCTCCGAGACACGGGGAGGTAAGATCCTCGACTACGACCGCGGGATGCAGGTTCTCCTTGAAGACAAAAAAACCCCGGTGAAAACCGAGGTGACTTATCTGGAATATTATCAGGGGAATGACCGGATCTTGCTCGATCTTTACCTCCACTCACCCGAGGTCTGCTTTCCCGCTTCCGGAATCCAACTTGTGAAGGAGCTTCCCTTCCGGACCTTCAGGGTTGCAGGCCGGGACTTTTTCGTTCGGCAATGGCTTTTTAAGCATCCGGTCTCCGAAGAACCGCTTTATGTTTGCAAGCTTATCTGGTCATCCGACGACTATTTACTCCGACAAACCCTTTACAAAAGAAATCTTAAAATGGCCCGCCTCAGAGCGGTCATGGCACGCCGGGAATTCGCGGCGGCCCGGATGATTCTCGCGGTGATTTCAGGAGTCTCGACGGCAAATGAGGCCTGGACGACCTTCGAGGAGAAGGTGATTTCCCGACTTTCAGTCAAGGAATAGGCGGCCCACGCGATCTCGGGAGTTAGGGAGAAATCAGCGGGAATCTTTTCCCCATCTTCTCAACGCGGTCGTTAGAATCTTAGGTCGGCCCATGGCAAGCGTTCCGCTTGCTTGCTTGCCAGGAACAGGCGGGACGCCCGTGCTACCGCTTACGCTTCTAGTGACCTGATTCACTTAATCCCAAATTCAAAAATTCAAAAATCAAAAAAATCCCCTCAAGGCCCCAGAATCTCGAGTTTCTTTCTTTCCTCGTCGGAGATCTTCCCCCAGTCGATTGACTTTGCCAAAGCAAAGGCTTGCTCTTTTTTCTTCCGCTCAAAGAGTGCTTTTGCATAGATTGCCTTACCGATATTTGAGAACTCGCCCGGACTTGGGAGGGTCTCGTCAAGAACCTCGAGGCAGGCTTTGGCCTCTCCCATCGAGAGGAGGATGAAAGCGAGGGTGTTCCGGAAGTTCTCTTGTTCGGGGTGGCGTGAGACGAGCGCCCGCATCACCTCGGCCTCATCCTTCCCCGCGATCTCGTGGACCGCTTTCAGGTAAGAATAATTATTCAAGAGCACGGGGTTATCGGGTTCGCGACGCACTAAAATCGCGCTCACTTCGAGAAGTCGTTTGCCATCGCCGCGGTCTTTCAGCCATTGAAAAAGAGGGGCGAGAACGGTGGTCTTGGGAGGAGAGCCAAGCGGGTGTTTGATGCCGGCAATGACCGTTTCCATGACCCGCTCAGGATCGCCCAGTTGCTTGGCCTTCTTTACGAGTTCGTAGAACCAATTGCGATCCTGGTCGCGTTTTGCCGCTGCCATGGCCTTCTGCCATCGCTGGCCTGATTGCAGGTCCTCTCCGAGTCGCGCCGCCACAACCGCGCGAGTTGCCCACAAAATGGGCTCGGGAAAAAAGATGACGGGAGTCTCTAATTCTGTCTCGATTTGTTGCCATCGTCCGAGATTTTCAAGGGCTTGCAGACGAAAAGCAAAGAGGGTGGGATTCTCCTGAACTTGATCGTCTCCGGTCAGCGCAATTATTTTTTGATCCTGCTCCAAACGGGCCAGCCACCGCACCAGCACGGGGAGATCGCGCACGCGGTATTCCGTGATGGCTTCGGCCATGGCCTCTGCAATAGGGCGTTTTCTGAGTCCAATGCGAAAGAGCTCGAGATTCAACTTTGCCCTTACGCCGAGATCCGGGTCATCCCGAAAGCGATCCAGCGCGACCTGCGCAAGGGGCTCGCTAATCCATTGATCGTTGAGAAAGGCGAGGAGGTTGATGGCCCGGAGGGCTAGGTCGCGCTCCTGGGCATTTAAAAGCGTCTCGAGTCGCGCCGTGGTGATCTCGCGAGCCCCGGGCAGACCGCTTCCCGCGAAACGTCGAGCCAAGAGAAAATCGACGGCCGGATCGCGGGATGTCATCGCGGGATCGTCCGCTAAAATGAGCGCTCCCTGATAGTCTTCCGCGATCAAGCGCTCCCGGACCAGCTGGTAATGGATGGCGCTATCGCGGGATTCCTCCGAGGTGAGGAGGGCGACCAAGCGGGGCGCGTTGATAAGATCTCCGACATCAAGGGCCCGCGCTAAAACCCAGCAGCGGTCCTCCGGAGTGGCCCCGGGGTAACGAAAAAGGGTGTAAGCAAATTCGAGGTTGTTGCGATCCCCGGTCTTCACGGCCGCTTTCGCGAATAAGCGGAGCGCCTCGAGGGACTCCTCGTTTTGCAAGGAAGCCCTCGCAGTGCGGGAGACTTCATCCCACTCGTTGGCCTCGGCATGCGCTTGCGCTTCCTCCACCAGGACGGAAGCCCGCCATGATTTCAAAGCCTCTCTGGCAGGTCCAAAAAAGATCCCGAGCGCGCCCATGATCATCAGGACGAAGGCGATGGCCACTTTCCGAAAATGACTTCTTATGAAGGGTACTGCCATAGCGATCGATTTAAACCCACGCCAAGCCCTTCTTCACTCCGAAAAATCGGTGGCTCGATCAGCAAGTTTCTTTAAATTTGGATCTCTCTTCACCCTCATGGCAATCTCCCGGAGGGTTCTTTTTTCAAAGCTTGATTCGCTTCCACCTACGAGATCAACCGCCTTCGCTCTTTTGAGAGCTTCCTGCCATCCCTTCACCACTTGATCTTCCTCATAGTAAAGAGTGACTGAAGCATGGATCATGGGCACTTTTACCGAGAAGGGCGACAAGATCCTGTCGATTGCAAAATTGGCGGCGGTTGCTTCGGATTCGAACGAAATAGGCACCGAGCTCAGGGCACTGAGACGATACAGGCGTCCGTCGAGCGGAAGCTCCGTCGCGGACTTTTCGGCGAGCGCCATCACTTCTTTTCTGAGCGCGAGAGAGGTGAAAGGATCGAGGGGATTTTTCAGATCCCCGAGTTTCGCGAAGAGTAAGGCTCCCTCGTCGCGCTCTTTTTGCGATCGCACGATGAGCGGTTCCGACCAGCCAAACCAGGAACTCCCCCAAAGAAAGACGCCCGCAGCCAGCAGAACGAGGCCGCCCACCATTCCCGGCCAGCGGGAAGGTCCTTTAGCGGACTCATCTTCGTGTGGGGTATGATTTTGGGACAAGACGTAGAGAAACAGAGAGGCCAGCATCAGGGCAGGTCGATGCGCCGGCACGTCAAAAAGACCGTGCAGGGGCACCATCGCGGACGCCACAAGGCAGCCGAAGCGGAGAGCCCGGTCGCGGTTTCCGCGCCGCCGAATATTTTTGAAGCCCCGCCAAAACAAGCCCGCCACCAGGGCGAAGACACAGGCCGTGGCAGGGAGCCCAAACTCGGTCGCGAGCCAAAACCAGCTGCTTTCGGGATGGACCGCAACGGCATGGTTCACGGCAATGGTCCGCTCGCGGTATTGCGGAAACACCCAGCGAAACTGACCCGCCCCGACCCCGGTCAGCGGGGCCTCGGAAATCATGTCGAGAGTGTCGAAGGCGATCGGAACGCGGAAATCGAGATCATCGAGACGACGGGCTTCGCTCCCCGCATCCCCGTCGGGGGAATCTTCGGAATCATGCGGATCATCAGCGGTGATTTTCTCGACCGTCGTCTGGATCCTCTCCTTGACCTGAAATTCGGAGAGCGCGTAAATCCCAAAGACCAGCAGGGTGATCAGTCCCAAGACTTTCGCCTCCTGTCGCCCAAAATAACGCCGCCCCAAAAGAGCGAGCCACAACACCGTTCCCAGGGAACAAAGAACAATCGCCGACCGGCTGATGTTCCAGCTTAAAATGGCCCACAGGATGACTCCGCACAGGATCAGGCCGAGTAAGATCCGCACAAAATCCTTATTACGAACCGCTTGAAAGATGCCCCCCAAGCCACAGAGAAACCCGAGCGAAAGGAGGGTCCCGGTGTGATTCCGGTTTGGGAAGAAACCAAAGACCTGCGTGCCACGGCCTCCCGGGATTTGCGCTTCCATCAGCTGCGCAATGAGGGCGTAAGCCGCGACCCCAAAGACGAAAAGAAAGGCAAAAGTGCGGGTCGAATTTAAGGTAAACCGCTGGGTCAAAACCCAGCAGGCCATCATCGTTATGAGGACAAAGGAGGCCTGGTATTCGAGAGCGAGCCTCCTTTGGATGACGACACTCTCCCCGGTGGCGACCCCCAGATCGGCAAGGTCCGTGCGCCATTGCGGGACCCCCATGAGCTCCGCCGGCAAAAACGAGGCCAGCCCGAAAAGTAAAAATCCAAGCGTGAGCAGAAGGGCCCGCTTTTTTAAAGCGACCACCGGAGGGAAAACCACCATCAGAAGCCCTGCCGCAAGACAGAGGGTTCCCATTCTGAGATGCCAGGGTCCGGCAGCGCCAAAGGCTAGCATGAAGGTCAAAACAAGCAAAAGGCCGCCTGAAAGCGGCCTTGAGATGTCGGCTTGGTTCCTGAACGAAAATCGGAGCATACGAATGAAAAGGTCGGCTTAGTCTCTCAAGGGATTTTTTGACTTTTCCCTCAGCAATCCGTTGGCTTATCAAACCACTCTAAAAACCTCCAGCATTTCTTTAGCCACCCGGCGCGAGAATCTCGTATTTCACCCTAAAAAAGCGGGCTTTTATCCCGGGCGTGATCGCGACCGGCATCGCGATCGACTCTGAGGGCGGAGGTGGACTGGTCGCGGATGCCGGAATGGCAAGAGTGAGCCACTGACCGGGATCGGCGAGGGTGTTGGTAAACTGCACCTGATACCCGACATCGCCCGCCTCATTGTTTCGGAAGAAGGTTAAAAGACCTCCCTCTTCGGCTTGGACAAGGTCGGTCAAGGATTGCGCGGCATCATTGGGGTTGGCGGGATCACCTGCGACGAGGTATTCCTGCAGATTGGTTCGGTCATCGAAGTCGGGGTCATCAGATTGCCCCGCCTGCGCGCTTGGAATGCTCCCGCCCGCGACCTTTTCGGCAATCCACGACTGATAGGAATATCCCAAGCTCATCAGTCCCGAGACCGAACCGCGATAGTTTGGCGAAGTGAGGGTGATGAAGACGGGGTAATGCCCCCTCGCGGTCGGGGGACCGCTTCGCTGGGCATAGACAACCTCATACGGAAGGTCGGCGGGATCAGTGACGGCCAGAAGCGCCTTGGGGGTGCCATCGGCAGCCTGCTTCTTATTGGCGAAGGAGACCTCCGCGGAAAGCGGGGTCACGGCAAAGTTTGCCGTCGCTTCGCCGGTGAATCCTTCTTCGGTCACCCTCGCTTTGACGAGGTAGCCCCCGCCATCGCGAGGGACGCCCTGGGAAGGGTTCGCCGAGAATGTCCTGACGGTAAAGATCGGAGCCAAAGAGCCGAAAGCTCGTGATCGGAAGAACCCCCCAGCGACCAGTCGAAGCATGCGGGTAGGATCGTCATCCGTACCCACCGAAGGGGCATCGCCAGAAAGGGCGAGATTGAGGCCATTGTAGGGGCCGGGTGACCCGATGGGATCGAAACCCGAGGACTCGGTATTATAAGCGACGAGGACGGCAAGCTGTTCGGTGAGGAGGAGCTCGTCCGAGAAATCGAAACGGGTCGTGAAGGCCGCGCCCTCGAAGGGATTCTCGCCGCCATCATCGAGGGTCTCGGAGCGCCACGGGATGAGAACTTCCTGCGTTTGCTGGGTTAAAAGGACTAAGGACTCTCCGCTCACCTCATAGACGATGATGGTGAGAGGATGGCGATACCCTGCGGGATCTGCCGCAGCAAGGTCCGGCCAACTCACGGCCTTCGCAAAATTCACCATGGTGACATCAACGGACTCGAGGCGCCGGTTGCTGCCCCCAAGATTCACGACGTCTCCCAAGCCTCTATCGACCGTGCTTCGCTCTAAGCCGTAGCTTTGATACGATGGCAAGGGGAGCGCGGGCGTGGTCTGGAAGACAACTTCCGACTGGCTTCTGGGGAAAATCTTAATCTCGGTTTCGAGGTTCGGAGGATTGGTCGAAACCAGCGGGAATTTTGCTTCGCCATCGTATTCCTGGTGCAACTGGTTGAGGGAAACGTCGGCCGCTTGCGAGGCCAGCGAAAAATTGCCGCAAAACAGGACCGCCAGGATCGCCCCCACGGATCGCCGGGTGCCTTGGTCAAGGAAAGGATAAGCTCTGTTTCTTTTTTGGGTCATCATCAGTCACTTCGATTGTGTCACGCCCGTTTAAGGGGGAGCGAGCGCGAAACTTCATCAAAACGAATTTCCCGGGGCATTAAGTCGGCCTGCCAGCGGTAAACCTTCAAGCCTGCCTTTGTGGCGATGCCGAAGACTTCCTGCATGTCGGCGGCCGGCAAGTCGCTGATTGCCAGTAGGCTGCCATTGAGGCCGACCACATGCTCGAAGTCATTGAGGCTCCCGCCGCAAGAGCCACGATGTCATAAGAGAAATGGAGGACTCGCAGCTTTCACAATCCCCCCACCAAGACTTTTTGACGACCCCCTTTAACTTTACGTCCACCCCGGGAGCGATCAATGTCCAGCTTAATCAATTGCCAAAGGTAATTTCGGGACTCCCCAATCATCCTGTCTTCGGCAAATTTTTCCAGCCGGGAGATCATTCCCTGCAGCTCATCATACGCCAGGAGATTGTTCGTCCGCTTCAGGACATTCACTTTTGTGACATCAGTCGACTGCAACTCCTCGCCGCAGGCCACCAACTCTTCATACATTTTTTCCCCCGGACGCAGGCCCGTCGTCTCGATCGTAATATCAATATTTTCCTGAAGACCTGAAAGGCGCATCATATATTTTGCGAGATCAATAATCCGGACCGGCGTTCCCATATCGAGGACGAAAATGTCGCCCGCAGTCGCGATTGAGCCACGCTGGAGGACCAAGGTGACCGCCTCGGGAATGGTCATGAAATAGCGGGTCATTTCGGGATGGGTCACCGTCAACGGCCCTCCCTCCTCAAGCTGTTTCTGGGAGATGGGGATGACACTTCCGTTACTCCCGAAAACATTGCCTCGTCCGGATGGGCCTCCACGGATGGGCCACCATCAAGGGCACGACATGCTTGTATGCTGCGGTATGGAAGACATGCTCGGGCTGCTTCTCGCAGAAGACCCGCTCTATGACCTCTTGTTGCTTGACATCAGCAACCACGGGTTCGATGCCAAGGCCTGCCGATTGATGCCGGAGGGAGCGCTCAATCTCAAACAAGGGAAATTCCGCGGAATCAAGGAGAACGAGCTTCGATGGCTTGAAGGATGCCCACAACTGGCAAAGCTCGGACCTTATTGATCTTCCGGCTCCGGTGACGAGAACAATGCCATTCTCAATCGATCTGGAAACCCGGGACTGATCCACTGTTACTGATTTACGCCCCAGCAAATCCTCTAGCCGCAAGTTTCGCACTTTGTCGTAGCTCACCTCACCTGACGACATGTCGCGAAGAACGGAGATCGTATTGAAGCGGACATCCAAACCATCGCAGCTTTCGAACACGCTGGCATACAAGCCCTCTGCGGGGTTTGAGATCGTAAAAATGATCGCCCCGATATCATTGCTCACCTCCAGGCGATAGTTGGTATCGACCGCTTCGTTGTTCCTCGGGAAAGCCAACTTGAGCCCGCCCGCGACTTTGGTAATTTCAAGAAACGAGAGTCTCCGGTCTGCTGCGTCGTTTGGGTTGGTGTCGGCTAAGTATTCCTCGAGCTTAGTCACCCCGTCGAAATCCGCATCATCGGACCGGCCGTCGAGCTCTGCGGGAACACTGCCCCCCCGCAACCCTCCCCGCTATCCAGGAATCGTAAGAATACCCCAGCCGCATCGTCCCCGAGGCGTTTCCATGGTAGTTCCCCGGCTTCAAGCTCACAAAGGCAGGATAAAGTCCGGGATCGACCGGAAGGTTACTTCTTCGGGCGTCACCAAGGTCAACAGGCTGCCCCGAAGGAGTCGTCATCACCGAAACCGACTTGGGCGTCCCGTCGTAGTCCTGCTTCAGCTGGTTAATCAACATCTAGGCGGATTGAAGGCCTGATGATTGAGAAAAGCTTACGAGCCCGGTCAGGAATTTTTGGAGACATGGTTCGCACAATCTCAAAAGCGGGCATTAATAGGCACTCTTTGGAGGCCGAATCACACTTCGAAAGGTCATCACGACAATTCTGAAGTCAAAGGCGATATCCCAATGGAAAATATAGAAGCGGTCGAGGCAGGCCCGGTGACGGACATCAAGTCGGGAATGGATTTCGCCCCTGTATCCTTTGACCTGCGCCAGTCCGGTAACCCCGGGTTTAACGTTACGACGGTGTCCGTATTTCTCGTAGATCAAGGCAAACTCTTCGTCGTGCTTCGCCAGGTGAGGGCGCGGGCCCACGACACTCATGTCCCCATTAAAAACATTTAGAAATTGCGGGAACTCATCGATACTGGTCTTACGAATGAAGCCCCCACCTTTAAAAATGCGGTTATCATGGCTCGAAACCTGCTTGAGTTCATCGCCATTCTCGACATCGAGGCTGCGGAATTTGTATATTTGGAAGGTGCGGCCATTGCGTCCGACCCGTTCTTGCTTAAATAAGAGCGGACCGGGCGAGTAAAGCCGATGAAGAACCCACACAAAAAGGGCGGTCACCGGGAGGATCGTGACGACAACAAGGGAGGCGAAGATGAGATCAAAAGCCCTCTTGATCAGCCTGTTCAAGGTGTTTTCCAGCGGCGCCGCCGGGGGGGTCAGGATATCAAGACGCCCCACCCGCTGCATTGAAAAATGGCGACCATAGTTCCGAGTATACTCCACGGGAAGCCAGCAACTATAACCCAGCCGGTCACCCTGCCTCATCAGATCAATCACGATCTCCTGGTCAATCGAACGGGGAGGCATGATCAAAATATCAATCGGATGACTGGCCACTTCTTTGAGATAGTCGAATTCTGGGCCGTAACCATCCGTGAGAACGACCCGCTTCAGATCCATCATTCCAGTGCTGAAATTAAGCTCGGGAATGATCGAGTCGCACCACTCTTTTGGTCCCAGGACCAAGGTCCGGACTTTCCAATCCCTCAAAAAGCGGGACCCCAATTTGGCAGACCAGACAATCGCGAAGCGATTCTGAAGATAGAGGAGAAGGATCGCAAGAATCAGAAAACCGACCAAGAAAATCCGAGATAAATTGAGATCCCTCGAGAACACCTGCAAAACCAAGATGGCTCCGAAGATCCAGAGAGTCTGACGCAGGGACAGCGATTTCGCGTTCCTACGAACCCGCCCTGGTCGCGGCCTCATGGACTGGGGTCTCGCAAAAGCTTCAAAGATCATCGCGATAACAATAACGATGGAATAATTTGCATAGGTTTGAAACGAAGGAAACCCGTCATATCTGAGGCCGAAATGAATGCCGAACCAAAGCCAGTAGCCAAGAGTCACAAACAGAACTTGGGCAGTGGTCAGGATTTGGATGATTCCTCGTTCGCGGGATGAGATCATGGCTTTTGGGGGCTAAGGGATAAAAGTTCAGGAATTCCACGAATGAAATTTCTTGGTCAGCGTAACCATAAGGGACTGATTAGCAATCACTTTCAAAACTCCGGCTTGGGGACCCTTTGAAAACTGCGAACTAATGACGCCTTGATATCACTGAGCTTGAAAAATGATACTTTTTAAACAACTGGTCAACACAATAACGCTCATGGAAGTGATGATTTTTTTGCATCTCACTCTTAATGAATGGGATCGACCTCTGCCGCTGGTGAAAAAAATTGAGTGAGAACCTTGGCAGCCCACGAAAACAAGATCCCTCCCCCCCACGTTTTACGATCCAGCGCCCTCGTCCCACCCAGATCCAACACGGGGTTCCAGAGGAGCGAGAGGACCGGCAAAGAGCGTCCTTCGCTCCCGCAGGAGCAAAAGCGGGAAGTGCCAGAAGGCCCGGAGATAGCGCGGAAAAAAGACCCCGGGCTTTTCGAAGATCCGGAAGAGCCATCCCAGGTAGAGTCGATCCGCCCAGACCGGAATTTTGGCCTGTCCTCCCGTGAAGAAAGCAATGGCCGCGCCGGTGCAAAGGATAACCGGGCCGTTCGCTCTCCGTCCCCTCTCGGGGAAGTTGGAACTTGGAGCTTGGAGGTCAGCAGTTGGGAGAGTTGGAGGCCGGAGGCCACCGGCTTCCGTTCCCTGAGAGTGCCGCAGGAAATGCCCCAGCTTTTCCTGCCGCCCCCCGCCCAGACAAAGAATGACCCAATCCGGGGCCTCGTCCCTCACTTTGGCATGCAGGACCTGATCATTAAATTCCTCATCCTGCTGATAGAAGGGCGCCCGATAAAAGACCTGCTTCGCGGCTTCAAAGCCCTTCCCTTCCAGATATTTTTGAATCCTTTCCTCTTCCTCGGGCGAGGGTACCACCCAAAAAATGCGCCGGTCTTTCATGGGGACCACTCCTTCGCCGGAGTTATCGATCGTTTTCTCGAGGAGCTGGAGACCGGAGATGCGCGTGACCCGCTTTCCGAGGGCCCGCAGGACGAGCGCAACATATCCCCCGTCGACGACAGCCCAATCGGAGCAGTGATGCGCTTTTTTCAGGAGCGGATCATCGGCCATCTGGGCCAGCGAGGGCGCCGACGGAACCACAAGGAGTCCCCCGTTCTCATCGAGAGTCGTGAGGAGGGCTTCAGTTTGATCGTTCCAAAATCGCAGGCCTAAAAAATTGAGGATCTTCATGAATTGATGAGAGGAACCACCTGCAGGAACCGCGCCAGAATCGCAAGCTTTCCGAAAGACTTTCCGAAAGAAGAGCCAATTTGGGAGCGCGACCAGGGCGAGCCCGACGGCGGAACCTGCCATTCCCCAAAAAACATCCCAGAGGTCGGCGACGCGATGAGGGAGAAGCAACTGCCCAAGCTCGGCAAGAGAAACCAGGGCCGACAGGGCGATCAGGGTCCCGACCCAATCAAGGAGGGGAGAACGACCGAGAGCGAGGAGGAGTCCCAGAATCCCGCCCAGCGCGAGGAAAGGAATACCCGTCCGAAGACGACCATAAGTATCGGCCCATTTCCCGACTGAATCCGGCATCCAGGCCAGAGCGGCCATGCTCGGATTCGGGACCCAGCTCAAATAAAAAATCGCCGCCACAAGGCAGGCGATGATCCCGGTGACGGCGATTTTAAGAAAACGATTCATTAAGGGTTTTTTACCAAGCGTGACATCCTGCTTTTTTGCCAC
>JBLIDI010000106.1:0-12195 GCA_047634075.1 Akkermansiaceae bacterium
AAGACTCGCGGGGGCGGAAAAGACCAGCTTCACGGTCGGGATGCAAACCTTTTTTATTTTGATTTCCGAAAGATTCTTTCGGTTTTCGAATGTTTTCGCTTTTAAAGAAGATTTTAAGGTGAAAACTTTAAAAGTTGGATTACCGCTTATTGTCCCCAATGAAACTTGAAACCATGCTGAAATCGCGGAAAAATCTCACACGTTTCACCTACGAAACAACAGCCTTCGAAGGGTGGCGTCTTTGCGTCAGCAGGACCGGCACCACATTTACCAAATACTTCTCCGATAAGACCTACGGAACCGGAAAAAAATCGCTCATGGCGGCCGAGAAAACGAGGATCAAACTTATTAAGTTAATCGACAATTCGCGACGGATCAACGGAAAGCTCACAAAGGTGACTGTCGAAAAGGCCTCCCAGATTTTAAAGGAAGCCTGATCCCACCATGGCATATCAGCACGCCCGCGTGATCCATTGGTTTCGACGCGACCTGCGTCTGACTGATAACACCGCCCTCAACGCGGCGATCGAAGCTTCGGATGAGGTCGTCACGACCTACGTGCTAAGCGATTGGAAAGGGACCCACGCCTGGACCGGGGGCAAACGACAACAATTCCTTTGTGAATGTCTTTCCTCGCTCGCCGGGAATCTTGACCATATCGGCGGGAAACTCGTCTTAAGACAGGGCGATGCCGTAACAGAACTCCTCCGATTGGTCGACGAGACAAAGGCGGATGCTATTTTCCTGAACCGCGACGTCGATCCCTGTGGTTGCGAGATCGAAGCCCGACTTGGGAAGGAGTCACCCGTTCCGGTTCACCTTTTCCAAGATGCTGCTCTCCATGGGCCTAAGGAGGTCCTTAAGGACGATGGCGATCCCTACCGGGTTTACACTCCGTTTTCAAAACGCTGGCTCCCTTTGGGCAAGAGAGCACCCGGCGGCCGCCCCAAGTCGATCAAGACGCCCGGCGATATTGTCTCACTGCCACTCCCTACCCTCGCGACATGGGAACTTGAAGAAGGTGATTGGGATCTCCCTCAAGGAGGTGAAAAAGCGGCCCGCGAACGAATGAAGGAAGCCCTTGCGGAGCGGGTCTCCAGTTACAATGACACCCGCGATATCCCTTCGGTTCTCGGAACAAGTCGACTCTCACAAGATCTCCGCTGGGGCACCCTTTCGATTCGAGAGCTCTATCAGGAGGCTCTCAAGTGTGGTTCGGAACAGTATCTCAAGGAATTGGGGTGGCGGGAGTTCTACTTCCAAATCCTGCACCACTATCCCGAAGCCCTCGACCTCGAGTTTAATCCCACCTGGCGGGGCCTCCCGTGGGACGAAGCAGGTGAGCGCTTGACAGCGTGGAAACTTGGCCAAACCGGGTTTCCCATTATCGACGCCGGAATTCGGGAGCTCCTTAAAACAGGATTTATGCACAATCGTGTGCGCATGATCGTGGCGATGTTCCTGACCAAGGATCTCCATCTCGACTGGCGCCTGGGAGAGCAATTCTTCGCCCAGCATCTCCTCGATGGCGAGATCGCCTCGAATAATGGCGGCTGGCAATGGAGTGCGGGCACTGGCGCAGATGCCGCGCCTTATTTCCGTATTCAGAATCCCTGGTCACAAACAAAGCGCTTCGACCCAAAAGGAAAATACATCAAACGGTGGATTCCTGAACTCAAATCGGTAGACTCGAAGGAACTTCAAGCGCCCCCGGCGAACGGTGCTCCGCTCGCGCCAGGCTATTTCCCCCCCATCGTCGATCACGGTGACGAACGAAAACGGACTCTCGAGATCTTTAAGAAGCACCGGGAGCAACAGACCTAGCATTTCGGAGCCACCCTCCTCACCGCAGGATGCCTTTGGATGCGGGATGGTCGGAAAATTCAGAGGAGACCCTTAGAGGTCTTTTTTGAGCCCTTCGACGATTGCGCCCAATTCCTCGGTAGGAATGGCGAAAGCCTCGACGCGATTGACGGCGGCGATGTTCATTCCAACGAACTCGTTATCGAGTGTGAAAATGGGCCCTCCAACCGTCCGGCGCGTCAGCATGGTCTCATGCTGGAGAACCATGGGAAAGCCGGTTCGCCGCGGAGATTGTTGAACCTCGCCGCCGCTCAGTTGATCGTTTCGGCTGGTGGTCCCGCCGTAGAGTTTGTGGCGAGCCATCAAAGTGACCTCCAGCGCCATCGTTTCCTCCTCACGCTTGATTTCCAGCGTGATGACCTCATCAGGAGCCTTCGTTTTAAGATACTCAATGAGTCCGTCCCGGTCCTTGATTACGGTGCCGTCAACTTTGACCAAGTGGTCGCCCTTTTTAAGGCCGGCCTCTTCAGCTCCTGACTTCTCAGTGACTGAATTCACATAAACCCCGTCATCCTTGGAATCAAGACCCACACCAAGAACAGCCGGTGATCCACCGGGGATTTCACGCTTATTTGCGCTAACAATCCCGGGGCGTGGTCGGCGAAAGCGGCGCTCCGTCGCGCCGTTCGAAACAACCCAAGTGCCGTGCGCGAGATTCGCCTCTCTGCTCAAATCGACCGGAATTAATCCGGTCGCTTCGATTTTGACCAGAGCAACATCCCAGACTTCATCCCGTGCGACTACCAATACGCTGCGGTATTTTCGAGTGCCGACCCGGACATAGTAGCTATCGACTTCCTCCAACTCGCTGGCCTTTGTGAGAATCAGGCCATCTTCCGAAACGATTGTGCCGTAAATGAAGGGCCCCGAAGTGGCATTATTGTAAAATACGGCGCTACTTTCCTGAAGCGAGATTTGCACCGGCCCGAGGGCATCCTGAATTAAGGGACCATTCTTGCGACGCTCGGAAGGGAGCGAACTAGCCGCGGCGGGCAGCGCGAAGGCAATGAGTAAGACAATTGTCGTGATCTTCATGGTCGTTTTTCAAGTTGAATCGTTTCTTCCTTGGTCTCTTCTCCGCTCATCCATTTGAGTTTCAATTTATCGCCTTCTCCGAGTTCGGCAAGCTTGCCGGATAGTCCCTCCGCGGTCGCCGCTTCGCCGGCAATTTCAAGAATACGATCTCCGACCTTAAGGCCGGCCTTCTCGGCCACGCTTTCTTCCCAAATTTCGGTCACGCGCAATCCGCCCTCTTCCGCTTTTTCCGTGATCAATCCGAGGAATCCGCTCCCAGGGATGGTTTTCTTGGCGAAGCTGCCGCTTCCGATAAATTTGCCTTCTTTCAACTCGTCCCAGTGTGCCTGGAACTCACGCAGAGGAACGTGCATGCTTTCCTCGCGGGATTCACCAACGCGGCTGTGAATCCCAATGAGCTCACCGTCCATATTAAAGAGAGGCCCGCCGGAGTCCCCACCGATCAGCATGCAATCGGACTGGATCGTGGCATCGGCCTGTCTCACGAGACGTCCAACCCGGACATTAATACCGCGTTCCTTGTCAAAGCCCCCGGAATGACCCAGCGCAAACACCCAATCACCTAACTTCGTGGTGTCTTCCAAGTCGACATCAACAAAGGGGAAGGGTCCATCGGCAACAATTTGAAGCATCCCTGAATCCGTCTCAGAATTCAGGCCCAACGAGACCCCTTTGAGCTTTCGACCGTCTTCCATGACGACCGTAATCTCCTGATCGACTTTGCTGGTGACGTGAGCGGCGGTCAAAACTAAGCCATCTTCACTAATGATCACGGCACTGCCGGATCCACCGCCCATTTCCAAACACACCGTGGCAGCCCGGGCCCGCTCGAGATTCGTTTGAAGCGCTTTCTGAATCGCCCGGAAGTCATCGAGACTTTGCGGAGCTTCCTTATCATTAAATTGGGGACGATCGGCATGAGCCATCAACCCGAACATGAGGGAGGTCGCCGTCACTATAATTCCAAATATCATTACTACTTCGAACGTAGAGGCTCATCGAGGGTAAGGCAATCGACAAAACAGGAAACGATTCAACAGGAATGATGAATGCCACAGACCGCACACTCAGCAACCCCACCCCCATCATTGCTGCGCTACCGCTTTCATTCGCTTCTCGATAACGGCCGCGGCCTCCTTCCACCCCAATTTCACCAAAGCCTGATGATAGCCCTTGAGGGTCTGCAGGTGATTGGGACGCAAAGCGAGGCCTTCACGGTAAACCTCTTTTGCCTTTTTAAACTGGCTTTGCGACAGGTAGAAATCACCCAAACGTAATTCCATGGGATAATCGACGGTCGGAGGAAGAAGGTTTGAAGGACGTCCTTGTTGGCCCATCGCTGACTGATACCAGGTTGTCGCAGCTCGCTGCATGGCACCCTCTTCCATTTCCGCCAACATTCCCCGTAATTCCGGGATCATCATCGTCAGGGTATTCATGGCACGAACCCAACTCGCGTAGGTGCTCGTCTTGGAGGCAAGGCCCCGTCCTTCTGCCATCACTCGTATTTTGCCTAAAAATAGCTCGAAAACGACTTTTGCGCCCTTGAGATCCCGAGCGAGGATCGCTTTACGCACCGCCAGATAAAACCCCAGGCAATCACGATACTGGAGAGCATAGGACTTATCCTGAAACCACTGCTCCTTCGATGAGCGCGCAAGGTTTTTTTGTCCTTCCTGCAGCGAAGCCTCGTCAGACCGGCCCATGACAGCGCGAGCCCCAGCGGTGCGACCCTCCCAGAGTAACAACCCCGCCCCTCGTGAAAAAAGACGTTTTTCGTCAATTTTGAGGACTGCCAACTCCTCCGCGATAATCATCGCCTGAGCGTGCTCTCCCTTCATCTCGTGAAGACTGATGAGATAAACCTTCGCGCGCACCCAGCACTCGCAATCATAGAAAGTCACGCCCTCGCCTGCCATGTAAACTTGGTAAAGTTGGCATGCCTTTGAAGCCGCCGCAATCGCCATCGCCGCGTTTCCACAGCGCCCTTCGACATGAGCCAACATTAAGTAAAACGGAGGATAATCCGGGTGCTTCCCAGCGAGATCACGGGCAATCGGTAATACTTTTTCGCGAATGAAGGGCACATTCAGCGGTGATTCAGACTGGCTGCTCACCCAAAATGACCGGACCGAAAGATTCTCCGGATTTGCCTCCAAGATGACCTGAAGTCCCTCGCTTGCCTTACGTTGCCCCACCAATGGTCTTCCGGAATCGTCAAAACCGTCTCTTTGCAGAAACAGGGACAGTAGTTTCGATTGAATATCGACCGGATAGTTCGTGGCGATGGCCTGAAAGGTCTCGCCGGCGGCCCTCACTCCGCCCGTCAAAAGAAAACCTGCGGCCTGCGCATAGCCTTTCTCCAACTGGGTCCAGCGGTTCTCTTTTGCGGCCTCCTCGGCCTCCAGCAAATCAAGCATGCGCTCCACCGCCAACTGGCGCTGCTTGAAAAACTCATGCTGACTCCCGGCCAAACTCATCGTAATCCCCCAATATGCCATCAGGCAATCGGGATCCAACTTGGCCGCCGCACAGAAGTGCCGGTAAGCCTCGAAATCCCATGAGGTATTGAGCCGCGCAATCCCTTGCGTGACATGCGCGGCCGCTTCGTCTGAACTTGCGGAAATGGCCATCTGCCCTTTTGCGAAGGCCTCAATCATCTGAGGCGGAGGCAGCTTTGCCACCACGGGATGAATCACCGATCCCACCTTAAATTCCTCCGCGAAAATCGGCGCGCTTAAAAAGAAGCAACCCACCCAAAAAACAAATTGTCTCACGTCCCTCTTCTCTGAAAATAGCGCCCGCTTGGCAACACCTCAATCGTGGAGTGAGACCTGGACTCGACAGCCCCCTCTCCCCGGCCCAAGCTTCGCTCATGACAATCGGTCTTATTGGATGCGGCAAAATGGGATCCGCCCTCACTCAGGGTGCGATCAAAGCGGGTGTTTTCGAAGCCAGGCAGGTCCTCGCCTACGATCCTGTCCCTGCCGCCATCACCGCTCTCGGGCATAACATTACCGCCGCCCACTCCCTCAACGAGGTCATTCACAACAGTGACGTGCTCCTTCTTTGCGTCAAACCAGGGGAAGTCTCCGGAGTTCTCTCAAAGATCCCTGCGAATATCGCTACTCCTGACGAACTCCTCGTCGTTTCAATCGCCGCCGGGGTCACAATCGCGGCCATGGAGGAAAGTTCACAAAATAAGGCCCGCATTGTCAGATGCATGCCGAATACCCCCGCCCTCGTGGGAGAAGGAGCCGCCGCTTTTTCGCTCGGAACACTGGCGACACAAGCCGATGCCGACTTTACCCAAAAACTCCTGGGCTCTATCGGCATCGTCTACCAGGTGAAGGAAGCCCTCATCGATACCGTCACCGGACTCTCCGGAAGCGGCCCCGCCTACGTCTACACCTTCATCGAGGCTCTCGCCGATGGAGCGCTCCTCGAAGGCCTACCCCGCGATCAGGCCCTCGCTCTCGCCACTCAAACCGTCCTCGGAGCCGCCCGCATGGTCGCAGACTCCGGACTCCATCCTGCCATTCTCCGGGACCGGGTCACTTCGCCGGGAGGCACCACCATCGCCGGTCTTGCCGCTTTGGAGGAAGGAGCTTTTCGCTCAACCACCATCAAAGCCGTCAAAGCAGCCACCGAAAAGGCCCGGGAATTGGGGCGCTGAGAATCGCTCGTCCTCCTTGCCTTTTTCCTTCCTCTCGCACCGCTCTCGGGCCACCTTCCGCCCCAGAAGATTTCCATGAAGATTATAGCTATCGCTAACCAAAAGGGAGGAGTCGGAAAGACCACCACCGCGATCAATCTTTCCGGAGCATTGGCCTATCGCGGCAAAAAAATCCTCCTCCTAGACCTCGATCCCCAAGCCAATTCCACCAGTGGACTGGGCGAAGAAGCTACTTCCAAGGGGTGCATGTATCTCCCACTCATCGGCCAGGCGAGACTCGAGGACAATATCATCCCCACCCGGATCGAAAATCTTTCCCTCGTGCCCGGCGACATGGACCTCGCCGGAGTCGAAATCGAACTCGCGCAAATGCCCGACTACCTCGCCCGCCTTCGCCAACTCCTCGTCGAATTGGGCAAAACACACGACTACGACTACATCATCTTGGATACCCCGCCTTCCCTCGGCATCCTCATGACCTCGGCCCTGGCCGCTTCCGATGAAATCGTCATCCCACTGCAATGCGAGTGGTTTGGCCTCGAAGGACTCGCCAAGATCGTCCACGTCATCGAGCACGTCAGAGAAGCCGGAGTGGGCGCTCCCGTAAAGCTCGAAGGGATTCTCATGACGATGTACGATGGCCGCACTAATCTCTCGAAGCAGGTTGTCGAAGAAGTTCAAAACTACTTCCCCGAGCAGCTCTACAAGACAATCATCCCTCGCACGATCAGGATTGGAGAGGCTCCAAGCTACGGCTTGACGATCTTCGAACACGACCGGGGAGGAGCGGGTGCCATTGCCTACGAGCAATTTGCCGAGGAATTCCTCAAACGCAGATCGTAGGCGAAATGGCATGGCATGGGACATTGTCAAAATAAGCGAGGAACACGGATGTGGCTTGACCATCCCAGACAAGCTCTCCATCGTCACCGCTCCACAGGACAGCGTTCTCCAAAATAGTTGGCGCCGCTGCTCTAGTTCCTTTTTCAATCCAATCTAACTCCCTAATACAAAAAGTGTTTGCACGACTCTTTGGCCTTCTGTCGAACGATATCGGAATCGATCTCGGCACTGCCAACACCCTCGTCTATGTAAAGGATCACGGCATTGTCCTCCGTGAGCCATCCGTGGTTGCCGTCAAGGCCGGAACAAATGAAGTCCTCGCCGTTGGAGATGATGCCAAGCGCATGCTGGGCCGCACCCCTGGAAACATCGTTGCGATCCGCCCTCTCAGAGACGGCGTCATCGCTGACTTTGAGGTCACCGAGGCCATGCTGCGGTATTTCATGAAGAAGGTGAGCGGCAAACGCCGCTCACATCCTCGTGTCGTCATCGCCATTCCCTCTGGCATTACCGAAGTCGAGCGCCGAGCCGTCAAGGAATCCGCCGAGCAGGCCGGAGCCCGGGAGGTTTACCTCATCGAAGAGCCCATGGCCGCCGCCATTGGCGTCGGGCTCCCTGTCCAAGACCCCTCAGGAAACATGATCGTCGACATCGGAGGAGGCACCACCGAAGTCGCGCTTATTTCCCTTTCCGGCATCGTCTACGCCCGTAGCGTCCGCACCGCCGGAGATGAACTCGATGAAGCCATCATTTCGCACATGAAGCGGGGCTACAATCTCATGATTGGCGAGCGCACCGCCGAGGATATCAAGATTCGAATCGGCTCCGCCCATGTCCTTCCCAAGGAAACGACAATGGAAGTAAAAGGGCGGGATCTCGTTTCCGGCCTTCCGAAAACGATCACTATTACTTCCGAGGAAGTCCGTGACGCCATGGCTGACCCCCTCACCACCATCGTGGATGCCGTCCGCACCACCCTCGAGCGCTGCCCGCCTGAATTGGCCGCCGACCTCGTGGACCGTGGCTTGGTTCTCGCCGGTGGCGGAGCACTCCTTCGCGGACTCGATAAGTGCCTGCGTGAGGAAACCGGACTCCCCGTTCACGTTGCCGAGGATCCCCTCAGCGCCGTTGCCGAGGGAACGGGGAAAGTGCTTCAGGAAATCAGCTTCCTGAAACGCGTCACCAATTCCGATCACTAGAACACTCGTCCGGACTCCGGGAATGAAGCCATTCAATTTTTTCGCTATTCTGCTTTTTGCGGCAGGACTCGTGTGGGTCTTCACCCTCAGCGAAAAATCAGTGCGCCAAATTCAACGAGCGTACTATTCGGCGATCTCACCCATCATCTCAAAGGGGGGCGAGACCGAAGCCTTCGCCAACGAATTCCTCGAAGAAGTCGAACACTCCGAAGATCTCGAAAAGCGCCTCGACCAAGCCCGAAACGAGCGCGATCGCTTCAAACTCATCGCCGCTCGCGTCCGCGAACTTGAAGCGGAAAACAACGAGCTTCGGAACGCCCTCGACTTCAAAAAGAAGCCACAGTTTGACGTCATCGCCGCCAGGGTCGTTCGAAAACAACCCAAAATGTGGGGCAAAACCATCGAGATTAATCGGGGCACCGACGACGGTTTCGACGCTGACCCCGAATTTGATCTCTGCGTCCTCGCTTCGAATGGCGGACTGGTCGGACGCCTCCAACTCTCCGGCGAAAATATCTCATCCGTCCTTCTCATCACCGACGAGATCTCCATGGTCTCGGCACGGGTAGAAGGCACCAGTGAAGTCGGCATCGTTGTCGGCCGACAAACCACTTATGGCCAGACGCCCCGACTGCGTCTGCGCTACCTCTCAAAAACCGCCATCCTCCGCAAGGGGATGAAAGTTTATACCGACGGGCGGGGAAAACTCTTCCCCGCAAATATTCCTATCGGAACCATCGAAGACTTTGAAGTAGGGCCCGTTTACGGCGAGGCTGAAATTACCCCCGCCGTTGACTTCACCAACCTCAAAAACGTCTTCGTCATTACCGATGCAACCGGTGCTTAAGACCAAGACATGTTTCTTTACTCCTTCAGCCTGATTGGACTGCTTCTTCTCAGCTGCATCGTGCAGCAGTTCCTCCCTCCGCTCTCTGGTTGGTATGACGCCCGCCTCTTGATCTTACCTCTCTTGGTCCTTTGTGGCTCGGTCACGGTCTCCACCGGCATCATGCTCATTCTGGCCTTCCTCGGAGGCTTTCTCTGGGATGCACAGCAGGTTCTTCTCATCTCCCAAGGAGATGAAATGGTCTATCACAGCTCGCCCGATTCCCTGAAATTCGGCTACTCTATCATACTCTATACTCTTATGGGGTTCCTCATGCAGGGCGTCCGCCCCCTTTTCCGAGAAGGCAAATGGTATCTTTCGGCAGCCCTCACCGGCGTCGCCATTTTCCTCTACCTCTTCGTCGAATACCTCATCCGCGGCTTCATTATCGGAGAATTCAGCCTCGATAACGGGATGATGGAACAAATTGGTGCCACCTCAATTATCACCATGATCCTTTCACCCTTAATTTTCTGGATGCTCTTCAGAGTGGCAGACCTCTGCGGCCACACCATCCGCTACCAGCACTAACCCCAATCCCCCCATGGAACCCAAGTATCGCTTCCGGCTTTATCTCCTCACCGCCCTCATCCTAACTGGATGCGGAGCCCTCCTTTCGCGTCTCTACGAATTCCAAATCGATCGGCGCGCGCAATTTGTGGCCAACATCCCGACCACCCACACCGTTGAAATCAGAGAACCCAGTGTCCGGGGGCAAATCGTCGACCGCAACGGAGTCGTCCTCGCCCGAAATCGCCGCAGCTACGAAATTATTTTCAATCTCGAGGATATCTACCACGGGTATCAGGAATTTAAAAAGGCCGAAGCCCAGAAGGAGGGGCTCGCCAAAAAAAACGAAAAAGATGCGGAGGGCCCAAAAGAATCTGACGAGCTGGAATCCGAAGAACCGGAATCCGACAAGCCGGACAAAGATGCAATCGTCAAAATCGTGCGCGAATGGGTCGTTCCAAAGCTGGAATCGATCGGCCTCACCGGCGAGCGCTACACCGATAACATCAAATCCCACTACCTCACTCATGGCGGACTCGTCCCATACACCTACCGTCGTGACCTGACTCCCCAACAATTCGCCCAAATCGCGGTTCCCGGCGTCGAAGTCCGCGTCATGCCCCGCCGGGTCTATCCCTATGGCGCTCTTGCCGGACACCTCCTCGGCTATGTTAAACAATGGGCAACCGGTGATATTCCAGAAGAATACAGCGGGAGAAAAGGCAAGAACAAGCACTACCAAGGCGATGTCAAGGGTGTCGCCGGAGTGGAATTTACGACAGATCAATATCTAAAAGGAGAAGGTGGAAAGCGTGTCCTGGTCCGCAATGAAAAAAATAAAGTCATTGCGACCGACGACTACCAACCTGCCCGCGAAGGGGCCGAAGTCCAACTCACTATCGACAGCCGAATTCAGTTCATCGTCGAAAACGTCCTCCGCCGCATCGGTCGGGGAGCTGCCGTCGTCATCGATCCCAACACCGGAGAGGTTCTGGCGATGGCCTCGGTCCCTAACTTTGACCCCAATGATTTTATTCCTGCAATTACCCAAGAGAGATTCGCGACCTACAATAACAACCGGGCCCACCCCCTGATCAATCGCGCCATTCGCCGCTTTATTCCCGGATCCACCTTTAAACTCCCCACCGCGATCGCCGCCGCGATGCACCAGCGGATCGGACATGGCCACAACTGCATCGGCTACAGCCAATACGGTAAGTTAAAAATACGCTGCTGGAAAACTTACGGCCACGGTTTCCTCGGAATGAGTGAAGCCATTCAACGTTCCTGCAATCCCTTTTTCATGTCCCTCGCTGGCGACCTTCGCTCAAGAGCGATGGTCGATACTTTCGAGTTGGTGGGATTCGGGAAAAAGTCAGGCATTCTTCTTCCTGCCGAAGATCCAGGATTCCTGCCCGGAAGCGATGCCTGGAAGCGAGAATACCCCGGAGCCTCGGTCACCCGTGCCACCCTCGCCCAATTTGCGATCGGCCAAAGCCAATCCCTCGCCACTCCGCTCCAAATTTGCTCGGTTGCCGCAACGATCGCGAATGGCGGAAAATACTATCAACCGCGCATCGTTCGCCGAATCCTCGGCAAAAGCCTCGCCGGAGAAACCGAGGTTCTCAAAGAAAACATCCCGATCGTGAAAGCAAACCTCCTCGACCAAGGGATGACGAAAGCGCAGATGGATGTCATTCGCAAAGGCATGTGGAAGGCCGTCAACGAACAAGGAGGCACCGCCAATAAAGTCGCCCTTGAGGACGTCTTCATCGCCGCCAAAACGGGCACCGCGCAAGTAAGAAAAACCGACGTGGAGCACACCCACAACGCTTGGACCACCTCCTTTGCCCCCTTTGACAAACCTCGCTACGCTCTCTGCGTCATGGTCGTCAATGGCAAGAGCGGAGGATCGATCGCGGGAGTTCTTTCCCAACGCATCTACCGGGAGATCTTCAACATGGAAGCCGGGCTCAACACCCGCATCTCTAAAATGGAAACCTACCCCGGCAACTTTGACCCCTACGAGTCTATCGAGTTCCCGGAAGGCGAAATATTCTCAATCAACAACAGCGATGAAGGAGAGACGGGTGATGAAATCGATGACGCTCTCATTCCAGAGGAACATCCCATTCAGGTGATCCCAAATAAGGCCCCCCTCCCTTCCCTCGCCCCCCTGCCGG
>JBLIDI010000107.1:0-12151 GCA_047634075.1 Akkermansiaceae bacterium
TTATTCGCAGAAGTTCCTGGCGCAGTTGAGTCGAGAGATTGCGACCTTCCGGGAGCAGGGGAATGAACGGGCGGTGGGCGAATTCCTGGACCGTTTTAAGAAGAGATTCTGTGATATCAGGCTCTTTGTGAAGGAGCTGAAGGAGAGGTTTAGTCGCTGGTTTAATAAGCAGAAAGGGTGGCGGGGGACCCTGTGGATGGATCGGTTTAAGAGCGTGCTAGTTGATGGCGCGTTACCGTCTCTTCCTTTACGACGAGGGCATGTCAGTGGAGCCTGAGTCGAAATCCTTGGGAGAAGGGAAGACGAAGCGGGGTGGCTTTACTTTGGCGGCCCGCACGAAGGTGATGGCGAGCGCAGGAAAGCTCAGACGTGGGCAGAATCTGCGGAAGCGAGTGGCGTCCTTCACTACTGGGGTGGCGGTTGGTGGAAAGGATTTTGTGGTAGAGGTGATTGGCAAACCAGGAAACCAACAAAAAAGTGAGGCGTTTTTTAGGGGGGATTTCGAGGAAGAACGGTGCGAATTTGCGGCAGCGGCGAACGGAAGGTGACCTGAGTCGGAAGTGGCACTTTTGATTCCTGCCACTTCGCAGCTAAGAGAGGGGACGGTAAAGCAAATCATTCCGCAGTCGAGCGCCCCCGATCCGGTTCGTCTTGATTTAAGGGGTGTCGCTCGACCTGAGAAGGGCGCACGACCTAAAGTGCCACTTGCAGCTACTGTTTTCTTGCTGGGCAGCCGGATGGATCGTTCTCAAGGCCGGGCTCACAATACTGGTATTGAGTCTCGGACTTGCCTCCTGCTCTCTGCCCGATATGCGGTTCTGAGAGAAACGGAGTGCTTTGGATTTGGCAAAGGATCATCAGAAGAAGCGCTTGCTGTTTGGGCTTCTTTACTTGATGAGCCAGTCCTTGGGTGCGAGGAAGCCTTCGCGGCCTTGGTTGTAGGGTGTGGCACCGGGGACTTGGAGGGTTCCGAACTTTTTGATTTGGGAAAGCATGGCGATGACTCGGTTGGGGTGTTTTTGGGAGAGGTTGTTTTTTCGCCCGGGTCGGAATCGAGGTTGTAGAGTTCGAGAGCAAAGGCATGGGCGGAATTGAAGGCGTCGCCCTTGACGACGAGCTTCCAGGGGCCGAGGTGGAGGGAGGATGAGGAAGCTTTCCCTTGGTGCAGGTAGCTGAACCAGGGAC
Organism: Akkermansiaceae bacterium; assembly: GCA_047634075.1. GTDB lineage: Bacteria > Verrucomicrobiota > Verrucomicrobiia > Verrucomicrobiales > Akkermansiaceae > SW10. The sequence continues at coordinate 1,186 of JBLIDI010000107.1, forward strand.
GTTCTAAAAGTTGCGCTTTGCCTTGGAGGGCGGGGAGGACGTTTAGGCCGTCGAGATTTTTGGGCGGTGCGACGCCGGCGGCACGGAGGGTGGTGGGGAGGATGTCGAGGGTGTTGTCGGCGTCGAGCCGGGATTCGATGGCGGCGAGGACCTTGCCGATCCCGCGATCCATGGCGGTGACCATGGCGGCATAGGCGCGACGTTTTTTATTTTTGAGAGAACGGTGGAGAGTGAGATCAGCTTTGGTAGCCTGAAAGGGAGAGTGTGGTGCGTTGAAGGGAAGGTAGAGGAAGTAGGGTTTCACCTTGGGCGAGTCGTTGATGAAGGCGACTGCGTGTTTGGCGAGAAGATCGGTGGCATAGCCTTCTTCACGGAGAGGTTTGTCATTTTGATGCCAATCAAGTTGTTCTTCGCGTTGGTGGGTGAAGTAATCAATGGCTCCGTTGTAATGGCCTACGAAGTGGGTGAAGCCGTGGGCGAGTGGGAGAACACATCGGGCAGGCGCGGAAGTCGGCGAGCTTGCCGCCACTTTTCGCGAAGCGGTCGAGGTTGGGCGTGATGGCATTCTTGCTGCCGTTGAAGCCGGTGTCGGCGTAGCCAAGATCGTCGGCGACGATCAGGACGATATTAGGTTTGGCTTGGAGAGCGGAAACACCGCCGAGGAATGAGAGGAACAATTTTTTTTCATGAGTCGGATTCTGAAGAGCCGGAAGCGAATGTTGAGCGGTCATTATCCGAGTGGGTTCATGCAGAAGATCGCCGGGTCGGCCTCGGCGAGGCGCTCTAATCGACCCAGGGACGAGCCTGTTTGATGATGATTTCGCCGGCAGCGGTGATCTTGAACTCGATCTCCATGGCGAAGGTGGCATTACCGCGATACAACGTTTTGAACCGATTGTGAAGTGAGGCCATGTAGCCTCGGAGTTTTAGGGTTTGATCGCGGGTCATGACCGTCTCGCCCTCGGGAATGAGATTCGAATGGCGGATGTATTGGATCTCGAAGCCGCCACCTCCGGATAGGTTGGCGATGGTAAATTCATCGGGAAGCGAGCCTGGTTCGGGGTTGGTGATGAGGTTCTCTCCGACTTGCACGTTCATGTAGTGCCCTACCCAGCCTGCGCCGGGGAGATAGGGGTTCTTGGTGACTCCGACCCCGTTGGCTTCCTCAGCCGAGTAATTCGGGTGGATGAGGATGCCCATCGCCGCCGAGGCGTGGTCGACCCGCCAGAACTCGCGCTCCTCGAAGGCGCGGTAGGTCCAGAGGCCGGCCCAGACTTGTTTGGCCGATTTTGCAAAATGCCCCTCGTTTGGATGATGGGAATAGGACTCGTAAAGGCCGGCACCATTGAAGCCTTCGAGGTCTTCGTTGTTGGTGCTCGAACGGAAGCGGATCGAGAGGCTGGCGGGGAAGGTCTCCTGAATATCGCTGAGAGCGGTGCTCAGCCAGTGGGGGAGAACTCCGAATTTCGTGATTCGCTTGCGAAAGGCTTCGAGGGCGGCCTCGCGGGTGGCCGGATCGCTCTGGAACCTGGGATCGGCCATCATGGTTTCAGACTCGGCGTAGAAGCCATTAAACTTCATGAACTCATCGTAGAAATAGAAGGGAACGGCGAAGCCCGCCGGAGTGACCGTAGGCAAAATGTTTTTCAGTTCGCCGAGGTTGGCAGCTTTCGAGCCGAAAGCGGTTCCGTCTACGAAGCCGATTTCCGATAGCGGCTCGATCATTGTGCGGGTGAGGTCGGGGATGGGCGTCTGTGTGGCGACGGGTCGTTTGGCCTCGAGATAGTTATCGACGTCGGCTTGGGTGGCGACTTCGATGACAAATCCGTCCGAGGTGATCTCGAGTCGAACATTCTGGCCGATCAATGGCGCGATATCGGGGTGTGTCGCGGCCCCGAGCACAAAGGCGTTCGGGGTGTCGTTTTGCTTGGCCTTGAGGTTGATGTGGGAGAGCGGGGTCTGCGGGCTTTCGGTGATGATGCCGGCGACATGGGTGATGTCGTTGGGGATGGTCTGCAGGATGACGATGTCGCGGACCGAGAGGGTCTCCGTTCCGGTGAACACGCGGAGCCGTCCGTAAGATTCACCGGGGTTAAGTGCTGAATAGACGACGTTGCCAAAGAGCTCTTCGGCGAAGATTGTCCTGATATTGGTTTGTCCATATTTCAATTCCTCCGATTTGAGAACCGCTCGTTGGGTTTCGCTTGCCGGGTGATAGGCCATGTTTCCGTCCAGGAAGGGCATTCCCGCAGTGATCAGGGCGTATGCTTTTTCGACGAAGCGGAAAGCGACAGGATCGGTTGGCCAAAACTCCATGGTGTAGACTCCTTGGCGCCCCTCGCCATCGAGGTAGTTATCGTGGGCCACGATGCTGCCGGCGAGATTCTTGCGATTGGTGTTGGTGAAATAGGTGTCGCTGGAGAAAGAACTATTGCTGTTGTATCTGCCCACGGCCATCGCAAAGCTCGAGTGATAGGTGTGGCGGTTACTATCGACGAAGTAGAGCTCCGGCGAGTCTGTATGGACCCCGAAGATCACGAATTTCACCTCACGGATATTTTGTGCTCCCGGGAAATTATCTCGATGGGAAAGTGACTCATAGTTGTTACGGTCGAGGATCTGGGTGGCGCCGTTGACCGCTGCGATGGTCGGCGCGGGGTTCAGGGGATTGAGGGTGCCGGGAGACTCGAGTTCGGTGATATCGTCGATTCCGTCGCCGTCGGTATCGGCCGGGGAGGTGATGTCACGCAGGACCAGACGCATGAAACCGCTACTGCGGAAGGGCGCGTTGTCGCGGGTCTCCACCGGGTCTGAATCGCCTCGGATAATAGCGACGGGCTTCCAAGGGCCGGTGAGGGACTGGCTACGCTGGACGATGGCATAGCGGTTCTCGGGAAGGTCCAAGGTGAGCTTGAGGACACCGCCGGGACTTTTATCAACTGACGTGATCGTCGAGGCCGATTCGTCAGCGTGGAGCCCGGCCACGAGAAGGGCAAAGGGAAGGAGGGCGGCGGCGAGAAAGTGACCGTGCGAGAGGACCATAGTTCTTAGTCTATACGAATTCATTGCAAATGCGAGTGGTTTGGATGGGCTAGGGGGCTAGGGCCTCTGCTTGACGCGGGCGCGGATGTAGATCTGCGATGCGGAATCTACCGTTTGTGTGGAGCGGAACGTGAGAGTGGAGGTCCCGTCGTCGTTGGCGGTCTCATCCACGAGAACCACCGCGGTTAGGCCGGATTGCCAAGTGATCAGGTTTGAGGAAATTTCGGCGCTGATGGTCATGTCTTCGGCGGCGAGATCGCGCTGGATTTTGATGAGAAGGTAGTCGTCGGTGGCGTTGCCGCCTTCCAAGGGCTCCACCGATACCGTGGGGTAGGGGGCGGCTGCGGGATCGCCGTCGTCTCCGCCGAGAGCATACTCGAGCAGGGCGTCGAGTCCGTCGAGGTCCTTGTCCGCTCCAGCAACACCGTCGAACGGTGGCGCGGCGTCAGATGATCCCGGGTTGCCTCCCGGCCTGGTGCTGCTGCGCCAGTTGCTGGCAACGTTGTGGTCGGGCAGACTCTCCGGATCGATCAATACCAACGAGCGGCCGCTGAGGTCGGGCGGGGTTGGCCAGGGCAGGTCATCGTCGTAGGCGAAATCGCGAATTGCAGTGCCGGCCCCGAATGACAGTTTGAGCCGTTCGCCTCCGTTGCTGAGGCTGTTCGAGGAAGAGAACTGGTATTCGCCCGCGACTGGTAACGCGTTCCCATATGCCACCTCGAAAGCGGCGAGGTTTTCGACCACTAAGAGATATTCGCCGGGCGCGATGCTGGTGATCGCAGATCCGGCGAAGTCGAAATCGATGCCCTTGGTGAAACGCACTTCACTGAGGTTGAGGGTGACCGGGCCGACGTTTTTGATTTCGATGAATTCCAGTGCCGATCCGGCCTCCGACTTGTAGAAAATCTCGCTGATCACGAGCCCATCGAGGTAAGCGCTGAGATCCGGAGTCGCTGCGACGAACTCGACTGGTTTCGACCAGTGACTCCAACGACCGTCGCTGCCTTGGTGGCGCACCCGTGCGCGATATTGACTCCCTTCCCTAACGGTGATCGCCGGGAAATTGAAGCTGTTGGTGAAAGAATCTAGAAGGTCGCTCGCCCAGAAGGTATCGACTTCGTAACGCCAGGGCTCTGCTGTCAGGTAGTCCGCGCTATCGGGATTGTAGATCTCGCCGACCCGCCACTGCATGGTCGCGAAGCCAGCACCGCCGCTGCCCGCCGCGAAATCGCTGCAGCTGAAGCTCAAGTCATTGGTTGGGAAGCCCGCGGTCCCGGTGTATGCGATCGTCGGGGTCGTGGGGATCCGGGGATCGGCGGACATCTCCGCGAGCCGCTCGCCGCCGAAACCGGTCGGGACGATGAAGCTTTTGATCCAATCCACCATCCCCGGGAAATCGGCGCTGCTCAGCGTCCTGCTTTGCTGAGGGAAGCGCGTCGAGGTATAGGGGTTCATGAAGAACAGCATCCCCTCATTGCCGCCGCTGCCCTCGATCTTCGTCGAGCGCGGATCCTGATTCCAACGCGCCGCATCCAATTCGGCCCATCCGGTTGTGCCCCCGGTGCCGCCCAGCGTCGCGACTAATTCGTCGACGAGCGTCCAACCCTGGTCGTCATTGAGCAGGAGGTCGCGCAGCTCGCGGGCGCGATTTTGGAAATGGATTTCCAATTCTGGGTGGGTCAGACTTTTGCGGAATTGTTCGAGCGGCGCGGCCGTCGGCTCCACCCCGTTTGGCCCCCAGCGGTCAAACTCTTCATACAGTAGGTCGACATCCCAGGGGATTACTGTCCACTTCCCGGTGACCGGTTGATGGTAAAGGTTCGCGTTCTCCCGGTCGCGCAGGTCCGAGTGGTTGAGTGCCTCGACCACCGAGCGGTAGGAAAAATAGCTGTCGAGGTCGACGTTCGCCTCCCACCAAGAAGCCGGCTGGACGGGGTTGCGGTTGTAACCATTGCCGCCGGTGCCGGTGAAGGTGAACAGGTCGCTGAGGTCGTCCGGCTGCCCGGCGGCCTCATTGATACCGCTACTGGCGTTAAGGTGCATGTTGAAGGTGTTGCCGTCCGGCAGCCCGCGCTCGTCGAGGAAGCGGCGATCGGCGTGGTCGATCGCGAGGAAGAGACCCCAGTTGTCGCCGTCGAACTGGTCCGCCGGATCCTGTTCGGCGGCGCCGTCGATCACGCGCAAATGGAAGTAGTTGGCATTGCGCGAGACGATGTCCGCCCGCTCCCAGAAGCGGAACGCGAGCGCCTCGTCGAGGCCGGCCGCGCCGCGGTTTGCAGGGTTCCACGGACTCGCGAGAGCACTCCAGTTCAAGGTGCGCACCTTCTCCTTGTAGGCCCTGCCATAGTCGTCGCGCCCCGCGAAGTATTGGCCGCGGTTGAAGCGCAGTTTCCATTTGTTTTTGCCGGTGTGGTAGGCCGAATCGGCCCCGCGGATACGGTAGCGGATGTGATCGTAGACCACTCCGTCGTAAACGAGCGCGCCTTCCCACCGGTAGATGTCATCGTTGAAGGCCGGGTTATATTGGCATGCGGTGACATCGTCGGCGTCGGAGATGAGATGATAGATGGGCAGCGAGTTCATCTGCGTCGCATCGAAGTCGAGGGTCTCGCTCTGCCCGGGGATGGTCGCGCCTTGCCACGCGGGGGCGCCATCGTAGGTGAAGTAGGCGAAGTTGGCGGAGGGATCGTCGTCGTAGGGAACAGTCACCGCAGACGAGGTGCTGTCGGTCGCGACGATGCGATAGCGGGTGAGGCGCCGGTGCTTCTGCAGCGCCCCCGGGACGGCGATCGTGAAGATCGAGTCGCCGGCCACCTGATCACCGTGAGTGCCGTCATCGGTCATCGCGAGTGCCGACCACTGGGTGTTGTAGGCGAAGTCTGTCATCCGGATGTAGCGGCCCGGTTCGACCAGCTGGTATTCGAGGGTCACGCTGGAAACTCCTTCCGGATCGGTGATCTTAGCAGTGATCAGGATTTCCTGCCCGGTCGCCGGCTGTTGTGGTGAGTGAGAGACCTGACGTACTTGTGGCGGCGCGTCGGCGGCGAAGCCCGAATTCTCCGCGCCAGGAGTTGGCAACGCCGGTTGCCCCACACCGCTTGCGGGGCTGATCAGCTGGAGGTCCAAACCGAGATCGCTGCTGCCGACGCGGGCGTTGAAAAGTTGAATGCTGACCGTGTTGATTCCCTCGACCAACGAGCCGCTGGCTTCGAGTGTCTTTACCACCAAGGTGCTCTCGGAATAATTGTCGGACGCCTCATCGCTAATGGCGGGTTCATTACCGGGTTGCCCCGGGATGTTCTCGCGATGGACCTCGACCCCGTTGATCCACAGGACAAAACCGTCGTCGAGCATGAAGCGCAGCTGCAGCGCCGGTGGAATCTTGCCAGGGGCGATCGTAAATTCGTTGCGCAGGAATAAGGAACTGTAAGAGCCTCGCATCCCGCTGATTCGGGTCTTGAAAACCATGTCTCCGACACTCCCAAATCCAATCGGCAAGGTCGCGGGATTCCAGCGAGGGTCCTCGCTGAAACCGGTCTTGCGCCAGTCACCAACGGGTGACGAGGCCTCGCTGTCCCCGGGTCGCCAACGCCAGCCCGTTCCTGCGGCCGGAAGGACAAAGCGCTCCGGGAGTAAGTCTGGCGGCACTGCGCTGCGCCACGATCCGCCCAGATCGTTATCGAGTGAGGGATGGATCAGTTCCATCGATTGACCGCCTCCGCCTGCGGCGGTCGGCCAAGGGAATGCCGTCCCATAATCGACGCGATCGATCTCGGCACCGCGTCCGTCCAAGAGGAGAATACCTTCGCCATCGTTGGAGAGCTTGCCCTCCCAGGGGCCGAGCGCGGCCACCCCGTATTCAGTGAGCAGTGCCACCGGATTGGCGGCCACGACAAGGTAGGCCCCGGCCGCCAGATCTTGTTGTGGGAAAGTGAAAGTGACCGCATCCGCAAGTCGCCATCCCCCCAGTTCAACCGTGGTCGCGCCCTTGTTGTGAATTTCGATAAACTCGGAGGCGAACTCGTCGTCGGGCTGATAGTGGATCTCGTTGATGACGAGGTCGTCGGAAGCTGCTCCTACGACACCGTAAAGCGCGAGCCAGCATAGGCCAAAGATCAAAGGGGATTTAATCGGACGTGATATAAGCATTGGGGAATGGAGGAGGGTTACTCGAAGTGAGTTCACAAATCGGGATGACTTGTGCCGATGCTATCTGGTTGTGGCCTCCATGGCAATAGCATGCCTGAGCGAGGGTTCGCGAGAAGGTGGCACGAGTCAGGGAAGCCATGATCTGGTCGACCGCGGTGACATCGAAGTCCCTAAATTTTGTTTGGGATGGTGTTTCGCTAATTCGCGCGACGCTTTGCTGGACGGATCCGGCGGGTAATGCCACCTCGATTTCCGATCTTCGCAGTCCCCGGTTGATCAATGATCTCGATCTGAAAATCGTTGCTCCGGGTGGGGCGAGTATCTCCCGTTTGTGATGCCCTTCGTGGGAAGTTGGACTCAGGCGTCGCTGACTTCACCAGCTATTCAAGGCCTCAACCACACCGCCATTGACGATCACGTCGGTGGCTCCGGAGAGTGGTTTGCAAGGGGTGATTTATCGCGATGTCAAAGGGGTGAATTTGAAGGCTGGTGCCGGGGTGTTCCTACAGCGAGCAGGATTTTCTGATATTGCCGCGAGCACGGTCCAGTTGATCGGGAGTGATCTTGGTTGTGAGTTTGACTTGAGTTCCTCGGCTCCAGGACTTTGGGATCTAACGGTAACCAATCCGGATAGCGAGACCGCCACCCTTGCGGATGCCTTTACCATCATTGGGGCACTTTGGAGTGAGAGTTTTGATGTGACCTCGTCCGGGTCGGGAACAGTATTCGCCAGCAATGGTTATCAAACGAGTATCCGTATCCGAAGTGGCGGTCGGCCGTCGGGGCGGAGTGATTTCGCCGGTCTCCAAGCCTGGGCTGGTAACAGCAATGGGTTCCGGGAGGTGATTTGGTAAATCAAGCGCCGGTGGTTTCGTCGGCTGGGACGGATTCATTGGAAGTGGTCACTGATCTTGACACTCGGGTGTTTGAAATTCTGCGGAGAGCTTCCTCGATCTTGTCAGTGGTGGCAGATGATGATGATGATGATGAGGCTGGGTTGAGCTACACTTGGTCGGTGACCGACGGATCTCCGGTGTTCTTTTCGCCCAATGGAAGCAACGGGGCAAAATCTTGTGAGGCCGTACTTGAGGCGAAGGGGGATTATCAATTGGGGGTCTCGGTGCGAGATTCAGGGGGCTTGACGGCGACCAGTGATTTGAATGTGCGGGTCATCGAAACGGTTTCCGGTCTTTCTGTTTCGCCGCCGGTGGTGAGTGGGGCTTTGCGGGGGCCGAGCAATTTTCGGCGACAATTTCGGATCAATTTGGCAATGTTATGCCCACCCTCCCTCTGAGCTTTACGTGGAGTGCAAGTGGAAGAGGAGGAATCGATTTGGGAGAGGTTTTTTCCGCGACTCAAGTGGATGGTCCCTTGGTGGTGGTGGCATCTGCCGATGGCTTCATTGGGACTGCGAGTGTGACGGTGATGCCGGCGGTGGCGCCTGTTGTCTTGAGTGATCTGGCCTGAGCGTTCGACGGGAGTTCAAGATCGGCGACGGTGACTACCGATCCGCCCGGTCTCTCGGTGAGAGTGACTTACGATGGCGGGGCGGTTCTTCCGGTCGGCGTTGGTCTCTATTTGGTGGAAGCCGAGATTGATGATCCCAACTATCAGGGAAGTGCGAGCGGCTCGTTGATCATCTCAGGGCTAAGTTTCAACGATTGGCAGTCGGACCAATTTACTCCGGAGCAGATTTCCTCCGGGGAAGGGGAGCCCACCGGAGATCCCGATCAGGATGGGGGGTGCAATCTCGCCGAGTTTGCGTTGGGGACAGACCCGTTGATAAAGTCAGAATTACCGAAAGCGATGGAGGAGGGGGCTTCTTGCTAAAAGTTTTATCGTGCTTCTGGGTGCCCGGAATGTCGAGTGTCGGGCCTCACTTTGGGCTGGTGGTGAGAGCCGATAGTTCAGGCTGGTTTTGGGCCGACTGATCAGGCATCGTAGAGAATAATTCTACGAAAATATGAAAGCGCCAACGCTCATCCTCACCCTTATCTTGATCTCGTTATTCGCGGTCACGGCACCTGCTCAGAATTCGCATAAGGCCGCGAAGGAGATCCTTGATCCGGCGAGCCAGAAGGAGATCTGGGATGCCGAGCATGTCACCTTCAAAATCGAGAAGCGATTTGGGAAGTGGTTCCTGGACGGCTTGCGCAAACGGGATGCGGGGATCTTGGCTGCGGCATTCCACAAGGAATTCTCAGGCGCGGTGATCACGGATGAGGCTTCATTGGAGAGGCGCAGCAAGGGCGATGTCGAAGAAGTTCGACGCACGGCGAATGGTCGGTCGGCGCGCGCGGGTGAGGTCGTTGCGGCGCTGCTGGGCCCGCTGCGATCGCTGGATGAGATCGCGACCCTGAGCTTACGTGTGGTACGGATCACGGCCAAAGATAAGGGACGGTGGGAAGCTCGGCTCTTGCTGACCTCAACTGGGCTAGGTGCCGGAGGTGCGCTGATCGCGCTCGATTCGGAGCATCTCGTTGGCTTCCGGATCAAATCGGAGGCAGATTTTCATGCAGGTGCGGTGGTTTCCTCTTGGGGAATCCAATCGGAAGGCAGGCGCAGCGCCCCGCACAAGCTGATGGAGGAGGTGACCGAAGCCAGCCAGCTGCATCGCTTGCCGCTCACCGACAATTGGAAATTGCCGAAACAGGAGATTGCCCAACGCTACAGCTTTCAATTCGCGGTGGAGGATTTCGATCGTGACGGATACCTCGATATCGCGATCGCGTCGGTGCGCGGACCGACGGCGCTCCTTAAGTCGCTTGGAGGCAAGCGCTTCGCAGTCGCGAATCAGGCCTTCGGGCTTCCGATGATGGCGACCGCCGCAGAGCGCGCGCTGGCCTGTTGGTTGGACTTCGACAACGACGGTTTCCCTGACTTGATCCTTGGCGACCGGGTCTATCGGAACGTCGGAGGGAAAAAGTTCGTCGAGATCACGGCCGAATCGGGTCTCGAGTTTCCGCGATCGCCGATGGGCTGTAGCATTGCGGACTACGATGGCGACGGTCTCTGCGACCTCTACGTGCTTTACCAAGGTGCTGGTGCCGGGGATGAGGCGCTGCCTTGGGTCGGCGATGACATTTCTGGCGCGCCGAATGTGCTGTGGAAAAACCTCGGTGGTGGTCGGTTCAAGAATGTCACCGCGGAGAGCAAGGCCAGCGCGGGAAAGCGTAATTCCTTCGCTGCGACCTGGCTTTACGCCGACGGCGACGCCTTGCCCGATATTTATGTCGCGAACGACTTCGGTGCCAATAACCTGCTGCGTAACAAGGGCGACGGGAGCTTTGAGGAGATCGCCAAGGCGAGCGGTGTTGCTGACTTCGCAACCAGTATGGGCGTTGCCAGCGGCGACCTCGACAACGATGGTTCGCCTGAGATCTATGTCGCCAACATGTATTCAAAGATGGGGCGGCGCATTATCGCGCAGGTATCCGAGGAGGATTACGGACCCGGGGTTCACAAGCAGATCAAGGGCGCTTGCGCTGGTAACCGTCTCTATAAACGCGGTCGTGACGGCGGACATTATACGGAACGGAGCGAGCCTTGGGGCATTAACGACATCGGATGGGCATACGCGCCCGCGATCGCTGATCTCGATAACGATGGCCTGCTCGACCTCCACGCGACCACTGGTTTCCTCAGCTTCGATCGTGGCAAACCAGACGGATGAACGTGCCTGTGGAGGGCTGTCGTGTCACAGCCCCATGATCGGCTCAGCCAGCTTGATGCGATCGGGGAGATCGATGAGGAAGCGGGCGAGTTCTGGGTTAAG
>JBLIDI010000108.1:0-12148 GCA_047634075.1 Akkermansiaceae bacterium
ATCAAAAGACATCGCTGACCTGATCAACTTTAGTCCCGACATACGACACATTTCGCGAGGGAAGAGCGCCGCTCAATCCCCGATAGAATCAGGCATCCTAGCCTTAAGCTGACGCGAATGTCTTGGCCCCTTAGGTTTAACTACCTCCGATCTTGATGAGATTTTTGCGTCGGACAAAAATTCGAGACCTAAGGTTGAAAGATGGAGGCTTTCCAATTTGGACTCGAAAGCGTTCGCGCTTGTTACTGCTAGTCAAGAGCCTCCCAAGCAAGGATCCTACCTCAAATATGGAACATTCTACCTTACGGTAGCGTGGGGAAAGGACCTTTTTGAGCAGAAGATCCAAAATTTAGAGACGTATACCGGTAAATTGATGATTAAAAAGATCATTGATACTCAGCTTCCTGTCGTGATTATACAGGAGTGGGTTTTGGATGATGTGCCTCCTAAAGGTGGCGTCATTGAAAAAGACTAGTTGACTCACATTTCAGATTGCCGGACCATTTGGATGCCAGACATACAGCAAGAGATTGCACGCTTAATCCCTTTATCTTCAATGGTTTACGGCGGGACTGAGGAGACAGGCAAATAATCGTAGGAAACTAAGGTGCGAGACAAAGTATGAGGAAATCCTCCTCTATCCCAGCATCTTCAATGGTTTTACGGCGGGGTGGGACGTTGTGAAGTGGGGCAAATTTTGGGGTGTTCGGCGTTCTGAGTCTGTCGGTGGTTCGAAAGTCCCAAGCACCTTCGTCCTGCAATCGACCGCTACGGCACGCTGTCTGCGGTCGATTCCTCCCGTCAAAATTCAGATGCCAGGCATTCTGCAAGAGAAAATCTCCGCTACCCCCGTGTCTTCAATAGTTTTACGACGGGGTAGGGCTGAATAAGTTGGGGCCAGTTTGCATTTCACGTTTTCAGACGATCTGAACAGGCTGTTGAGTCTACGATGAAAGACTTCCTCTAAGCTCCTTCCGGTGTCGAGGTCCTAAGCCTGTCGGAGGTTCGCAAATGCCAAACACCTGCAGCCGGCAATCCGACCGCTGCGGCACGCTGATCCGTGTTCGGGCTATCGTTCGCTGGGCTGCGTGTCATTCCTCAGCGGCTTTCTGAGCGCTCATTCGCGCCCCGCTCACACAACACCATCCCTTTGATGCTCGGCCCAGAGCTCCGCGCCACAGCCCCCATTGACCCGGCAAGAGCGTGCCTCGGGTGAGCGTTTTGGTGAAGTTGGAGTGAGTCGACTCGCACTCCCGCGAGGCTATACTGGACTTTACCCGCAATTCAAGTTGCCACAAGATTTGCAGAGATCATTGTCACGTGACGAAGTTGTCAGGCAGTCATTTGCGAGCATCTCGACCCCATCCTTTCAAATTTTATGCCCCTCGCCCAACTCACCTCAGTCGAGAAATCCTTCTCACGAAACATCGTCCTCTGCGGCATCAATCTCACCATCGAGCGCGGTGAACTCATTGCCGTCCTCGGCACCAACGGCGCGGGTAAAACCACCCTCCTCCGCCTTCTCGCCGGACTCCTCGGTCTCAGCTCCGGCGAGCTTTGCATTGACGGATCTCCCTACAATCGACTCTCCGAAGCCCAACGCGAAAAAATCTTTTTCCTCCCCGACTTCCCTGCCCTCTTCGAAGAACTCTCCGTCCAGGAAAACGTCGAAATCTGGCTCTCGCTCTACCGTAAAGAACACGAGGAACTTGAAGCACAATCGATCGCCCTTCTCGAACTCTTCGATCTCATGGAGAAGGCCCACCTCCCCGTCGTCACCCTTTCACGTGGTCAACGCTATAAGCTCGCCCTCGTTCTCTACGAAGGCTCAAAGGCCCCGCTCGGCCTCCTCGACGAACCCTTCGCCTCCGGCATGGACGTCCCGGGAATCCGCGAAATGCGCAAGCTCCTGCGCCACGCCATCACCGACCAACGGACCGTCATCTACACCACCCAACTGGCCGACTACGCCCGCGCTTTTGCCGACCGCATTCTCATCATCGATAACTCTCGTCTCTCCTTCGACGGCTCACCTCAAGAGTTCGAAACCCAGCTCGAAAGCGGTGATCCGGTCCTACAAATCTTCTCTGAATCTGAGGTATGAAGCTCGAGGACTATCGCAATCCCGAGGTGCAAGCCCGGCTCGATCGCGCTGCCAAGACCTGGCTTCTCAACGATCCAAAGCGCTCTTTCCAAGAACCTGAGGCCATCTCTGTTTCCCAGATCATCAAGTGGTTTCTCTTGGGAGTTCTTCTCTGCCTCGTCATTCTGGCGCTCTGGGCCAGCCAAGAGACTGGTCGCCTTTTCCTCGCCGTCCTCTTTCCCTTCGTTGCCATCAGAGCCTTCTTGAAAATCGCGAGCATCCAAGCCGCACCCGGTTCTAGCGAAGTCACTCATCTTCTCCCCTTCGATGACCGAACCCTAACCCGCCAGGCCCGCAGGGACTTTCGCCGACCTCTCATCGAGGGTCTCATGCTCTCGTTTCTTTTGGGAGCATTCGGAGCCGAGAAGACCGTTTCTCTCACCGGAGCATTTGAGGGCCCCTTAATTTTCCTTGGCCTTCTTGGCTGGCTCATCCTCTCCTATTTTTGGCGCTTCTTTGAAATCTACACCCTCCTCGGCAAAGGCTGCGTCGCTCTTTTCTGTGTCGGCTTGGTGCTGGACCCCGTCAAAAGTTTCAACCGGAGCCTACTCGAGGCCACCCCATGGTTCCAAGCGTTCACCTCGCCGCTCGCTCTTGTTCTATTTCTAACATCCGGAGCAAGCATTGGCTGGTTCACCAGGAACCGCTGGAGCAAGGTCACGCGCTTCAACCGCACCTCCTTCTACGAGGACGCCGAAGAAACCGAACTGGAAATCGAAACTGAAGGAACGCCCACGATGGCATACGATCAACCCCCTCCCCGAACTCACCCCAAGGGCCTCGTCGAGCGCTTGCTCTGGCACTCCCTCACCCTTAAGGAAAGAGGACTCCTTCGAGCTGTCGGAGGTCAATCCGCCAACTTTCTATCCGCTTGGATTAAGACGACCTTCGTTTTCCTTCTGGTCCTCTGGTTGACCCGCTTCAACTGGCCACCACCGATCGGAACCATTCGCATTGTCGCCCCATTGCTATCACTCATTGCCATGACCTTGCTCACCGGTCTCTGCACTTCAGCACCAACCCGGTATCTTCATGCCATTGCCATCGGCCCGCAGGCCACCGCCGCGCGTTTCCAAACTCTCCCCTTGAGCCTGACCGCTCTCGAAAAACTCATGTGGAAAGAAGGCCTTTGCCGTTGGCTCCTGATGGCGCTGACCCTCGCCGTCGCCCCCCTGATTTATCATGCCTCGGAGGCCACCCTCCAAAGTCTCCCGGCCAACCTGCTCGTCGCACTTCTCCTCATTCTCCATGTCTTCTGGCTTCACTTTTGGAACTCCAGCATCAATGGCTGGGCACCACATAACAACAGAGGTCGGGGTTGGGTCGTCATGATTGAGATTGTCATCACCTTGGGAATTCTATTCACCATCGGGAGTAGCGTCTTCTTCATCACGATCTTCCAAGGCGCTGGCGCTCCTTGGTTATCTATGACAGGTGGGATTTTCGTAGCCATCATCGTCGGATACCAGGCAATCCTTCGGCTCCTTGTCAGAGCCTTCATCTCTGACACTCGGTCAGACCTCATCCGCCAGGCCTAGGTCAACTCCGCATTCAAGGGCGCAGCTTCCCCCGTGGGCCTTTTCCCTACAAATTCCAAAACCTTCTCCTCTTTCCGCTCCTTCTGTGGTCTCTTTTTCAATCTGCCCTAGACTCTCTCATGGTTCTCCCTTTCCAAAACACCTACGCGAATCTCCCTGCTCCTTTTTTTGAAAAGGTCAACCCCACTCCGGTCCTCCAACCTTCCCTCATTGTGGCGAATGACGACCTCGCAAAAGAGCTCGGCATCGATCCCGCCTTCCTTCGCAGCGCGGAAGGCCTCGCCGTTCTCGCGGGCAATGCCATTCCCGACGGAGCCGAACCACTTTCCATGGCCTACGCCGGGCACCAGTTCGGTGGTTTCTCCCCCCAACTCGGCGATGGCCGCGCCATCCTCCTCGGCGAAATCGCCGGCAAGGACGTTCAGCTCAAAGGCGCCGGCCCCACCCCATTCTCACGCCGTGGCGATGGCCGCTCCGCCCTCGGTCCCGTTCTCCGCGAATACCTCGTCTCGGAAGCGATGCACGCCATGGGCATCCCCACCACGCGCGCCCTCGCCGCCGTCTTAAGTGGCGAATTAGTCCTACGCGAAGCGCCCGAAAAAGGCGGGATCTTTACCCGCGTCGCGAGCTCCCATCTCCGTATCGGGACCGCGCAGTTCTTCGCCGCACGTGGAGACACCGAAAGCCTAAAGGACCTCGTCGACTACGCCACGCAACGTCACTACCCCGAAGCAATCGGCGCGCTTGGTCTCCTCCAAAATGTCATCGCCCGCCAAGCCGAACTCGTCGCGAAATGGATGGGAGTCGGTTTCATCCACGGCGTCATGAACACCGATAACATGAGCCTTTCCGGCGAAACCATCGACTACGGTCCCTGCGCCTTCATGGACCACTTTGATCCAGCACAAAAATTTAGCGCCATCGATCGCCAAAGCCGCTACGCCTACGCCAATCAGCCTGGCATCGCGCAGTGGAACCTCACCCGCCTCGCCGAAGCCCTCCTCCCCCTCATTGATGACAACGAGGAAAAAGCCGTCGAATTGGCCAAGGCCGAACTCGAAAACTTTCCCAACCTCTTCAAAGCGGCCCACCTCGAGATCTTCTCCAAAAAGATCGGCCTTCCCGAGAATAAAGACGAAGAACTCATTCAGGCACTCCTCGACCTCATGGCCGATCAACAAGCCGACTTCACTCTCGTCTTCCGCAGCCTCGGCGACGGTGAGGAAGCCTTCACTTCTCAATTTAAGGACGAAGCCCTCGCCCAAAAATGGCACGATCGTTGGCAGGCCGCCGGAAAACCCGACGTCTCATTCATGAATACCATGAATCCGATTTTCACCCCCCGGAATCACCGCCTCGAGGAAGTGATTGAGTCCGCGAAGAACGACAACTTCAGGCCTTTCCATGAACTCCTGAAAGTGCTCCGGCAGCCTTACCAAAAGCAGCCAGAATTTGCGAAATACCAGGCCCCTCCACGCCCGGAGGAAGTGGTCTGCGCCACCTTCTGCGGCACCTAGAAAAACGAAGCGAACAATTCACACAAAATCGTGATTCTCTGCTAGTTTCCTCGCGTGAATTCCGAAAAACAACGTCTTCAGGAAGATCGTGATCGCACCGCCAACTGGAAGCGCTGGGGTCCTTATCTTTCTGAACGCCAGTGGGGAACTGTCCGCGAGGATTATTCGGCAGATGGCAATAGCTGGGATGCCTTTAGCCATGACGACGCCCGCCGCCGCGCCTATCGCTGGGGCGAAGATGGCTTGCAAGGATGGTGTGACCGCAAATGCCGACTCTGTTTTTCAATCGCTCTCTGGAATGGCCACGATTCCATCCTCAAAGAACGACTTTACGGCCTGACCGGCCACCAAGGAAACCACGGAGAGGATGTCAAGGAGTGCTACTATTACAAAGACAGCACACCGACCCACTCCTACACCAAAGCCCTCTATCGCTACCCCCATCAACGTTTTCCTTACAGCGATCTCTCGTCCGAGAACGAAAGACGCGGCCGGGATGAGAGCGAGTATGAACTCGAAGACACCGGAGTGTTCAATGAGGACCGCTTTTTCGACGTGGTCCAAGAAGTTGCCAAGCGTAATGACAACGACTTGTTCTGGCGGATCACCGCGACCAACCACGGTCCTGAAAGCGCCCCACTACACCTTCTGCCCACCGTTTGGTTTCGCAATACCTGGCGTAAGGGCACCGGCGAAGATGCCGGACTGGAGAAGCCCACCATCAAGATGGAGGGAGATCACCTCAACCTCTCGCACGAAGAACTGGGTGACTTTGAATTCCACGCCACCTCCGATGGTTTAGAGAACTGCTGGATCTTCACCGAAAACGAAAGTGACAACCAATCGCTCTTTGGAACCAGAAACTATGCCAAGCATCTTAAAGACGCCTTTCATAAACTGATCATCGAGAAGAACCCCGCCGCGGTATCGCCCGACGAACAAGGCACCAAGTCTGCGGCCCATTTTATCGCGCAGATTCCTGCCGGAAAAACGGTCACCGTCATCTGTCGTCTCAACGCCTCCGGCTCCAATTTATCCGGTCTCGAGGGTGCCGAAGAAGTTTTCGAACAACGCATCGCCGAGGCTGATGAATTCTACGACGCCATTATCCCGGATCAAACAACTCCGGAAGAACAGAAGGTTTTCCGCGAAGGCTATGCCGGGCTTCTGTGGACCAAGCAATTCTACTACTACATCATCGATGACTGGCTCAAGGGCAGCAAAGACTCCCCACACCCGGAGGACACCCGGAAGTACGGCCGAAACAGTAGTTGGGAACACCTCTACGCCCGCGACATTCTCTCAATGCCCGATAAATGGGAATATCCCTGGTTCGCCGCCTGGGACACCGCCTTCCACATGATCCCCTTCGCCACCATTGATCCGGACTTCGCGAAACACCAGCTCCTCCTTTTCCTGCGCGAATGGTACATGCACCCCAACGGTCAGATCCCGGCTTACGAGTGGAATTTCTCCGACGTCAACCCTCCTGTCCACGCCTGGGCGGTTTGGCGGGTTTACAAAATCGCCGACAAGAAAGGCAGCCGTGATCTCGACTTCCTCGAGCGCGCCTTCCAAAAACTCCTCCTCAACTTCACCTGGTGGGTCAACCGAAAGGACGCCGAAGGCCGGCACGTCTTCGGGGGAGGCTTCCTCGGTCTTGATAACATCGGGATCTTTGATCGCTCCCACGGCCTCCCCGGTGGCGGCAAACTGAATCAGGCCGATGGCACAGCCTGGATGGCCTCCTTCTGCCTCACCATGCTTTCCATCGCGCTGGAACTCGCCCAACAGCGCCCGGCTTACGAAGACATTGCTTCAAAATTCCTCGAGCATTATATCGAGATTTGCGATGCCATCAACACCCTCGGAGGGAGTGGCCTCTGGGATGAGGAGGACAAATTCTACTATGACCAACTCGTCGTTGACGGTGACCATTCCATCCCCCTCAAGACACGATCACTGGTCGGACTCCTTCCCATCATGGCCACCACCGTGCTGAAGCAGTCACAGATTGATACCCTCCCGGGATTCAAGAAACGCATGGAGTGGTTCATCAATAACCGCCCGGACATCGCGAAGTATGTGCAATTCCGACACGTCGAAGGGGAAAAAAATCCCGACCGCTGGCTCATCTCCATCCCGGACGAAGACAAGCTCCGCGCGACTCTGACCCGCATGCTCGATCGCAACGAATTCCTCTCGGACTTCGGCATCCGCTCCCTCAGTAAGGCCCACCGTAAGGATCCCTTCACCTTCGAAACCCACGGACAATCCTACAGCGTGGAATACACCCCGGGCGAATCCACCACCGAAATGTTTGGCGGAAATTCCAACTGGCGTGGCCCCATCTGGTTCCCCACCAACTTCGTCCTCATCGAGGCACTCGAGCGCTACTACTACTTTTACGGTGATGACTTCACCATCGAGTATCCCACCGGTTCGGGAGAACTTCTGACCCTTCGCGAAATCTCCATCGACCTCTGTGATCGCCTCATCAAAATCTTCATGCCCCGCCCCGATGGCTCACGGCATTTCGTGGGAATGCATCATCCTCATCGTGGCAACCCACTTTGGGATGAACATCTCCTCTTCCACGAATATTTCCACGCCGAAACGGGCAAAGGCCTCGGAGCTTCCCACCAAACCGGCTGGACCGCCCTCGTCGTCCGACTCATCCGCGAACGCCACGAGAAGCTCCTCCACTTTGACAGCCAAGACTCCTAAGGGTAGCACGGGCGTCCCGTCTGTTCCCCGCCGCGGACTCTCCAGAGCCTCATAACCGCTGATCGTCCGGAAAGATCCTCAGAAAGGAGCACATTCCAAGAGGGCATCCTTTCGACCGCCCCAGTTCACCGACAATCGGATTCCCAAGGTTTCGGAATAGCTGGACGACTGCCCTCAATTAAGAAAAGCTCCCCGCTATGAAGAAGCTCTTCCTCTCAATCCTTCTCGCCCCCGGTCTCCTCTTGGGCGCAAAAAAGCCCAATGTCATTTACATCCTCGCCGATGACCTCGGTCTTGGCGACCTCTCGATCTACGGACAGAAGAAATTTAAGACTCCCAATATTGATCGGATTGGCAACGAGGGCCTCAAGTTCACCGCCCACTACTCCGGCAACACCGTGTGCAGCCCCTCCCGCGCCGTCCTTATGACCGGCCAACACCCCGGAAAAGTCTACCTCCGCGGTAATGTCACCGAGAATAAAGTGGCTCCTCTCGATCCCAAGCTCATCGTCCTCCCGGAAGTCTTCAAAGCGGCCGGATACACCACCGGCGCTTACGGGAAGTGGGGACTCGGCTGGACCCATGTCGAGGGCAATGCCAATCCCCTGACCCACGGATTCGATGAATTCTGTGGTTGGAAAAGCCAGACGATTGCCCACACCTACTATCCAACAAGCTACGTTCACAACGGCAAAGAGATCCCACTTAAGAAGGGGGAATATGTCCATGACGTCATTATGAACCACGCCCTCCAGTTCATTGAGTCCAACGCCAAATCCGAGACGCCCTTCTTCTGCTACATCCCCACCGCCGTTCCCCACGCGGCCATGCATGCACCCAAGGAACTCCACGAAAAGTGGCGTAAGGTCTTCCCCGAATTCGACAAGGTCATTGGGAAGTACGGAGTCGGTGGTAATCCGACAGAAAAGACGCCCGACGTCATCAATCCCATCGCTGGATTCGCGGCCATGATCGAGAATCTCGATAACCAAGTCGGCGACATCCTCGCCCTCCTTGAGCACTATGGCCTCGATGACAATACCCTCATCATCTTTACCTCCGACAACGGGGCACATCGCGAAGGCGGGCACAATCCCGATTTCTGGAACTCCACCGCAGGCCTCCGCGGCATGAAGCGTGACATGCACGAAGCCGGGATCCGCACTCCCATGCTGGCCCGCTGGCCCGCCCTCATCGAGCCAAACCGCACCACTGATCACCTCAGCGCCTTCTGGGACATCCTCCCCACCATGGCCGACCTCACCGGCCAACCCACCCCGGAACAAGTCGATGGTCTTTCCTTCCTCCCCCTCCTCAAAGGCCAGACTGACCAACAAAAGAAGCACGAGTTCCTCTACTTTGAATTCTGCAAAGGTGATCAACAATATCTCTATTCGCAAGCTCTCCGCAAAGGAAAGTGGAAGGCTTACCGCCAGTTCAAAAAGGGTAAAAAAAGCACGCCCTCCAAGATGAGCGCGCTCGAAATCTATGATCTCGAAAAGGATCCCTTCGAGAAGACCAATCTCGCAAAAGAGAAACCCGAATTGGTGAAAGAGATGATGGGTCTCATTGGAAAATCACACACCCCTCTTCCCGGCCAGCCCAAACCGGGCGCAATGAAGTAGCCTCCTACTCCACCGTCATCACCCCTTTCATAATCGTCCAGTGCCCCGGGAAGGTGCAGACAAAGGGATAGTTGCCAGACTTGGAAGGAGCCTGGAATCGGAGAGTCTCTGTCGTTCCTACTTTCAAGAGTTTGGTGGCATGTAGGATCCGTTTGTCGTCCGGGAGGTAGTGCTTTTTCGCACCTTGCGGTGACTTGGCCATCTCATTGGCCGCCATTCCTATTTCTTCGACCGAAGCTTCTAGATCCAAAATGAGCAGGTTGTGCTCGGTGACATCAGGATTACTAAAAACAAGCTTCACTGGCTTTCCGGCCTTCACCGTGAACTTCTCTTTGGTATAAAGAAGCCGCTCGGGAACGGTTCCAATCTTGACCGTCTGCAGTCCTTTCTGACGGTCGAATTTCTTCTCTGCCTTCGTCAGTTTCTCCGCCCCGAACGGAACATTCTTAGAAAGCTTCGCTAACTTCTCCGCCGTGCCCGACGGCCAGTGAGGCTTCAAAGCATCCGACATAAAGGCCGACCGAATCGCATACGAAAGATGAACCCCAGCGGGTTGATCAAGGACCGGATAAATCGCTTTAAGAAGGATCCTCGGGTCTTCAAAATTCAGCCCCAAGTATGAAGCGCAAATCGCGGCTTCACGACGAACATGCTGGGAGGAATGACTTGCACCATAGTTGAGAAATTTTTCAAAATCGCCTCGAGATGAAATCCCTGAAAAACGCAGGAGTTTGAAGGCCGCAGCGGCAATGAGATGATCCTCAGCATAGATCAAACTCTCCAGCATTTCAGGATCGGAACTACCGAACGATTGACGGACCCGCACAACTTCGAGTTTCTGAAATAGATTAATTGATCCTTCAGTCTCATGAGCGAGATCTAATACGAGTTGTAGAGGCATCGTAGTTGTCACGCCTGCCTCATATTTCCGGTTTCTAATCTCAAGCTTCGTTAACTCACGGGTGCGTAAGTGGGGAGACTTGAGCAAACTTATCAAATCAGGAACTAAGGCCCCCGCAATCTTCGGAGGCTCAGCCAACTTCGCCCCCTTCGGCACGATGCGCCAAATCCTCCCCGCCTTCCGATCGCGGCGCGGATCTCTCAGCGAATACTGCGCGTGTCCCTTCACGGGATTATACCAATCGCAAATGTAACACGCGCCCTCCGGCCCAAAGTTCAAATCAACTGGAATGAACGAAAGGTTAGTCGAAAAGATGAGATCGAACTGAAACTCCTCCGCAAAGTGATCTTCCTTCTCAATCCACTTGTGAAACTCGATTTTATTCGTCGGCTTATAGCGCGCTTTGATAAAGCCACCCTGCATCCCCTCCGGCCAAAAATCATGCGTCACGAAGCCATGCCCACACGTTCCCGAGTAAGCCTGCATCCCCTTCGCGTGAGGATGCTGCCCCGCCTCCTGCTGGAAGCCATTTCCAACCCGATGATCGCGAGGAAACGCTGGATTCGTGGCATGAAAAGTCGAGGAAAAAACCGGGTGAGAAGCGACATGATTCCCCCACTTATCAAAAGTCACTTCCCAAGGGTTCGTATTGGGATAAGAACCAAACGCGATCAACTTCCGCGTCTGCGGCTTGTAAAGAAACCACGATGAATTCTGCGTCCGAACCGGCCCATAAACCGTTTCAATCTGACTGTGATGAAAAATCGACTCCCGAAACATCAAGTCCCCACCCGGCGTCCAAGTAAAGTCATGCAGCGAATGGTGCGAATCCTCACACCCAAACCCCGTCCAAACAATCTCACGATGATCCATCTTCCCATCGCCATCCTGATCGGTCAGGTGAGTCAGATGCGGTTGCTCCGAACAATAAACCCCACCACTTCCATCCAGGACAAAGGAGAGCGGAATATGTAAATCATCCGCCCAAGTCGTGCACTTATCCGCCTTCCCATCCTGATCCGTATCCTCAAGAATGATGATCTTATCGCGCGGCTTCTGCCCCGGATAAACATGCGGATAAGTCACCGAAGTCGAAACCCAAAGCCGACCTCGATTGTCCCAACGCATTTCTATCGGACAGGCCATCTCGGGGAAATCTTCCTCCGAAGCGAAACAATTGACCTCAAAGCGGGGATCCACTTTGAAAGCTTTCTGCTCATTCGCAGGCGATAAAAACTCGTTCGCTCCCCGCGCCATGACAACATCATCAAGCACTGGAAGATTGGAGTCGTCGGACTCGGTCAACTTGCCGGTCGAAACCGTGGCATGAATCGCCTTGTCCCGATTCTTCACCATGAGATCGAAGTTCCGCATCGCCGGAAGGAAATCGAGCTAGCCATACGATTTGTTGCGACCACCCGTGTAGTAGAACGTGTTCAGCGGCCGATAGCGGTAGAAGAACTGCGTCGCCTTGTCGACAACCAGCTTGCGGAGAGGCTCGTTGACGCAGGGCGTTTGTTTCGCAAGGGCTTGAAAGCCCATGGCTAGGGCGTTTTTCCATTTCCGCTAAACATTTACCCTAAAATGCCCAAGTTAGGCGGGTCATGAACTCTCCTCATATTTGCTCCCCTCGTGATGCGGTCACCCGGAGTCTTGAAATCCGGACCGCCACTACCAAATTCGAGATCGATCAACTC